>JBCDGG010000004.1:0-75562 GCA_038757905.1 Pseudomonadota bacterium | reverse complement strand
GTCTCCAACGGCTTCCCCGGCACCGTGCCGAGCTTCGACCAGGAGCAAGAGATCGACGATTACTACACGACCGGCCGGTTGGGCCTGTCCTACGACTTCACCGATCAGACGACCGGGTTCCTGAGCTACGCGCATGGCTACGCGGCCGGCGGCTACGAGAAGCTGCTCATCGGCTCCGCGAATGGCGATACGGCCGAGCCGTTCCGGCCGGCCACCAACGACGCCATCGAACTGGGCATCAAGCACCGCTCCGCCGACGGGCGTTTTTCGGGCAATGCCAGCGTCTTCTACAACCGCGTGAAGGACGGGCAGATCTTCGACTTCGCCTTCAACGGACCGTCGGTGGAATACTTCTTCACCAACCAAGACTACAACACCTGGGGCCTGGAGCTGGAGGGCCGCTTTGCCGTGACGCCGGATCTGGACATCTGGGGATCGGTGGCCTGGCTCGACAGCGAGTTGGTCAATGTGTCGTCGGACACCTCGACCGGGGCCGAAGACGGCAACCAGGTGCCGCTGGCACCGGAGCTGACCGCCAATCTCGGCGTAAACTACCGGATCGACGGCGAACGCCTTGGGATCGGCGGCGAGGTTATTCTGGGCGGCGAATGGACCTACGTGTCGGAGCGGACGGCCGATCCGGCCAACAGCTGGGACATTCCCTCCTACAGTCTGGTCAACGCCACCGCCGCCTGGAGCCGCGACAACTACAGCTTCTATATCTTCGGCAACAACCTGACCGACGAGCGGCCGATCTACTTCGCCGCCGAGTACACGCCCGACATTCACGCCGTTTCGGTAGGACAGGGCCGGGTAATCGGAGCGGGAATGTCGATACAGTTCTGAAGGCCCGGGCATGCGCAAGTTGATCGGAATTGCGCTGCTGGCCGCGGGGATCGGGCTTCCCGCGGCCTTCTTCACGATCGCGCTGCCGGGGATGATGCGTGACGGCGGAGCCTCGCTCATGCAGGTGGGCCTGATCTATCTGGTCTGGCTGCCATCGGTCCTCAAATGGCTCTGGGCACCGATCCTCGAGCGACACACCGCCATCGCGGCGGGCCGCAGGCGGACGACGCAAGGGTTGGCGCTGGCCCTCGGCCTGTGTTTCCTGCCGGTTTCCGTTCTGGCCGAGAGCATGGCCTCCGGCTGGCTGCTGGCGCTGTCGGTGCTGTCGGCAGCGCTGGGGCTGAGCATACACTTGGTGATCGCGGGCTGGTGCATGGCGAGCCTCGGCGAGGCCGAACGCGCCCGCGCCAACGGCTATATCGCGGCGGGGATGGTGCTCGGCGGTGTTCTTGGCGGCGGCGCCACGCCCTGGCTGGCGCTGCAACTCGGCTGGGGCCCCGTCATTGCCGCCATGGCTGCCTTGATCGCCCTGTCCGGCCGGGCCGGGCGGCTCCTGCAGGACGCGCCCGCCGTGCCGAAACGCGACGCCAGTCCGGTGCGGCTGCGCGACGGCCTCGCCGTCTTTTCCGGGCGACGCGGGCGGCTTCTGCTACCCGGCCTTGTGCTCATCGCCTCCACCGGCGCCGTGGACATGACGTTGTCGGCCCGGCTCGTCGATGCAGGCTACCGGTTCGAAGCCGCTGCCCTGATCCTCGGCAGCGTCGCCACCTTGCTGATGGCGCCGGCCTCGGTGCTGTCGGGCATGGCCGTTGCCCGGTGGAAGCTGCGGCCCTGCTTTGGCGCAATCTGCGGGCTCAAGGCGCTCGTCCTGCTGGCCCTTGCCTTGCCGCACGGCCTGTCGAGAGAGGGGATCGCCGCGCTCGCGGTCGCCGAGTTCGTCCTGGCCGCGGCGCTGACCGTCGTGACCTGGCAGCTCTATATGGGCCAGCCTGCGCCGGGCCGCGCCATGACGGGCTTCGCCGCGCTTACCTCGGTCGACGCCTTGCTGCGCCTTCTGCTGGGCATTGCGGCAGGCGCGCTGGGCGCAGCTATCGGGATGGGCGCGCTTTTCGCCGCCGTTGCGGTGCTCAATGTCCTCGCCGCGCTTTGGGTGATAAGCCTCTGGCAAAGCCCGGCCCCTTCCGGCCCGCACCCCGGCCAATCAGCTGTCAGGATCCCGTCAGAATGACCGCGCATCACACTTTCGCCCGCCTCGCCGCCGCCGATCCGCACGCCCTGCTCGACCGCTTCGTCGCCAAGGTCGAAGGCGACCACGACATGGCGTTCGAGCGCAGCGCCGACGGCGCGCGCTTCCTTGAAAGCGGCGGGTTCCGGATCTCCCTCGCCGCGTCCGACGCGGGGCTTCTGTTCGATCTCAGCGGGCCGGAGCCGGGCATGATCTCGTTCTTCAAGGAAGAGATCGCCCGCCACTTGGCCGGGCTCGACGGCACCCTGGCCGAAAGCCTGCGCTGGTCGGGCGAAACCGCCCGCTCGGGGGCCCTGCCGTCGAACTTCCGGGTTTTGAGGGTGGCCCGCCGGTCTCAGCCGTTGGAGCATCTGGTGCGGTTGACGATGCAGGTCACCGGGCAGGGCTTTTTCGAGCGTGCCGGGCTGCATCTGCGGCTGATGCTGCCGGCGGAGCCGGGCCGCGCGCCCAGTTGGCCCACGATGGCGGCCAATGGGGCCCCGGCCTGGCCCAAGGGGGCGGACCGGCTCCACGCCAGATACGTGACCCTGCGGTCGGCGCGCCCGGCGGAGCGGGAGGTCGACCTCGACATCGTTTCCCATGGCGATGGGCTGATCTCGAACTGGGCGTCGGTTGCGCAGCCGGGCGAAGAGATCGGCGCCATGGGCCCCCTTGGCATGCTGCCGAAAGCCCCGGCGGAGCGGCTCTTTCTGGCGGCCGACCTCACCGGCCTGCCCGGCCTCGCCCGTCTGCTGGAGGCGACCGGCCCCGACACGCGCGGCCACCTGATCTCCGAGACCGCCTCCGCCGATGCGTTGAGCGCCTATCTTCCGCCGAGCCGGATCGAGGTCCATGCAGTGGACCGGGCTGCATTCGCCGAGACAGTTCTGCCCATGGCGCAACGTCTTGCCCGGCCAGGAGAGACCGATTTCGCCCTCTTCGCCGGCGAGTTCGAAGCCGCGCAGAGCATGCGGAGGTTCTTCGGCGACGAACTCGCCCTCGGCAAAGGGGCGCAGATCAGTGCCGCCTACTGGCGCCGAGGCGAGGCGGGTTTCGACGGGTAGGCGGCTTCCCTAGAAGACCGCCCTGCCGTTTCGGGGCCTGACCGGCTGATGCCCAACGGGGGGCGCTCGCGCGTCGCGCCCCGCCGCCTCTCACCCTAAGCGTCTTGGATTGCG
This sequence comes from Pseudomonadota bacterium, assembly GCA_038757905.1. Taxonomy (GTDB): domain Bacteria; phylum Pseudomonadota; class Alphaproteobacteria; order Rhodobacterales; family Rhodobacteraceae; genus HLUCCA09. Next base: position 72,313 of record JBCDGG010000004.1, on the reverse strand, counting down.
CGCACTCTGTTGTTGCGGGCGTTGTGCTCCAGCTCGACCAGGCCCAAAAGCTCCATCGTCGGGGCCACATAGTTTGCGAAGCGGCCGCGATAGCCTTTGCGGAGGCCGTAATAGCCGCCCACGGGATTGTCGTCGGACCGCGCCCAGTGTTCGAGCGTGCCCGGCTTGGTCGGCTTGCCCTCGTCTGCATTGCCGAGCGGCATCCAATCGCCATGGTCCTTCAGCATTTCGAACGCATCCTCCAGGGCCCGCAACTGGTAGGAGAGCCGTGTCTTTCCGACCTGCACAACGAGGGCCGGAGGCTCGGCTGCCTCATCGCGCCAAACCTCGAACTCGGACGAGAGGGGCGGTGTCTTCAGAATCCAGGGATCCTCCCGGGTGCCGGAGCCGTAGGTTACATCATGCATTGCGCTGCTGCCTTTTCCTGATCTGCGTGAGAGTAATGGGATGCCCGGCCTCTGGACCGGGCGGGCCGCATTGCCGCGTTCTGCGGCGCGGCTGTGCGCCTCGCTTCGGCACATGCTGGGCCATCGGTCCTGCACACGACGCTGCACCGAAGCGCTGTGCCGGACCATCCCGGGCCGGGGCGCGCGATGCGCACCCTGCTCGCCTGCGCCGGCTCATGGCGCGGGGGCGCATCGTTCTGCTGTCGAATCCGGTGGGTCCCATGCATGCCTCGCCCCTTGACGCGGTCTTGGCTAGCAGCCCTAATATGACGTCTTCTGTCATGTTTGGATGGGGCGATGCGGGCCGCCCGCCTTTTGCAGATCTTGCTCATCCTCCAGAACCGGGGGCGACAGACATCGGCGCAGCTGGCCGAGGAGCTGGAAGTCGCGCCGCGCACCATCCTGCGGGACGTCGACGCGATGACAGAGGCAGGGCTGCCGATCATCGTGCATCAGGGGAACCGCGGAGGCATCGAACTCGGCTTCAACTACCGCACGCGTCTGACCGGCCTCGCGCAGGACGAGGCCGAGGCCATGGGGCTGATCCTGGCCGCCGACAACCCGATGATCGCGGCCCTGGGTCTTGGGCATGCCGCGACGCTGGCCCGGGCCAAGCTTGTGGAGAGCTTTCCCGACAAGGTCCGCACCCGTGCCGCGGGGATGATGGCGCGGTTCACGGTGGTCGCGCCGGAGCCGGCGGACGATCCGCGCATCCGCGCCCTTGCAATGGCCGTGCGCGCCGGTGTCCGGGTGCGGTTGCGCTTTGCCTCGGACACCGAGCAGGTGATCCATCCGCTTGCCATGCAGATGCAAGCCGAGACGTGGCTGGTGAACGATGGCGTGAGCGAGGCCTGGATCGGCATGCCGGACTGGGGCCGCGTGAATGTATCGGCTCTGCGGTTCCGCTGACGGCCGCGCGCGGTGCCGTCGCGGGGCGATTGCCGCTCGTGAGGTGTAGCGAGGCAAAGGGGCAACGTCCGCACTCCACGCGGATAGTGCGCCTCAGGATGCCCGCGAGAGCCTAATCGAGGCCGAACCCCATATCGGGATGGTCCCCGAAAATCAGCGGGGCGGCCGGCGCACCCCACGCCAAGGCGCTAGGAGACCCCGTGCGCCGCCTTGGGACGAAGCCGTTTGCCGCAGCCCCTGTCTCCCGCACCCTATCCCGGGGCGAAGGTGTGCGCCGCGATACTCTCGGCCTTCATCTGGATCGAAAAGCCCGGCCGGTCCGGCGGCATGTAAACGCCGTTTCGGATCTGGCAGGGATCGACGAAGTGCTCGTGGAGGTGATCGACATACTCGATCCGCCGGTCGTCCTTTTCGCCGCAGATCGTCACATAGTCGATCATCGACATGTGCTGGACGTACTCGCAAAGCCCGACGCCGCCCGCATGGGGCCAAACCGGCAGCCCGTACTTCGCGGCCAGAAGCATGACCGCCAGCACTTCGTTCAGGCCCCCCATCCGGCAACTGTCGATCTGCACCACATCGATGGCACCGGTCGTGATGAACTGTTTGAACATGATCCGGTTCTGGCACATCTCGCCGGTGGCTACCTTGGTGGGGGCCACGCCTTCGCGGATCGCCTTGTGCCCCAGCACGTCGTCGGGGCTCGTCGGCTCTTCGATGAAGAAGGGCCGGGCGAAGGCAAGCGCCCGCACCCACTCGATCGCCTGCCCGACGTCCCACACCTGATTGGCGTCGATCATGATCGTCATGTCGTCGCCGAGCTCCTCTCGTGCGATGGTGAGGCGGCGAATGTCGTCCTGCAGATCGCGCCCGACCTTGAACTTGGTGTGGGTGAAGCCGGCATCGCGCGCCTGGGCGCACAGCCGGCGCAGCTTGTCGTCGGGGTAGCCGAGCCACCCCGCAGAGGTGGTGTAGCAAGGATAGCCCTCGCGCTGCAGCGTTTCGATGCGCGCGGATTTATGCGGCGCAGCGGCGGTGAGAATCGACAGCGCCTCGTCCGGCGACAGCGCGTCGGTGATGTAGCGGAAATCGATCAGCCGCACGATCTCCTCCGGGGGCATCTCGGACACGAGCAGCCACACCGGCTTGCCCGCCTCCTTCGCCCAGAGATCCCAAGCGGCGTTGATCACCGCGCCCGCCGCCATATGGATCGCGCCCTTGTCGGGCCCGATCCAGCGCAACTGGCTGTCCCCGGTGATGTGGCGCCAGAAGCGGCCCATATCCTCTGCGATCCAGGTCAGCTCCAGCCCCGTGACCAGACCGCGCAGCGCTTCGATCGCCGCCACACAGATCTCGTTGCCGCGCCCGATCGTGAAGGTCAGCCCATGCCCTTCATGCGGGCCATCCGTCTCTAGGACGACATAGGCGGCCGAATAGTCCGGGTCGGGGTTCATGGCGTCCGACCCGTCGAGATGCTCTGACGTAGGGAACCTCAGGTCATGGGTGCGAAGGCCGAGGATCCTGGTCATGGGCTTGCAATCACGCGTTGCTCTTGAACGCCGAGCCCCAAGATCCCGAGGGTCATGGTGTCGCCCGGCTTAAGGTAGGTTTGCGGGCTCTGCCCCATGCCCACGCCCGGGGGCGTTCCGGTCGAGATCACGTCGCCGGGCTGTAGGCTCATGAATTGCGAGACATGCGCGATCACCGTGGCGACCGAGAAATGCATGGTCTCGGTGGAGCCGTCCTGGAAGCGATGCCCGTTCACCTCCAGAAACATCGGCAGCTTCTGCGGGTCGGGCACCTCGTCGCGGGTGACAAGCCACGGGCCGATCGGGCCGAAGGTGTCCGCCGACTTGCCCTTGACCCATTGGCCCGAGCGATGGAGCTGAAAGTCCCGCTCCGACAGGTCGTTGATCACGCAGTACCCCGCGACGTAATCGAGCGCGGCGTCCTCGGTGACGTATTTGGCGGGCGTGCCGATCACCACGCCAAGCTCGACCTCCCAGTCGGTTTTGACCGATCCCCGCGGGATCTCGACCGTGTCGTTCGGCCCCATGATCGCCGAGGTCGCCTTGAAGAACACCACCGGCTCTTCCGGCAGCGCCAGGCCGGACTCGGCGGCGTGATCGGCGTAGTTCAGTCCGATGCAGATGAACTTGCCCACGCGTCCGACGCAGGGGCCCAGCCGTGCGCCCGCCGCGACCGCGGGCAGAGTGGCGGGGTCGAGCGCGGCCAGCGCCGCCAGGCTCGCATCCGACAGGGCCTCGCCCGCAAGATCCGGCAGATGCGCCGACAGATCGCGGATCGTGCCGTCGGCCTCCACCAGGCCCGGCTTCTCTTTCCCCGCAGAACCGTATCGTACAAGCTTCATCTGGTTGTGCTCCCTTAACCTCAGATCGACCAGCCGCCATCGACCGCGAAGGCCTGGCCCGTCGTGAACTGGCTGTCATCGCTCGCCAAGTAAACGGCCATCGCCGCGATTTCCTCGGCGGTGCCGATCCGCCCCATGGGCTGACGCGCGATGAAGGCCCGGAGCGCGGCGTCGTAGTCTCCGGTGTCGCGCAGGCGCTGGTGCATGCTGGGGCTGTCGACGGTGCCGGGGCAGATCGCGTTGCAGCGGATGCCCTGGGTGACGTAATCGGCCGCGACGGATTTGGTCAGCCCGATCAGCGCGGCCTTCGTCGCCCCATACGCGCAGCGGTTGACCACGCCCTTGATCGACGAGGCGACCGAAGAGATGTTGATGATGGAGCCTGCCTGCCGCTCCAGCATGCCTGGCACCACGGCCTTCGTCATGCGGTAGGCGGCGTGGACGTTCAGGTTGAAGCTGAACTCCCAGTCTTCGTCCGACCCCTCCAGAAGGCTGCCATGGGCCACGAAGCCCGCGCAGTTGAACAGGATGTCCAGCGGGCCGAGCGTTGCCACGAGGCTGCGCACCGCGTCTGCGTCGAGCACGTCGAGATGGCGGGCCTCGATGCCATCCGTCTCCGCCAGCGTGGCGAGGCTCTCGTCGTTGATATCGGTGGCGATCACCCGCGCACCTTCGGCGGCGAAGGCCAGAGCAGTGGCCCGGCCGATCCCCTGACCGGCGGCGGTGAGCAGGGCGGTCTTTCCCGACAATCGGCCCATCAGCGCGCTCCTTTCAAAGCATAAAGACGTTGAGCATTGCGCCCCAGAACCGCCTCCCGCTCGCCCGGAGCGAGCGGCGCCAGAAGCGATTGCGTCGCCGCAACCCACTGGTCGTAGGTCGCGGCCAGCGTGCAGACAGGCCAATCGCTGCCCCACAGAACGCGGTCGGCGCCAAAGACGTTCAGCACATGGGCGGCGAACGGCTCCAGGTCTTCAACCGTCCAGTCATCGCCCGCTTCGGTCACCAGGCCGGAGAGCTTGACATGCGCGGTGGTCTCGCGGGCGATGGCGGCAATGTCCGTCGCCCAGTCTTGGAAGGCCCCCGCCGCGATGCGCGGCTTGGAGATGTGGTCGATCACCACGCGCAGTTCCCTATGCCGCGCCAGCAATTTCCGCAGGTTGGGCAGGTGTTTGGGCAATGTCAGGGCGTCGAAGACAAGGCCGAGCGCACTCATCGCTTCAAAGGCCGGGCTCAGCGCGGGTTGCAGCATCCAATCGGGGTCGGCGATGTCCTGGATCATCGGGCGCAGGCCGACCAGCTTCGGCTCCCGCGCCAGGGCGGCAAGCGCGTCCGGCGCGTCTGTATCCTCCAGATCCGCCCACCCTACCACGCCGAGGACGAAGTCGTGTGTCGCGGCGAGGTCCAGCATGTATCGCGTTTCGGCCGCCGTCGGCGCGGCCTGCACCAACACTGTGCCGTCGATGCCGTGGGACGTCAGTAGCGGGTGCAGATCGTCCGGCCCGAAGTCGCGGTAGATCGGGGCGAGGTCCGGCGTCAACCAGCCGTAATCCCCCCGTGCGAGCGCCCAGAAGTGTTGATGGGCATCTATCCTCATGCGAGGTCTCCGCTGCCGGGGCGGGACGGCCAAGCGCCTCTTCGGCATGGGGCAACGTCCGCCAGGCCGCCGTCCCGGTGGGAGGTGAGGCCGATCCTACCCGGCATGGTCACGCTCCGGCGGCAAGGGCGCATCCGGGCGGATTAGCCCCTCGCCGCGGAGATCCGACCAAAGCCCATCCGGAATCGGTGTCTGGAACACCTCCACATTTGCCAGAACCTCCTCGGCACGCATGGCCCCTGGGATCACTGTCTTCACGGCCGGGTGGCCCATGACGAACTGCAGTGCCGCCGCGATCAGGGGCGTCTGATGGGCCGCGCACACCGCCGCGATCTGCGCCACCCGCGACAGGATCTCCGGCGGAGCTTCGGCATAGTTGAACTTCGCGCCGGGCACCGCGCCGCTGGCGAGGATGCCGGAGTTGTAGGGCCCGCCCAGAATGATGCCCACATCGCGTGCAACGCAGAGCGGCAGGAAGCTGTCGAGCGCCTCCTGCTCCAGCAGCGTGTAGCGCCCGGCAAGCAGGAACCCGTCGAAATCGCCGAGGCCGAGCAACCGCTCGCATACCTGCCATTCGTTCACGCCCGCCCCGATCGCCGCCACATCGCCCGCGGCGCGCAACTCCTCCAGCGCGCGGTAGCCTCCGCCCTCGAACAGCTCGCGCACCTTGGCGTCGCTGGCCTCCTGACTGCCCTGGCTGAAGACGTCGACATCGTGCACCAGCAGGATATCGGCATTGTCCACATCGAGGCGCCGACGACTCGCCTCGTAGGAGCGCATGACGCCGTCATAAGTGTAATCGAACACGATCCGCTTCTGAGGAACGTCGACGAATGCCTCGGGCGTCACTTCCTCCGGCGCGCAATCATAGAGCAGGCGCCCGATCTTGGTCGACAGCTGCACGGTTTCGCGCCCGAAGCGCTTAAGCGCCGCGCCGAACCGCTCTTCCGAGCGCCCCAGCCCGTATTGCGGCGCCGTGTCGAAATAGCGGATGCCCGCGTCGTAGGCCGCCTGCAGCGTGGCTTGCGCCTCGTCTTCGCTCACCCTGCGGTACAGATTGCCGAGCGGCGCCCCGCCGAATCCCATCGCCGTGAGGGGCACCGGGCGTGCCGTTCGTGTGTTGAGCAGATGTGTGGTGATGGGAGTCATGGCAGTCATCAGGTTGAGAAAAGGTCTGGCCGCGCGGCTTCGAGCGGCTCCAGACGGCGCAGCAGCTGACGGACATGGCGGCGCATGGCGTCCTGCGCCTCGTCCACGTCCTGCCGCCGGATGGCATCCACGATCCGGACATGCTCCTCCAGCGTGTCCGCCAAACGGCCCGGCTCCGGCATCAGGAGAAGGCGCGCCCGATCCACGTTCGGCGACAGCGTGCGCACCGTGGCGGGCAGGCGCGACACCTCCGTTGTCGCCATGATCGTCTCATGGAAGGCGACATCGGTTTGAAAGAAGTCCTCGATATCGACATCCGCAATCAGCAGCTTCTGCATTTCGATGTTGCGGCTGAGGCGCGCCACCACCTCGTCGGAGCGATGGCGGGCCGCGTGGCGAATGGCGGCCACTTCCAGCGCCTCGCGCAGGAACGCATCCTCGCGGATCGCCGCCATCGACAGGCGCGACACCCGCGTGCCCGATTGCGGAACGATATCGACCAACCCCTCGACCGACAGCTTGGCCAGCGCATCGGCAACGGGCGACCGGGACAGGCCAAGCCTGTCGCACAGGGCAGACTTCCGGATAACCGCGCCCGGGGGAAACTCCAGCGCCATGATCGCGGACTTCACCACCGTATAGACCCGATCCGCCAAGGGCCCGCTCAGGTCGCTCAGGACAGGAAGTTTAGTGACATCGGCGTCTGACATAGGGGGATCGCGTTGTTGTTCATCTAACATGTTAGTTGACACCTGCGCCTCAGCACAAGTAGCTTTCTCGTGGTGGTGACGGGACGCCCAGGAGGACGCGCGACAGCAACGCAACACGGCGCCCCGATCCGTGACCAAAGATGCGCTCCGAGGACATCGGCGGCGCACAGCGCCATTCGGGCCGGCAGAGCCCGGGGGCGCTGGGCGAAACACAGTGGAGGAGAACCATGCTAAACAAGCTTCTAACCGGATCGGCCTTTGCGCTGTGCGCGGCTCTGACGCCGGCCGTGGTCGAGGCGGACGGGCAGTATGACGGGGTCGTGGTGAACATCCTGACCCGCCCGGGCCCCGTGATCGCCGGGCGAATCGTGGAACGCGGGGAAGAGTTCACGGCCATGACCGGCGCGGAAATCCGCGTTGCCGAGGTGCCCTTCGCCGAACTGTTCCAGAAGATCCTGACGGATTGGGCGACCGGGACGAACTCGATCGATGTCGGCGTCTTCGCGTCCGGCTGGGGCGTCGAACTTGTAAGCGGCGGATTGGTCGAAAACCTCGATCCCTATCTCGAAGCCGACGAGAAGATCGACCTTGCCGATATCGCGCCCTATTTCCGCGACTTCAACCAGAAGGTGCAGGGCTCGACCTACTTCATCACGCTCGATGGCGACTTCCAGATGCTCTACTACCGGACGGACGTTCTTGCCGAGAACGGGCTGGAGCCGCCCAAGACCTGGGAGGATTATCTTGAGGTCGCCGCCGCCATCCACGGCCAGGACATGAACGGGGACGGCGAGGCGGATTTCGGCTCGTGCATCTTCAAGAAACGCAATGCGCAATCCTACTTTGCCGTTCAGTCCATGGCGGCGAGCCGGGTGCAATCGAAGGGAACGGCGGAGGGCTTGTACTTCGATCCCGAAACGATGGCCCCCAAGATCAACAATGCTGCGTGGAAACGGGCGTTCGAGATCTACAAGGCCACCGGCGAGTTCGGCCCGCCCGACGAACTGAACCAGGATATCGGCGACACCCGCGCGCTAGTCGTCGGCGGCCGCTGCGGCCTGATGATCGACTGGGGCGATATCGGCCCGCTGTCGATCGAAGACGGCAGCCAGATCCGCGACAAGGTCGGCGCGGTGATCATGCCCGGCTCGACCGAGGTTCTGAACGTCGAGACGGGCGACCTCGTTGCATGCGATGCCGAGACCTGTCCCCACGCGGTCGACGGCATCAACTACGCGCCGTTTGCGGCCTTCGGCGGATGGACGGCGGCGGTGTCCGCCACGGCAGACGACGTCAAGAAGCAGGCGGCCTACGACTTTCTGAGCTACATGAACCAGGCCGCGCAATCGAACGTCGACGTGACGATGGGCTGGACGGGCTACAACCCCTACCGGAACTCGCAACTTGAGGATACGGCCGCCTGGGTCGAAGCCGGCTTTAGCGAGGAAGCGGCCGAGAACTATCTCAGCGCGATCAAGGAAAGCCTGAACCATCCGAACATGGCGTCCGATTTCCGCATTCCGGGCGCACAGCAATACACCGGCGTCGTGCTCGATCGAGAGCTGGCGCGGTATCTGGCGGGCGAGATCTCGGTCGACGAGGCGCTCGAAAACATCGAGGAAGGTTGGGAGGAGATCACCGAGGATTTCGGCCGCGAAGACCAAGCCGCGATCTACTCGCTGTCCCTGGGCATCACCAACTGACATCGCAACGGGCGGCCGGCGCTGATCCGGCCGCCCCGCTCTGCGCCCTCTCCCCGAGATCCCGAACCCAACGGCGGACGCGGTAATGGACCAATGGCTCGATCGACATATGGGTCGTCTGTTCCTGGCGCCCGCCGTTGTTCTGATCCTCGTCTTTTCGATCTTCCCGCTTATCGCCTCGCTGATCCTCGCCTTCTCCCGTGTGCGCTTCACGGGCGGCGGGTTTCGGATGCGGTTTGCAGGCTGGCGCAACTTCGACAAGCAGATCTTCGGGTCCGAGCAGTTCCACCTGCTCGGGACGTTTGGGCCGCTGTCGCTGCTGGGGTGGATCGTCGGCCTCGCGGCCACGGCGGCGCTGATCTACTGGATCGTGCGGTACTGCCGCAGCCACTTCACGGTTGTCGGCTTTGTCGGACGGATGATCACCTTCGCGATGGCCTTGGGCCTCGCCTGGCTCTTTGCGGCGACGCTCCTGAGCGGGCGCCCCTTCGGAACGGTGGGCACGACCCTCTTTTACGTGATCGTCGGATGTGGCGTGCAGTTCCTGATCGGGACGGCGCTCGCCTTCGCCTGTTCCCAGCACATCGCCGGGAGCCGCACGTTCCGGGTGATCTTCTTCGTGCCCATGATGATCACGCCCATCGGCGTCGGCTACATCTTCCGGATGATGGCCGACACTACCAAGGGCCCCTTTGCCGGGGTCTGGCAATGGGTCGGGCTTGGAGACTGGTCCTGGGCCACCGATCCGTGGGCCGCGCGTATCTTCATCGTGGTCGCCGACAGTTGGCAGTGGATCCCGTTCGTCTTCATCATGATGCTCGCGGCGTTCGAGAGCGTGCCGCGCGACCTCAATGAAGCGGCCGAGATAGACGGCGCCGGAAAGTGGATGACCTTTCGCGAGATCATCTGGCCGCAGGTCCTGCCCATCGCGGCCACAGTGATGCTGATCCGCGTCATCGAGGCGTTCAAGATCGTCGATCTGCCCAACATCATGACGTCGGGCGGGCCGGGAATCGCGACGGAATCTGTCTCGCTGCAGGCCTATTACGCGTGGCGGTCGCTCGATCTGGGATCGGCCTCGGCCATTGCCTACATTCTTCTCTTCATCACGGTCGTCATCTGCGTGTCGTTCTTCAACCTCGTCGTCCTCGCACGGGTCAGGGCCAAACCATGAGCCGCGGCCTGTTCGAGCCCCGCAAGATCGGGCAGATGGCGCCCGCCTCGAAGGTTGCCCTCTATGCGATCCTGCTCGCGTGGTCGCTCTTCGTGATCTTCCCGATCTACTGGCTCCTGATCACGTCGGTGAAGACCCCCGCCGCGGTGAACGAGGGGCCGTTCTTCCTCCCCTGGGTCGACTTCCAGCCAAGCCTCCATGCCTGGCGCGATCTCTTCGTGCTGGACTTCGCCGATACCGTCCGAGCCTACGTCAACTCCATCGTCATTGCACTGTCGTCGACGGCGCTGTCCGTCCTCGTAGGCTCCATGGCTGCCTATTCGCTGAGCCGGATCGCGTTCGCGCCGAACCTGATCACCATCCTCTACTTCCTGGTGCTGCTGATCGGGGCCTGCGTCGCCATCGGTGTCTTCGGCGCAGACCTTTGGCTAACCCTGGCGGTCGCGGTCGCGCTGTTCTTCCTGCTCGCGCGGGCCGTCGGGCAATTGTACACCGTCCGGCTCCAGAATGGCGACATCCTGTTCTGGATCATCTCTCAGCGCATCCTGGCACCGATCGTCGTCGTCGTTCCGATCTACATCATGTTCCAGTCCGTGCGTCTGCTCGACACGCATGTGGCGCTGATCCTGACCTATGCGGTGGTCAACATGCCCATCGTGGTCTGGCTGATGTACGATTTCTTCAACTCGATCCCCCGCGATCTGGAAGAGAGCGCGCAGCTCGACGGCGCGACCATGATCATGACGTTCCGGGAAATCGTGCTGCCGCTCTCCCGCGCGGGCCTCTCGGCGACGACGCTTCTGGTGATGATCTTTGCGTGGAACGAGTACCTTTTTGCGCTCTTTCTCTCGACGTCGAGGGCGCAGACATTGCCGATCCTCGTTGCAGCGATGAATGCCGGCGAGCGGGGTATCCTGTGGTGGACCATGTCGGTGGCGATCATCATCATGATCATTCCGGTGGTCGTGCTGGCAATCGTGCTTCAGAAATACATCTCGAAGGGCCTCCTGGTGGGCGCCGTGAAAGGGTAGGGGGAGATGAACGCGCCATCCTCGGTGATGACAGCCGCCGCCAAGGGCATCTCCGTCCGGCAGATGAACAAGTACTACGGAGCGTTTCACGCCCTGAAGGACCTGTCGCTCGACGTCGACCCGGGAGAGTTTCTGGTGCTGCTCGGCCCGTCGGGCTGCGGCAAGTCGACCGCGCTGCGGATGATCGCGGGGCTGGAGAGCATCACCAGCGGAACCCTGACCATCGGCGACCGGGACGTCACCGAAGTGCTGCCGAAGTATCGCGACATCGCCATGGTGTTTCAATCCTACGCGCTCTATCCGCACAAGACGGTGGGTGAGAACATCGGCTTCCCGCTCAAGGTCGCCAAGACGCCGAAGGCCGAGATGGAGGCCGCCATACGCGCCGCCGCCGAACAAGTGGAGCTTCAGGATCTGCTGGAGCGTCTTCCGGGGCAGCTGTCGGGCGGGCAACGGCAGCGGGTGGCGCTGGCGCGCGCCATCGTCCGCCGGCCTTCCGTGTTTCTGATGGACGAGCCGCTGTCGAACCTCGACGCCAAGTTGCGTGGCAACATGCGCGCCGAGCTCAAGCACATGCAGAACACCCTCGGCATCACCACGGTCTACGTCACTCACGACCAGATCGAAGCGATGACCCTGGCCCATCGCGTTGCGATCATGAAGGACGGGGAGTTGCAGCAGCTTGGCACCCCGAAGGAGGTCTATTCCAATCCCTCGAACCTGTTCGTGGCGGGGTTCATGGGCTCTCCCCCGATGAACTTCGTCGAAGGTGCCTTGAAGGACGGTGTGTTCACCGGGCCGGGCATCTCGCTTCCGGCCCCGGGGCAGGCCGACTGCCCTTCCGTCACGGTGGGGTTCCGCCCGGAGGATTGCACCGTCGTCGCCGCCGGGGAGGGCCAGTTGGACGCGCTGGTCTACACGCTCGAAATGACGGGCGATCAATCGCTTGTCACGTTCCGGGCCGGGGACACGCCGCTCGTCGTCAAGATGCCGAAGGATTTTGAGGTTGCGGTCGACAGCGCAGCGGGCATCTCTTTCGATCCGGGGGCGGCCTGCTATTTCGATGTTTCCACGGGGCGGCGCCTTCGCACAGCAGGCTGACCGAACACGCGCCGGCCTTCTCGATACCTAGGGACACAAGAACCATGAAATCAGCACGCATGAACCGTCTCTTCGGCACGTCAGGCCATTGCTTCGACGTGGCCATCGACCATGGGATGTTCAACGAACGGGGGTTCCTGGGGGGGATCGAGAACATGCATCGCGCGATCGCAACGGTCGCGGCTGCGGCGCCGGATGCGATACAATTGCCGCCCGGAACGGCGCCGATCCTGCAGGCCATCCCTGGCAAGCAGCGGCCCGCACTGGTGCTGCGCACCGATATCGCGAATGTCTACGGCAACCCGCTGCCGCGCACCCTCTTCTCCGAGGTGATCGCCGATGCGGTGGATCAGGGCGTGATGCTCGATGCCGCCTGCGTCGTCGTCAACCTGCTCATGCTTCCCGATCAGCCGGAGGTGCACCGGGCCTGCATCGCCAACATCAACGGGCTCAAACGCCCGTGCGATCAGGCAGGGATGCCGCTGATGATCGAGCCCCTCGTGATGCAGGACAACGCCAAGGCCGGCGGCGGCTACATGGTCGACGGCGATATCGACAAGATCCTGCCGCTCGTGCGCCAGGCGGTGGAGCTCGGCGCGGACATCATCAAGGCCGATCCGTGCGATGATGTCTCCGAGTATCACCGGGTGGTCGAGATTGCCCAAAGCGTCCCGGTGCTGGTGCGGGGCGGCGGCAAGGTTTCGGACGAGGAGATCCTGACCCGGACATCGGCACTGATGGAGCAAGGCGCGAAGGGCATCGTCTATGGCCGCAACGTGATCCACCACGCCGATCCCGCGGGCATGACGCGGGCGTTGATGGCGGTCGTGCACGACGGCGCGACGGTGGCCGATGCGCTTGCGATGATCGCATGACCGAGGTCGTCAGATTCGGGGTGATCGGCTGCGGGCTGATGGGGCGCGAGTTTGCCTCGACCGCCGCACGCTGGTTGCACCTGAACGATACGAGGGCCCGACCCGAGATCGTCGCCGTCTGCGACCTCAATCCAGACCTGACGCGCTGGTTCTCCGACAACGTGCCGACGGTGCGTCAGGTGACGGACGAGTATCGCGCCTTGCTGGCGAATGCCGAGGTCGACGCCGTCTATTGCGCCGTGCCGCACAATCTCCACGACCGGATCTATCCGGAGATCCTGGCGGCGGGCAAACACCTCTTCGGTGAGAAGCCGTTCGGGATCGACGCGGCCGCCAACGCCCGGATTCAGGCGGCCATCGACGCCCATCCCGACCTTTTGGTGCGCTGTTCGTCGGAGATGCCGTACTTTCCCGGCGCGCAGAAGGTGATCAACCTCGCCCGTGGCGGGGATCTGGGAGAGATCATCGAGGTCGAGGCCGCCTTTCTGCATGCCTCCGACCTCAATCCCGACAAGCCGATCAACTGGAAGCGGATGGTCGACGTGAACGGCGCCTATGGCTGCATGGGCGATCTGGGGATGCATGTGCTGCACGTCCCCTTGCGCCTGGGGTGGCGGCCCGCCCGAGTGTCCGCCGCGCTGGTCAATCGGTTCCGCACCCGCCCGGACGGGCAGGGGGGGACCGTGCCATGCGAGACGTGGGACAATGCCACGATCACCGGCCATGTCGACGATGCCGGGGGTGGCTTCCCGCTGGTTCTGAAGACATGGCGCATCGCGCCGGGCCATTCCAACACCTGGAGCATCCGTATCCTCGGGACGCGCAAGAGCGCCTTCTTCAGCACGCAGGCGCCGCGTCAGTGGCAGTGGATGGCGTATTCGGGTGGCGCGCAGGTCTGGCAGGTCGAGGATCTCGGATTCCAGACGCTGTTCCCCGCCATCACCGGCGGCATATTCGAGTTCGGTTTTCCCGATGCGCTGCAGCAGATGTGGGCGGCGTATCTCGATGAACTCGCAGGGGGGGACGGCCGTGGCTTTCCCTGCGTGACACCGCGCGAGGCCGCAGACCACCACGCCATCCTGACAGCCGCGCTCACCGCCGGAACGCGTCACAGCGTCGAACCTGTGGCCTACGGACCGGCGCCATGAAGCAAGCACGCGAACGAGGCGCTGCGCCTGTGCCGCAGCCTGGCCGGTCGGCCGGGCCACGCCGCGTCGCGGCCGGAAAAGACGGCCGCGCCGACCACGCGCGCCGCGACGGGCGCTGGCTCCGGGCCGCCGCCGCGCATGGGGCCGCCCTTCTGTTTCGCGTTCGGCCAGGACGCGGGGGTCGCCAGCGCCCATGCTAGAACGGTCCGGCATCATCTGTGCGGGCAACTGGATCGTGGATCTCGTCCACGACATCGAGCATTGGCCGGCCGAAAGCGATCTGGTGCGGATCGGCCGTCAGACCCGCGGCGTCGGGGGAGGCGCGGCCAATGTCATTGCCGCCCTGGCGAAGTTCGAAACCGGCCTGCCGCTCTGGCCGATGGGCGCTATCGGCGACGACGAGTTCGGTGCCTTCATCCAGCACACCTGCCAGGATCTTGGCCTTTCGTCCGATCAGCTTGCCGTGAAGGCCGGGATCCCGACCGCGCACACCCACGTCATGTCGGTGGCCGGGCGCAGCCGCACCTTCTTCTATCAGGCCGGCGCGAACGATGCCTTGTGCGCCGACGACTTTCCGGCGGGAACCTTCGCCAGTACGCCCGCCCGCCTCTTCTATCTGGGATACCTGACGCTTCTGGGCGAGTTGGACCGGATCGGCCCCGACGGTGCCACCGAAGCCGCCCGCGTGCTGGCGCGCGCGCAGCGGGCCGGCCTGATCACCTGCGTTGATCTCGTCTCTGCCCAGCATGGCGAGTTCGAGCGGATCGTGGCCGCTTCCGCACCGGTCACCGACTATCTCATCGTCAACGAGATCGAGGCCGCGCGTGCGTTGGGGGCCGATCTCGGACCGGAGCAGGCGACCGATCCGCACATTCTTTTTCGCATGGGCCGGGACCTTCGAGAGAAAGGCGTCTGCAAGGCGGTCGTCATCCATTGCGAGGCCTGTGCGATTTGGTCTGGCGCGGATGGCGCGACATTCGTCGCCCCCGTCGATCCCCTGCCGCCGGGCGAGATTGCGAGCCACCTCGGGGCAGGCGATGCCTTCTGCGCGGGTATCCTGTTCGCGCTGCACGAAGGATGGACGCCGGAACAGGCGTTGGACCTGGCGAACGCCGCCGCCCGCGCATCGCTGAAGGGTATGACCGCCACGGGCGCCATCCCACCGCTGCATGCGCTGCAGAGACAGCTGCCGTCTAGATGACGTCTTGTGCCACGATGATCGGACGCGAGGCCGCGAACGGCATCCCGTCCAATGGGCCGCAAGGCCCTGAAACTCAATAAGTCCTTTGTGCGGGCAGGCGGCCGGGCTAGCCTTTCCGCGCAGGCACTGCCTTGGGGGGATCCGCCATGATGGCGACACGGCTGTTCGATGTTGGCGATCTGCGCACGGTCGATGTTCCGGAGCCGCAGCCCGGGCCCGGCGATATCGTGGTGCAGGTGGAAGCCGCGGGCATTTGCGGGACGGACAGGCACTTGTTTCTGGGCGAGTTCCCGTCGGTTCCGGGCACGACCTTGGGGCACGAGTTCTCCGGCCGTGTTGTGGAGGCCGGCGCCTCCGGCCTCGCCGTCGGGACGCGCGTGACATGCGATCCCAACACATGGTGCGGTGCCTGCGCGCAATGTGCGAGGGGCCGGGTCAACCTCTGCCAGAACAACGTTGCGACGGGGATCGGGCGGGACGGCGGGTTCGCCGAGTATTGCGCCTTTCCCGCCCACAAGGCCCACGTGCTGTCCCAGGACCTCGATCCGCGCTTCGGCGCTTTTTGCGAGCCCCTGGCCTGCACGCTGCACGGGGTGGATCTGGGAAACCTGCGGCCCGGCGAGCGCGTGCTGGTGATCGGAGGCGGTGTGATCGGTCTGCTGGCCGTCCAACTGGCGAGCATCGCGGGGGGCGACGTCACATTGCTGACGCGCAGTGCGGCGAAACAGGGGCTCGGGCTATCGCTCGGCGCGCATGCTGTCGCGGGCTCCGAAGAGGAGGCCCGCGATCATTGGCCCGATGGCGCCGATCTTGTACTGGAATGCGCCGGCGTCGCCGAGACCGTCGCCATGTCGCCACGCCTGACGCGAACAGGCGGGCGGGTTGTGGTTCTGGGGGTTCTGCCCCGCGGCGCGCTGGTGCCGATCGAGCCCTTTGATCTTCTGTTCCGCGAGATTCAGGTGCATTTCTCCTTTCTCAACCCGTTCACCCATGCCCGCGCGTCTCACATGATCGACAGCGGCGAGGTCCATGTGGCGCCGCTGATCACGCGCCAGATCTCGCTCGCCGAAGCGCCGGAGGTGATTTCCCAGGCGGCGCCGCAGGGAGAAGTTCGCGCCATCGTGGTACCTGGTTGAGGCGCATGGGCATCGTGCCTGCGGGGCCCGCCTGTGGCGGGAGAAGGCCCTGCGGCATGGCATCTGCATCCCTCTCTCCGGCACGCATCGACGCGCGTCGGATCATCCGGTTCGGGTCTGCACGCCACCGGAGCGGAAGGATGCATCCGCCGCCGCGCATGGCGCCGCCAGTGGGCGCTTCACGTCCTTTAGGCGCCTCACTCGCACCCTCGCATGCGAGGGCCGCAGCCGAACCTTTCCCAAGTCGCCCCGCTTTCCCCTGCGGATCTGGAGCCTTGTCGCGGGCACTGCGCGCGGGGTCTCTGGCCGGCGCTCCAATGGGCGCCGGTGCGGATCGTCTAGGCCGCCCGGCTGCCATCGGCCCGCGCCTCCAACCAGGATAGGAAGCTCTCCAGCGGCAAAGGGCGCGTGTAGTAGAAGCCCTGCAGACGACCCGCGCCGAGGCTCACCAGCGTCTTCACATGGTCGGCGGTTTCAACACCCTCCACCACGGTTTCCGCCCCGAGACGCGATGCCATCTCCAGCAGGGCGCGCATCAACTCGCGGCGATCCGGATCCACGTCGATGCCGGAGACGAACATGCGGTCGATCTTGAGGGCGTCTGGACGCAAGGCGAGGATCGAGGCGAGCGAGGCATGGCCGGTTCCGAAATCGTCGACCTCGATCCGGATGCCCATCTCCTTCAGGGCGGACATGGTCGACGACAGATCGGCATCGAGCGTGTCGAGATGCGCGGTTTCGAGGATTTCGAAGGCAAGGCCGGGCGGCAGGAGCGGCCGCGCGCGCAACTCCCGCAGCAGATCCGGGCTGTCAAGCCGCCGTGCCGACACGTTGACGGAGAGGTTCTGCAGCACGATCCCCTTGGATTGCAGCGCCTGGTGGGCTTCGAGCGCCCGGTCGAAGATCACGCCGTCGAGCTCCGCCAGCAGGTTCAGCTCCTCCGCGAGCGACAGGAAGTGATCGGGCGTCACGACGCCGCGGCGGGGATGGTTCCAGCGCGCCAGCACCTCGCAGCCGATAACGCGATCCGTCGCCGCATCGATCTGGGGCTGGAACATCGGGAAGATCTCATTGCGGGCAAACGCGTTCTTGAAGAACTCCAGCTCTTCGAGATGCGCGGTATAGGTCGATCCGATGTCCACGCTGTAGGCGATGCTGTCGTTACGCCCGCCGTGCTTGGCGCGATAGAGCGCCATATCGGCCTGCCGCAACGAGTCGTTGAGCGATTGCGCGCCGGCGCGGTACAGCGTGTAGCCGATGCTCGCGCCCGGCTCCAGTTGCAGGACGCCAAAGGGCACCTTGGCGGTCAGATCGGTGCGCAGGACGTCGCACATGTCCTGCGGATCCGCGGTCGACCCCTCCCAATCCAGAAGAACCACGAACTCGTCGCCTCCGATCCGGAAGCCAAAGTCCCGCCCGGCACGGAGGACGCTGCGGATCCGCTCCGCCGTCGCGCGGAGCACGGCATCACCGGCGTCGTGCCCGTGCCGGTCGTTGATCGATTTGAACCGGTCGAGGTCGATGGCGATGACCAGCAGCGTCGCCTGGGAGCCGTCGCCCACCCCGCCCGCGATCTCGTCCAAAAGCAGCCGGTTGCCGAGACCGGTCAGGCGGTCGTGGCGCGCGGCATGCACGCTCTCCTTCTGGGCCTCTTCGAGCGCGGAGTAGGAATCCGCGATCAGCTGCCGCATCTGCCGCTCGTTCTTCACCGCGGCCATACGGGCGGCGATTTCCGCCTCCACCCGATCCAGAACCCGGTTGTAGCGATAGGCGACCATGCCGACCTCGGTCGACGCATCCACCGTCACCCGGGAGGAGAAGCGGCCCGTGCGCTGGTGGCTCTTCATCTCTTCCACGAGGTCGAGGAAGGCGTTGCCGATATGGTGCTCCGCGGTGTCGAGGCCGACGAGTTCCTCGCGCGCGCGCACGCGCAGGCGCCCAACCCGGCCGATCGCCCACAACGCGAGCGACGCCGCGCTCACCGTCCAGACGGCCACCGCCACGACGCCGAGGGCCTGCACGGCTAACTGATCCAGGCGTCCGCCCGCGGACAGCGCCGCCGGATCGCCCAGCATGGCGACGAGGAGCGTGCCGAGAATGCCCGGCGCCAGATGCACGGGGACTGCGTCCACCACATCGTCGATCCTGAACCAGGCGATGGCAAAGCGCGCCAGAAGCATCGACATCGTGCCCAATGCCCCGGCCACCGCGGCGTCGCCGGTGGTGAAGACGTGGATGCCGGCCGTTCCGGCGACGAGGCCCGCGATGACACCGTTGAGCGTCAGATGCGCGGAGGGGTGGCTCCAGAGCAGGTAGGAGGCCAGCATCGCCGTTGCCCCGCCCGACGCCGCCCCGATCATCGTGCGCAGAACGATGGGCCCGACGGATTCGTCGTAGGCCAGGGCCGAGCCGGCGTTGAACCCGGCCCACCCGATCCAGAGGAAGACGATGCCGAGCGCAGCCTGCGACATCGAGCTTGGGTCGAACCGCCGCGAGCGCCGGCCGGCCCTGGCGAACCGGCCCAGGCGTGGGCCCAGGAAGATGCAGAAGACCAGCGCCGTCCAGCCCCCGACCGAATGCACGACGGTGGCACCGGCGAAGTCCATGAAGCCGAGCGCGGCGAGCCACCCGTTCTGGTCCGTCAGGAAGGCGCCGCCCCAGATCGCATGCCCCACCACCGGGTAGATGAGCGCGGCCATGACGACGCTGAGCCCGAGATAGGCCGCGAACGAGGCCCGCTCCGCGACCGCTCCCGAGACGATTGTCACCGCGGTGGACGCGAAGGCGAGCTGGAAGAACAGAAACGGCGCGATGTCGAGCGCGGTGGTGGTGGCGCCGGGCGCGAACCACGACGTGCCGAAGACGCCGCCAAAGGATACGCCGAACATCAGCCCGAAGCCCACGAGCCAGTAGCACAGTGCGGCCATGCAGATGTCGCTGACATTCTTCAGCGCGACGTTGGAGGCGTTCTTGGCGCGCGCGAGTCCGGCTTCCAGGCACAGAAAGCCAGCTTGCATGTCCAAAACCATGAAGCCGCAGATAAGCACCCAGATCGCATCCATGCCGGCCCTCGCTTTCCACTGCGACATGCAGCGGACGGGGTAAGACGCGCCCGTTAAGGCGTTCTTTCGGCGTGTGGGGCGAATGCTGCGAATTTGACCGAAGGGCAGCGGTTGACGTGCGGTGCCCAGCGCGGCCCGGCAAGTTCTGTCCATCGTCCTTGGTACGCGGCGAAACGCAGTCCTGGCATGTATCGGCGAGGGAGCCTGCGCGCCGCCGGAGGGTGTGGCGAGGGAAGCGCCTTCGCGGTCGCGTGTCGAGGTGCGGCCGCGCCCTCCCCGGCGCGGCCCCTGCGCGCGCTAAGTGCTCGCCGTCACAGCCTCGCGTGCCCAAAGTCTGCCGGGCGCGTGCTTTGGCCTTGGCAAGCCTGCGAGGGCCGTCAGGTGCCACCCCAGCACCTGATTGCTCGTCAGGACCGGTGTCCCCGTTGCCCTTTCGACAGCGTCGATCACGTCCAGCGTGCGCAGGTTGGTGCAGGACAGGAACACCGCCTCACATTCCGCATGGTCGGCGACGTTCTGCGCGGCGTCCCGGATGGATTGGGCGGAGATGCGGGCCACGGTCTCCTCGCGCGACTGGTTGAAGCTGGCAAATCCGGACACGTCGATCCCCGCCTCGGCCAGTACCTGGCGCAACCTGTCCGACACCTCTGCCACATAGGGGCTGACAAGGCCGATCCGGCGTACGCCGAGCGCGCGGCAGGCGGCGATGAGCGCCGACACAGGTTCGGTGACGCAAGGTGTCTCGGCTCCGGCCTGGATGAGCGCGCGAATGCGTCCGGCACCGATCTGGGCCGTCCCCGACGTGCAGCCATAGCCGATCGCCGAAAACCGTGCGCCCGACGGGAAGAGGCGCGCGGCCTCGGTCAGAACGTCCTCCATCGCCGCAAGCGAGGCGGCGTTCACGTCGCGGCCGGAGGGGACCCGGCTGACGAGCAGCTCGGCCTCTGCCGGCAGAAGCCGCCGCATGTCGCGCTCAATGGTCTCGTCGGCCTGAAGCACGACCATGCCGATCTGCGGCGGGCGGTCTGCGGAAAGCGTGTAGGGCAGATCCATCACACCACCCGTATCTCGGCGTTCTGGGGCTGCGACAGGTACTCCGCCCCGGTGGGTCGGATCACGATGTTCTCTTCATGCACCAGGATTTTTCCCGGCGAAACCTCGACGAGCGGCTCCAGCGTCAGCACCATGCCGGCCTCCAGGACTGTCTCGTCCTCGGCAAGGATCGAAGGCCACTCCGTCAGTTGCAGGCCAAGACCGTGGCCCAGCCGCCCGGTATCGCCGGACGATCCGATGAATGGACGCATCGCTTGAAAGAGATCGCGGATGGTCGCGCCCGGTTTGGCGGCATCGAACGCAGCGGCGCTTGCCTCGACGAGGCGTGCGTGGCCCTCGCGCACCGCCTGAGCGGCGGGGCCCACGCTGTAGTTCCTGTCGAAGTCGCAGAAGTAGCCGTCCCAGACGAGGCCGGTGTCCAGCATCATCACATCGCCTGGAACGAGCGCGGCCTCCGTCGCCGGAGAGATGACGTCGCCATACCCCCCCGCACCGGCGGCGCTCGCCAGGTAGGGGACCCAATCCGCCCCCTCCGCCAGGCACAGGCCCTGGAACCGGCGCGACACCTCGCCAAGCGGCACGCCTGCGCGCGCGATCTCGCCCACACGCGCGAAGGCGCGATCCGCAATGCCGGTGGCCCGGCGGATCTTTTCGATCTCCGCGTCCGACTTGACGAGGCGCAGGCGCCGCGTGATCGCCGCATCGCTTGAGATGTCGCGGCTGTCCAGCGCGGCCTTCAAGCGGCTAAATCCGGCCAGCGGCATCCGCAGATGGCTTTCCATGCCGTCGGCCACCCCGATTCTGCCGCCCTCCTGAACCAACTCGCGCAGGGCTTCGGCCAACAACCCGATCCCGTCATCGGCATAGTTCGGCGATGTCCAGGTTCGGATGTCGGTGATCCACGTGCGGCCCATCAGAGATGCCCCGATCGTCGGGATGACGGCCACGGGATCGCCCCTCTCGGGCACGATGACGAACCAGGGGCGGGTCGGGCTTTCCCAGAACTGCGTCAGAAACCCGGTGTAATAACAGACCTCCGGGGGCGTGGTGAGCAAAAGCGCCGACAGCCCAGCCTCGCCCATCAGATGTTGCGCCTTGCGCGTTCTGGCCCGGAATTCCTCGGGTGGAAAGCCGCGGGCGGGCGGGGTCATGCGCCCTCCGCGTCTTCACTGAGGATGACGAGGACGCGGGACTCCGCCGTCAGGCCGAGGCGCGCCGGATCGTCCGCCGCGGTCAGCAGACCGGCCAGGCCTGCCGCGCCCGATGGGGTCGTCGGCAAACCGGCCGCAGCAGAGGCGTCGCTTGCGGCGGCCCCGGCGGCTTCGGAGACGAGCACGAAGTCGTCCGCATCGCGCGCCAGCCCCTTCAGCGCGATGAGCGAGGGTTCCTTGCAATCGAGCCGCCCCATGGCCGAGACCGGCCCGGGCGAGATACGCGGCGCACCGGCCTGCATCGAGCCATAGAGCGCCGCCGCCACCTCCGGCTCGACCACGACAATACGCAGATCGGGGCCCCAGGCCGCACGGAAATGCGTCGCGCAGGCCACCGCCAGTCCGCCGACGCCGGCCTGCAGGAACACATGGGTCGGCGGGCGCTGCATCTGGGCGACGACCTCCTGCGCGAGCACCAGATAGCCCTCCATCAAGGTCCACGGCCGGTCGTAGTAGCCGGGCCAGGAACTGTCCGACAGCAGGATCCAGCCTTGCTGCTCGGCGGCATCAGCCGCGGCGGCCATGCTGTCTTCGTAGGTCGCACCCTCGCGGACAACGCGCGCCCCGAGTCGTTCGAGACGCGCAGCAAAGCCGGCGGGAACGGTTTCGGCAATGTAGACGACCGCCTGCGCGCCAAACGCGGCCGCGCCTGCGGCAACGGACAGCCCATGATTTCCGGCACTCGCCGTCACATAGGTTTGGCCCGCGGCGGTGCCCTGCTCGTCATCGGTGGCGATGACATAGGCCGCGCCGAGCGCCTTGAAGCTGCCCAGGCCCATGCGCGCGCGCTCGTCCTTGATGTGAAGCTCCGCCACGCCTGCCATCCGGGCAAGCTCCGGCATGGAGCGGAGCGGGGTCTCCGCGGCTCTTGGGCAGCGCTGGATCAGCCGTGCCGCGCGGTCTGCCTCGTTGCTTGGAAACGGCGTCTCGTTCAGGTGCGCAAGAACGCGCGTCTGGGTGGCCTGCGTGTTGCGTAGGTGTTGCATGGGCAACGCCTATCATCACTGTTCGGTCCGGGGCCACAAGGATTGCGGGGCCGGCAGATACCTTCCGCGTTCCGAGCGGTCCGCCCTGCCTGCGCCGGCTGCCAAGCCCCTGCAATCGCACGGGTCCGGCGTCGGCGCGCGGGGGCGCGGCGACACGGCCCTTTGGCGTTGTGAAGGATCTGTGCTATGCGTTGTCTGTAGGATTGCGAACCGAAAGCGCTTAGGCCTGTGGCGACACGTTGAGAACGCACTGTTTCTGGTCCGAGACTTGTCAGGTCACATTCTTGCCGCGATTATGGAGCAGTCGCGCTGTTAGTGGAGTTTGTTATGTTTAGAGGCCTGGTACTGGCGGCTATGGGGGTTTCGATCGCGGGTGGTGCACACGCCGCGCTCATCGACTTTGAGACCCTGCCAGACGGGAGCATCCCGACCGAGGGGTTCGTCACCCAACCGCTGGAATACGAGTTCGGGACGGGCCCGGAAGCGAACAAGCTCACCTTCACGTCCGATAGCGGCATCGGCATCGCCGAAGTGGGAGGGCCCACGTTCGGCTTCTTCCCGTTCGACACGCCCGCGCCGTCTGACGCTTTCGGCGATTTCTTCCTCACCACCGCGCTGTCGCAGGTGAGTGATCTCACCATCACATACGAGACCGCGATCACCGCCCTGAACTTCGATCTCGGCGATGTTGACCGGAACCGCGCGGACAGCACCGTGGAAGAGTTCACGGTGATCTTCCGCGACGAGGGCGGCAACGCGCTGGAGACGTTCTTCATCGACGGCAACGACCCGCTCGCGGGCGATCAGTCGGTGGTCAATGTCTCGTTCGAGAGCACGGAAGCCAACATCAAGAGCGTCTTCATCGAAGGCACCACGGCCGGAGGCACACGCCTGATCGGTATCGCGTTCGACAACTTCGATCCGGACGATCCCGCTCCGCCGCCGGTCATCCCGCTGCCGGGCACGCTGCCGCTTGCAGCTGCGGGCCTTGGCGCGCTCCTCGTGCTGCGCCGCCGCCGGAAGTCGATCTAGGCGCGCATCTGCGTCGCGTCGCGACGGTATCTCAGAGATCCATGCGGGCCGCCCCCAACCGGAGGCGGCCTTTTGCGTGCGTCGCCGTCCCGAATCGGCGAGCGAACGGCGCCGCGATCAGGCGTCCAGGTTCTCGACGCTCAGGGCATTGGACTGGATGAAGGCGCGCCGCGGTTCCACGACGTCGCCCATCAGTTTGGTGAAGACATCGTCGGCCTCGGCGACGTCGTCGACCTTCACCTGGAGAAGGCGCCGGTCGCCCTCCGGGTCGAGCGTCGTCTCCCACAACTGGTCGGGGTTCATCTCCCCCAGCCCCTTGTAGCGCTGCAGGGTCAGGCCCTTCTCCCCCTCCGCGAGCACGGCCGCGAGCAGATCGAGAGGGCCGAAAATGTCGACACCCTTGTCCTTCCGGATCAGCCGCGCAGGAGACGCGTAGACCTCGCGCAGGCCCTCCGTGTGGCTGCCGAGGGCGCGGGCTTCGCCCGAGCGGAGCGCCTGGCCGTCCAATGTGCGCACCTCTTCGACACCGCGCACGGTGCGGCTGAGGCGGATGCCCTTGTCCTGCGTCGGCCGGCCTTGCCACCCGCGCTCGTACTCGACGGAGACGAGATCGAGCCGCGCCGCAACGGCATCGGCAACCCCCTGCAGATCCGCGTCGACCTGTCCGGGAAGAAAAGCGCCCGCGATGGCAGCCTGTTCGAGGATCGTCCGGCGGTAATGCGTCGGGAAGCTCTCGATTACCCGTTTCACCTGCCGCGCCTCTTCAACGACGCGCGCCAGGTCGACCCCCGCGATCTCTTCCCCGGTGCCGAGGCGCAGAACCGCCCCGTCTGCTCCTGTCTTGATGAGGTAGTCCTCGAGCGCGGGTTCGTCTTTCAGATACACCTCCGACTTGCCCCGGCTCACTTTGAAGAGCGGTGGTTCGGCGATGTACAGATAGCCGCCCTCGATGATCTCGGGCATCTGCCGGAAGAAGAACGTCAGCAGCAGCGTACGGATGTGTGCGCCGTCCACATCGGCATCGGTCATGATGATGATCTTGTGGTAGCGCAGCTTCGAGATGTCGAACTCGTCCCGCCCGATGCCCGTCCCGAGCGCCGTGATCAGCGTGCCGATCTCCTGGCTCGACAGCATCCTGTCGAACCGCGCCCGCTCCACGTTCAGGATCTTGCCCCGAAGCGGCAGGACGGCCTGATTGGCCCGCGCCCGGCCCTGCTTGGCCGACCCGCCGGCGCTGTCGCCCTCCACCAGGAACAACTCGGACTTCGCCGGATCCTTCTCCTGGCAATCGGCCAGCTTGCCGGGAAGAGAGGCGACATCCATCGCCGTCTTGCGTCGCGTCAGCTCACGCGCCTTGCGCGCCGCTTCCCGGGCGAGAGCGGCCTCGACGATCTTGGTGACGATCACCTTGGCTTCCTGGGGATGCTCCTCGAACCACTCCCCCAGTTTCTCGTTCATCAGTCCTTCGACCGATGGCCGAACCTCCGAGGACACCAGCTTGTCCTTGGTTTGGCTGGAAAACTTCGGATCGGGTACCTTGACGGACAGCACGGCCGTCAGCCCTTCGCGGGCATCGTCGCCGGTGAAGGACACCTTCTCCTTCCGCGCAATCCCGGACGCGCCGGCATAGTGGTTGATCGTGCGCGTCAGCGCGCCGCGAAATCCGGCGAGGTGCGTGCCGCCATCGCGCTGCGGAATGTTGTTGGTGAAGGGCAGCACCATCTCGTTGTAGCTGTCGTTCCACCACATCGCGATCTCGACACCGATGCCATCCCGCTCGCCCTCGATGTAGATCGGCGCATCCATGTGTGACGTCTTCGACCGGTCGATGTACTTGACGAACTCGCGGACCCCGCCCTCGTAGCACATTTCCGTCTCGATCACCTCCGGGTGGCGCTCGTCCCGCAAGACGATCCGCACGCCCGAGTTCAGGAATGCCAGCTCCCGCAGGCGCGTCTCCAGAACCTTGTAGGAGTATTCGAGGTTCGAGAACGTGTTCGTGGAGGCCAGGAACCGAACCTCGGTCCCGCGTTCGCCCTTGGCGTCGCCGACGATCTTCAGGTGATCGACGGTATCGCCCGTCTCGAAACGGGCGACGTGTTCCTTCCCGTCGCGCCAGATCCGAAGCTCCAGCCAATCGCTGAGCGCGTTGACGACCGAGACGCCCACCCCGTGCAAGCCGCCCGACACCTTGTAGGAGTTCTGGTCGAACTTCCCGCCTGCATGGAGTTGGGTCATGATGACTTCGGCCGCGCTCACCCCCTCTTCGGGGTGCATTTCCACCGGAATGCCGCGCCCGTTGTCGCGCACCGAAACGCTGTCATCGGCATGAATCGTGACGGTCACGCTGTCGGCATGGCCGGCCAGCGCCTCGTCGATCCCGTTGTCGACGACCTCGTAGACCATATGGTGCAGGCCCGACCCGTCATCGGTATCGCCGATATACATGCCCGGACGTTTGCGGACGGCTTCCAGCCCTTTGAGAACCTTGATGGAATCCGCGCCATAGGCATTGGTCGCGCGCGCTTCTTCGGCCATAGGCGCCGATCCTCCGTTTTGAGCAATGGTATAGGCGGTGCTGGGGGGATTGTCACGTCGAACCCCAATATATGGTGTGGTCTGGTCGAAATTGCCACCCCTTGGCGCGGCGGGCTCCGCCCGGACTAATCCGCGCTCAGACGCGCAAGCCGTCCGTCTTCGTCGAGCGTCCAGAACGGGTTGTGCGCCACCTCCCACACATGGCCGTCTGGGTCGGCGAAATAGCCGGAGTAGCCGCCCCAGAAAACCTCCTGCGGCGGCTTCAACGCCTCGGCACCCGCGGCCACCGCCCGCGCGTAGGCCGCGTCCACGCCCGCGCGATCCGGGAAGTTCTGCGCAAGGGTCATGGCCCCGGTGCCCAGCGTTGCCCCGGCGCGGCCCTGATCCTCGGCCAGGGCCGCTCGCCCAAATAGGCCCAGGGCCATGCCGTCCATCCGGTAGAAGACAACCTCGTTCGTGGCCTCCACCGGGTCCCATCCGAGCGCGGCATAGAACGCCTGCGCCCGTGCCAGATCGTCGACCCCGAGGGTGATCAGTGTCACGCGTTGGTCCTTCATTCGCCTCTCTCCTGTACGTCGCTCTCGCCAGCGGTTTCTGTCACTTCCAGGTGCTGCGCCCGGGCGCCCAGAGCCTCGAAGAGCTCCGCCCCTGTCCCGGTCATCCAGGCCTGCGCCCCAAGCGCGCAAATCTCGTCATAGAGCGCGGCCCGCCGCCCCGCGTCGAGATGCGCCGCGACCTCATCCAGCAAAAGAAGCGGCGCCGCGCCAAAATCCTCGGCCAGCGCGCGCGCATTGGCCAGCACCAACGACAGAAGCAGCGCCTTTTGCTCCCCTGTCGAACACTGCGCCGCCGGCACACCCTTCGCCGCATAAACGGCCGCCAGATCCGCGCGGTGCGGGCCCACCAGGGTTCGCCCCGCCGCGAGATCCCGAAAGCGGCTCTCGGCCAAGGCGGCCGCAAGCGCCAGCGCATCTTTGGGCTCGGCTGCGCCCGCCTCCGCTGCGCCCTTGGGGCCGATCAGCGCCAGATCGGCGGCCGGAAATGCCGTCTCCGCGCCGTCCTGGGCCATGGCGATCCGGTCGAGCACGGCTGCGCGATTGGCCACGATCTGCGCACCGGCCTCGGCCATGCGCGCTTCCAGCGCCCCGTACCAGGCCGGATCGCGAACGTCCTCCTTCAGAAGCCGGTTCCGCTCCCGCATCGCCTTCTCATAGCCCAGAACAGCCTCGCCATGGCCCGGCTCGAAGGACAGAACCATCCGGTCGAGGAAGCGCCGCCGCCCCTCGGCCGCATCGGTCCACAGCCTGTCCATGGCCGGAACGAGCCATACCACCCGCGCCAGACGGCCCAGCGCCACCTGCGGCGCCGCCTTGCCGTCGATCCGCACTGTGCGGGCCGCCCCGGCCTCGGCCGCCGTCTCGATCTCATGCGCCCGCCCCAGGCTCTCGATCTCCGCCGAGACGCGCCAGCCGACACCGGCGGCACGGCGGCCCAGGTCTTCCGCCGCGGCCCTCCGCAGCCCTCGGCCGGGCGAGAGAAGCGAGATCGCTTCGAGCAGGTTCGTCTTGCCCGCGCCGTTCGGCCCGTGGATCGCCACAGGCCGTCCGTCAAAGCGGAGCGCGAGCTTCCGGTGGGAGCGGAACTGCGCGAGGGCCAGCGCTGTCACCGCGAGCCCTGGCATGCCGTCGCTCCTTCACTTTGCTGAAAATATCCCCGCCGGAGGCTCCGCCGCCGCCGCAAGCGCCGCGGGCGGTCAGACGCGCATCGGCATGACAACGTAGATCGCCGAGGTATCGGACCCTTCCCGCATCAGCGTGGGATCGCCCGAGGAGTTGAACATGAAGACCGCGTTCTCCCGGTCGACCTGGCTCGCGATCTCCAGCAGGTACTTGGCGTTGAAGCCGATCTCCAGCCGGTCGTCGCCATAGGATACGGCAAGTTCCTCCTCGGCGGCGCCGGCATCCGGCGCGTTGACCGACAGCACGAGCCGGTCTTCGTCGAGCGCGAGCTTCACAGCGCGCGACCGCTCCGAAGACACGGTGGCCACCCGGTCCACCGCCTTGGCGAATTCCGAGGCGTCGACCTCCATCCGCCGCGGGTTCCCCATCGGGATCACCCGGGTGTAATCGGGGAACGTGCCGTCGATCACCTTGGAGGTCAGCGTGATCTCTGGCGTCGCAAAGCGCACCTTCGTTTCCGAAACCGATACGGCGATGATGGCCTCGTCATCGTCGAGCAGTTTGCGCAACTCGCCAACGGTCTTTCTGGGAACGATCACCCCCGGCATCTCTTCGGCCCCTTCGGGCAGCGGCGCGTCCACCCGGGCCAGCCGGTGGCCGTCGGTGGCAACGCATCGCAGGGCGCGCCCGTCCTCGCCCTTGGAGACATGCATATAGACGCCGTTGAGATAGTACCGCGTCTCCTCGGTCGAAATGGCGAATTTCGACTTGTCGAAGAGCCGGCGCAGAACGGGCGCAGGGGCCGAGAAGTTGGCCGTGTAATCGGTCGCGGCCATTGCGGGGAAGTCTTCCTTGGGCAGCGTCGCCAGCGTGAAGAACGAGCGTCCGGCCTGCACTTCGAGCCGACCGGAGGACATGTCGTCCTGCAGCACGACAAGGGCGCCGTCGGGCAGCTTGCGCACGATGTCATGCATGGTCACGGCGTTGACCGTCGTGGCGCCCGCCCGCTCGACCTGCGCGGCGGCGCGGTCCACCACTTCGATGTCCAGATCGGTCGCGCGGAAGCTCACGCCGTCACCCTCGGCCTCGATCAGCACATTGGCCAGAATGGGGATCGTGTTGCGCCGCTCCACCACCGATTGCGCCTGCGCGAGCGCCCGCAAAAGTGCCGCACGTTCCATACTGATCTTCATATGCCCGTACCCCTCTGAGCGTGCATCGCCGATGGCGTGTGTCGCACCGCGCCCGCCGCAGACCCTTCTGGCGGGAGTGGCACGTTAGCCGAACCACGCGGGGGCACAAGTCCCCGCGGGAGGCGGAGCAGACAGGCATTGCGAACTGCAGCAGCCGGGTGACGGAAACGCCCCTGGCCGGGCCCCGGCGGGCCTCGGCCAACCCGGCAGCGCTGGCGGCGTCAGGCCTCGAGCATGCGGCGCAGCAGCTCCAGATCCTCGGCGATCTGGGTGTCGCGGGCCTGCAGCTCCTCGACCCGTTTCACCGCATGCATGACGGTTGTATGGTCCCGCCCGCCAAAGCGCCGGCCAATTTCGGGCAACGAGCGCGAGGTAAGCTTCTTGGCCAGATACATCGCCATCTGGCGCGGCCGCGCGACCGTCCGATGACGTTTCGGGCCGATCATGTCGGACAGGCGCATGTTGTAATGCTCTGCCACGGTGCGCTGGATCTCCTCGATCGAGACCTTGCGGTCGGAGGCGCGCAGGATGTCGGACAGGCATTCCTGCGTCATCTCCAACGTCACTTCCTTGCCGACGAGCGACCCGAACGCGAAGAGCTTGGTCAGCGCGCCTTCCAGCACGCGGACATTCGTGGTGATCCGGTGGGCCAGGAACTCCAGCACGTTGTCGCGGATCACCAGCCCCGGGTAGCTCTCGCGGTACTGGTCGCGTTTCTGCTGCAGGATCCCAAGGCGCAGCTCGTAATCCGTCGGGTGCAGATCCACCACGAGGCCGGATTGCAACCGGCTCGCGATCCGGTTCTCGAGCTTCTTGATCTCAACGGGCGCGCGGTCGGCGGAGATGATGATCTGCTTGTTCTGATCGACCAGCGCGTTGAAGGTGTGGAAGAACTCCTCCTGCGTGGTGTCCTTTCCGGCGATGAACTGCACGTCATCGACCATCAGCACATCCACGTTGCGGAAGATCTCCTTGAACTCCATCGTGCCGTTCTCGCGCAGGGCCTGCACGAAGCGGTACATGAACTGCTCCGCCGACAGATACACGACCTTCAGATCGGGGCGGAAGGTTTGCAATTGCCAGGCAATGGCATGCATCAGGTGTGTCTTGCCGAGGCCGACGCCGCCATAGAGGAAGAGCGGGTTGAACGTGACGGTCGTTCCGTCGGCGACACGGCGGGCCGCGGCGTGGGCAAGCTGGTTGGGCTTGCCGACGACGAAGCTATCGAAGGTAAAGCGCCGGTCGAGCGGGGCGCCGGGGATATCGGACGCCGCGCCACCGGACGCGCGCGTGCCATTGACGGCCCCATTGACGGCCTCGGCCCGGGCCGGCCGTGCCGGAGCGCGCTCGATCTCGGGCGGGCCGTCGGGCATCGCCGCCCCGGCCATGACGGGGCCCGTTTCAGCGCCGGACATTTCCTTCACGCGTGCGGGCGGTGTCGCGACACGCAGTTCGACCCGGTCGATCTTGATGCCGCTGCGGGCGATGTGGGTGCAGATCTGATCCGCATAGTTCCGTGCAACCCAACTGCGGATGAACGTGGTCGGCGCGTTGAAATGTGCGACGCCGTCCTCGAAGGCGTCAAATTCGAGCGGCGCGATCCACGCCGTGAAGTTCGTCTCCCCAATCGTATTTGCCAAGTCCACGCATACCTGCCCCCAAGTTTCGTCGGTCATCTCGGTTAGCTTGCCCCCAATTGCTCTGCCTGCTGCTCGTTGCGCCGCTTTCCGTCCTGGCGGGCAGACGGGCGCATGCTCTCGTGCAGCTCGCGCGGGCACGGGGGAAGATGGCGTACCATACGCCAAAGGCGCATCTTCGCGGCAAATGCCACGGATGCTCCTTTTCTGGTCCAACCATTGCGGTTTCTCCCCAATGGCGGACCCCACAACTTGGTGCGGCGTAGACCAATACACGGCCGCGGTTCCCCCAACAGAACCGTGTTTGTGCGGGTGTATCGGCCTTGTCCCCCCGGACACGAACGAGTCGCAACCGCAAGCTAACAAGCGCACTTGAGACCGCGCAACCGATCTTCTTTGTTGACTCGAAGCCCGTTCACGAAACGGGGAGGCAGCCCTCCGGACCCGATTCTTGGAGCAGACGGAAACTCAGTAGGATAGGGCGATTCGGATACCGCAATATGACAAAGGGCGCACCCGAAGGTACGCCCCCATTTTCTTCCGGAAGGGTGCGGATCAGGCGGCGAGCGACTTCACCCGCGCCGACAGCCGCGACATCTTCCGCGCGACGGTGTTTTTGTGCAACACGCCCTTGGTCACGCCGCGCATAAGCTCCGGCTGGGCGGCGCGAAGAGCGGCCTGCGCAGCGGCCTGGTCGCCGGAGGCAATGGCCTCTTCGACCTTGCGCAGAAAGGTGCGAATGCGCGAGCGACGCGCTTTGTTCACGGCGAAGCGCCGTTCGTTCTGGCGGGCGCGCTTCTTGGACTGGGGCGTATTGGCCATGATCTCTCTGAATGTCGGTGACTGACTGTCGAAGCCGCTCTCCTAGACAGGCCGCCGCGAGGTGTCAACACCTGTACCACTTGGGCGCGCGGCGTTCTTCCGCATGTGCCCGTCTCTGCGCCAACGCTGCCGGAAACCGCCTGCCTAAGGCGTCACTTGTCGCGGAACTGCGCCTCGCGCTTCTCAAGGAAGGCGCCCATCCCTTCCTTCTGGTCTTCGGTGGCGAAGAGGGCATTGAAGAGGCGGCGTTCGAACATGAGCCCCTCGCGCAGCGGTGTCTCGTAGGAGCGGTTCACGGCCTCCTTCACGGCCATGGCCGTCAGGCCGGATTTCTCTGCGATCTTGCCCGCCGCTTCCAGGGCCTCCTCCATCAGCTTCTTGCTCGGAACCACGCGAGAGACCAACCCGCATTGCTCGGCCTCCTCGGCATCCATGAAGCGGCCTGTCAGGTGCATATCCATGCTCTTGGACTTGCCCACAAAGCGGGTCAGGCGCTGGGTGCCGCCAAGCCCCGCGACAGTGCCCAGGTTGATCTCGGGCTGACCGAAACGCGCGGTATCGGCGGCAATGATGAAATCGCACATCATCGCAAGTTCGCAGCCGCCGCCGAGCGCGTAGCCCGACACGGCCGCGATCAGTGGCTTGCGCACCCGCATGATCTGTTCGGCCTCGGCCGCGAACATGTCCGTGGTGAACGCATCGACGAAGGACTTTTCCGCCATCTCGGCGATGTCGGCCCCGGCCGCGAAAGCCTTTTCGGAGCCGGTCAGGACGATGCAGCGGACTTTCTCGTTGGTCTCCGCCTCGGCCAGGGCCGTGGCCAGTTCCCCCATCATCTGGGCATTCAACGCGTTCAGCGCTTCGGGACGGTTCAGCCGGATCAGGCAGATATGATCTGTAACCTCGACGATGAGTGTTTCGAAAGCCATTGCAGGGCCTTTCGCTGTTTCGACCCGAGCGAGCGTTATCAGTCTTGCGGGTGGGTTCAACCTATCTTTGACATGTCGCGCAATAGAACGACGACCGTCCCGACTGGACGACGCGGCGCACGATCCCGGGGCAGTCGGGCGTGCGGCACGGCTCGCCTTCGCGTCCGTAGACGCGGAAGGAATGCTGAAAATATCCAAGCTCACCATCGGCTTGGCGGTAGTCGCGCAGGCTGGATCCGCCCGCGTCGATCGCCTCTCGCAGGACATCGCGGATCGCGGGCACGAGGCTGGCCATCCGGCTTGCGGAGAGCCGCCCGGCCTTACGCAACGGAGAGATGCCGGTGCGGTGCAACACCTCGCAGACGTAGATGTTGCCCAGCCCCGCGACGACTCGCTGATCCAGAAGCGCGGCCTTGATTGGCGTGTTGCGCCCCTGCAGGCGGGACAGAAGATACGCCTCGTCGAACGCGTTGCCGAGCGGCTCGGGCCCCAGGTTGGCGAGCAGCGGGTGGCCCTCTTCCGCGCCGGTCTCGATCAGATCCATGGCGCCGAAGCGGCGGGCGTCGTTGTAGGTGATGCGCGCGCCGCCCTCCATGTCGAACACGACGTGATCGTGCTTCTCGGGCAGGGGCAGTGCATGGTGAAAGGCGCCGGGCACCGCGCCGGAGATCAGCACGCGCCCCGACATTCCGAGATGAACAAGCAGGGTCTCGCCCCGGTCGAGATCGGCCAGAATGTACTTCGACCGGCGCCGCAGCCGCTCGATCCGCGCCCCCGTCAGCCGCTCCGCCATGCGCGGCGGCAGGGGCCAGCGCAGGTCCGGACGGCGCACATCGGCCCGCAGGATGGTGCGCCTCTCCGCTACCGGGAGAAGCCCGCGACGGACGGTTTCGACCTCCGGGAGTTCTGGCATGCGCCCTCTGAGCTTGCAGTCACGTGCCGCTCCAGCGCTGCCATCAACGCATCGCGGCCCACGACGTATTTCAGAACTTCCGCCCGCCGCCCACTGCGAAATCGCAGCTTTGCATGATATCCGCCGGTGTCGGTGAGGTCGGTCAGTTCCGACAGCGGGAAGCTACGGCGCACGAGGAATGGGGACGGGATGCGGATCGTGTCCCGGGTCAACTCGATCGCGTAGGACCAGATGTAGACCAGATACCACAGGCACACGCCCAGCAGGGCGAGCCCCAGCCAGGGCGCTAGGTGCGCCGGAACGTTCGCGCCCGCCGCGTCGATCAGCATCGCGTTCCCGACGAGGAACAGCGCGGGCGTGGTCACCGTGGCAAGGAACCGGATCCCCGCCGTGGTGCGGTGGTGTGACATATCGTGGCTGTGGCGGGCCTCGGCCGTCACCCCGACCTCCGAAATCCTGAGCCCGGTCTGCAGGTTCGCATTGTGCGTATTGAAGTAGGTTGCCACGTCTGTGCGGCTGCGGGCCTTGAGGAGCGGCTTCAGAAGCGCACGGACGGACCAGAGAACGACGACAATACCCAGAAGCGAAGACAAGACGACAAGCAACTCAGGGCCCCCTCGGACGGTTTCGGCAGGCGTTTGTCACGCCTTCGCGGGAGCTATATGGACGGCGTGGAAACTTTGAGGCGAAACGATGCCAAGCAACGGGCCCACGGGCGGATCGACCACGCATTTCGGCAAGCGAACGGTGGCGGAAGACGAAAAGAAGGGATTGGTGGAGGAGGTCTTCACGTCGGTCGCGTCACGCTACGATCTGATGAACGACCTGATGTCGGGCGGGGTGCACCGGCTCTGGAAGGACGCGATGATGGACTGGCTCGCGCCGCGCGCGGGGCAGCGGCTGCTGGATGTGGCCGGGGGAACGGGCGACATCGCCTTCCGCTTTCTCCGCCGCGCCCCCGGCGCCATGGCCACCGTTTGCGACATGACCGAAGCGATGCTGGACGCGGGGCGGGAGCGGGCCGAGGTGGCCGATCTCGCCGACCGCCTCGACTGGGTCGTCGGAGACGCGATGGAGCTGCCCTTCGAGGCCGCGACCTTCGATGTCTACACGATCTCCTTCGGCATACGGAACGTGACGCGGCCCGAGGTTGCCCTTCAGGAGGCCTACCGCGTGCTCCGGCCCGGGGGACGGCTGATGGTGCTGGAGTTCTCGCACCTGCCCAGCCCGGCGCTGCAATGGGCCTATGACCGGTACTCGTTCAATGTGATCCCCCCCATGGGGCAGGCCGTGACGGGAGATCGCGAAAGCTATCAGTATCTGGTGGAATCGATCCGCCGCTTCCCCGATCAACAGACGTTCGCGGCGATGATCCGGGCCGCGGGGTTCGATCAGGTCAAGTATCGCAACCTGACGATGGGTGTGGCGGCGTTGCATTCGGCCTGGAAGCTCTAGGCTCTTGCGCGGCCCGCATAACATCTGGCGGTTGATCCGCACCGGGGCAACCTTCGAGCGCACGGGCGCCATGGGGGCCGTGCTCGAGGCGATGAACGCCCCGCCCCATATCCGGCTGCTGGCCCGTGTGCTGGGTTGGCCGTTCGCGTGGCTCGGCCTGCGGGGAGACCCCGGCCTGCCCCCCGCGACCCGCGCCCTCACGGCGCTCGGGCCCGCATACATCAAGTTCGGGCAGATCATGTCCACCCGGCCCGATGTCGTGGGCGACGAGCTGGCCATGCAATTGCGGGTGCTGCAGGACAAGCTCGCCCCCTTCTCGCGCGCCGAGGCACTGCGGACGTTGCGCCGCGAACTCGATTTGCCGGTCGATGCGATCTTCTCGGAGTTCTCCGAGCCGATCGCCGCGGCGTCGATCGCTCAGGTGCACCGCGCGCGCATCGCCGACACCGGCCAGGAAGTCGCCGTGAAGGTGCTGCGGCCGGGCATCGAGCGGGCCTTCCGGAAGGATATCGACGCCTTCTATTTCGCCGCGTCGATGATCGAGGCGCTGTCGCCGTCCTCGCGCCGCCTCAAGCCGCGCGATGTCATCGCCCATTTCGACGGCGTGGTCCAAGGTGAGCTGGATCTTCGGCTCGAAGCGTCCGCAGCGGCCGAGTTCGGCGCAAAGACCTCGAAGGATACCGGGTTTCGCGTCCCGGGCGTGCAATGGTTCCTGTCGGGCCGCCGCGTGATGACGTTGGATTGGGTCGACGGTGTGCCGTCGGGCGAGGTCGCCCAGATCGAGGCCGCGGGCCATGATCTGGATGCGCTCGGCGAACGCGTGCTGCGGCTTTTCCTCAGCCACGCCCTGCGGGACGGGTATTTCCACGCCGATATGCATCAGGGGAACCTGAAGATCGGGCCCGACGGCGATATCGTGGCGCTCGATTTCGGGATCATGGGCCGGATCGACGAATACACCCGCCGCGCCTATGCGGAGATCCTGTTCGGGTTCATCCGCAAGGACTACCGCCGCGTGGCCGAGGTGCATTTCGAGGCTGGCTATGTGCCGGCGGACCGCGATGTCGACGAGTTCGCCCGGGCGTTGCGGTCCGTGGGCGAGCCGATCTTCGGAATGGACGCCTCGCGCATTTCGATGGGCAAGCTACTGGCGTATCTCTTTGAGGTCACCGAGCGGTTCGGCATGGAAACGCGGACCGAGTTGATCCTGCTGCAACGGACCATGGTTGTCGTCGAGGGCGTCGCCCGGTCGCTCAACCCACAGATCAACATCTGGGAGGTCGCACGGCCTGTGGTCGAGGATTACATCCGCGAAAATGTCGGGCCGCGTGCGCTCGCGGGGGATCTGCTGAAGACCGCGCGCGTGCTGTCGCGCTTCGGGCCGCGCCTGCCCCAATTGGCCGAAGCCGCCCTGCTGCAGCAAAGCCGCCCGGTGGAGGCGGAACGCCGGTCCGGGCGGAGTGACGCCGTTGCGTGGTTCGCGGCCGGTGCAGCAGCCGGTGCTCTTTTGCTCGCGGTGCTCAGGTAGCGCGGCCCGTCCGGACGCGCGACGGGCCGACTGCCTGGTTGGGCGCCGCGGATCCTGCCTCCGGAGGCGCATCAGCGCTGGCGACCGGAGGAGACAGGCCCGTCCGACACTGCGAAACCGGGTGGAGTTCGTGTGTAGGCCCGGCTCAGGAGAGAGTCATCCGATCCTCGCGAGAGAGGGGGTAGTCCGCTGCGTACGATCAGCGGGTCCGGGCCGTCCGTGTGTCATAGGCAGAGAAGGGTTCGGCACTGATGCGTTGCTGTGGCGGGTCGTACCTCGTCCTTCGGACTGCGGCCCGCCCACCCCAGCATCCCACAAAGATGCCAGTTGCGGCGTGCGTGCGCATGGGACAGCGAAACCGCCCAAGCGCTGCGGGCCTTCGCCGAACAGGACGATAGACAGGTCTTCGCCCCGAGGGTCTTGCCGTTCCAGACGGGCAGTTCGGTGCGTTAGCCGATCGGGCTCCGAAGGGCGCTGATCGTGTCGGAGGTGACGTAGTTGCCGTTGCCCAGGAGGAGTTCCGCGCCGTTCGCGCCGACCTGAGCCTCCATGATCCGGTTGTAGGTTTCCGCGACGCGCACATCGAGTTCCTTACCATCCGCATCGAAGCTCGCGACCTCGAAGGTGTAGACGCCTTCAGGAAACGCGGTGCCATCCGCGCGTATCCCGTCCCAGACATAGGGCTGCGGCGTCACGGGGATCTCGAATTGATCCCACAACTGGCCGAACTGATCGGTGACCCGCAGTTCGGCCCGCGCGGCGCCGGGGAGCGGCGCGGGCTCCACCCACACCGGTTCGCCCGCGAACACGGCCGGGGCGGCCGACCGTGCTTCCATGCCCACCCACTGGGCCAACTGCGCCAGGTCGTTGCCGGCCAGCACGCTTGTCATGTTCTGGAGGAGATCGTTCGTCAGCACCTGCTGTTCGACGCTGGAGAAGGTGGCCAGTTGCACGGCAAAATCCGTCGAATCGAGCGGGTTCAGCGGGTCCTGATTCTGGACCTGGGCGGTGAGCATCTTCAGGAACGTCTCGAAGTCGGACGAGATGGCGGTGCCGGAGCCGGCGTCCTGATCGGAGGGCTCCTGCGCTGGCGGCTGTGTGGCGCGGCTTGCTGTCGTGCCTGAGGTGGCTGGGGAAACGTCTGTCACGGGCGCTCCTATAGGCGAAGGTCCAGACCGGCTCCGCCGGTCAGATCCGGGTGGGCAGGTAAGGGACTGGGCGCCGCGCTTGGCCCCCCTCCGACTGCGGTGTTGGTCGCGCCCTGAGAGAGCCCTGTCTGAGGCCCGTCCTGTGTGGCGCGGTCTCCGTGGCTGCCGCCCGAGAAGTCGAAGGACGGGTTGGAGAATCCGTGCTCGCGCAGGTCCTGTTCCAGGAGCTCGATGTGGCGGCGCAACATGTCGAGCGTTTCGCCGCGTTCGGCCTGCACCGAGATGCTCAGGCCCGCTTCTGTCGGTGTGAACACCAGCCGGACGCGTCCCAGTTCCTCGGGATGCAGCGCGACATCGAGGCTACCGGGCAGCGGCGGCGGGTGGGAGGCGTTGCGGATGCTCTCCGCGATCTGCTGGGCAGCATGGGCAGCCGCTGGTGGGCGTGGGCCTGTGTCAGTCGGTGCAAGGGGCGACGGGTTAGCCTTTGCATCGTTCGGAGCCGCCGCTTCCGGGCCCGCTATCAACGCTGCGTCCGCGTAGGGCGCCGTCAGGTAGGTTGGCAAGGCGATTCCCGAACCCTCGGGGGACTTCATGCCTGTACTGAGGGGCACTAGCGCACCAGTGCCGAAGACGACGGCTGGCCCGGCGCGCGCGACGCTCGGCGGCGGTGGAGGCGGCTTGGCGTTTCCAGGCTCCACGTGGCGTGATCGCGCGATCACGGCGGCGACTGCGAGTTCAGCGCCTGCCGTGCGCGTTGTGTCAACGGATGTGGGAACAGAAGGCTGTATGGGGATCGGGTCTTGCGGCGCGGTCGTACCGCTCGCGGGCGGACTCGGGGGCGGCGCCGGCGGGCCCGGCGTCGTAGCGGCGGGCTCTGCGGCTCGGGGAGACTGAAGCGGGCCTGTCTGTTGGGCCATAGGATTGCCGAGCGGCCTGGGCTCTGGCGCCTGCCCCCGTATGTCGCTCCGTGTGTCACCCACCTTATCCGCTTGATCGGTCCGGGCGCGGGTCATGTCCTCTGATTGGGCGCCGAGGATCGGAACGGGGGCGTTCCGGGTCTCCTGACCGGGACCGGTAGCCCCCCCATTGGGGGCCGCTGTTGCGGTCTCGCGACCTCGGGTGTTTGCATCTGTGGCCCCCACGGCCATCCCTTGACGCAGCGCCGTCTCTTGCAGGGCGGGGCCGTTCGGAGCAGTGCCGGACGTACCGCCAGCGGCATCCGCGCCGCGCGACGGAGCACCACTGGAGGCCAAGACTTCGATCTGCCCAGGGGCAGTCGTCGGAGCAGGACTTGGCGCGCCGTTCGGACCGGAAGAGGAAGTCATACTGGGATCGGTCTTGCCGAGTGGCGTCACGGCACGCTCGGGTACGGCAAGCGGTGGCGTGGAGCTTTTGACCTCAGATGCGGTGCCCGTTTCGGACTGGGCGGGCCATTGGTCGGAAAGGGGCGCGCGCGTCCCATCAACGAGCGTTTGCGCTGCCGGTTTCGCAATGTCCCGCGGTGCCGCCGAACCGGTCCCGTCCTTGTTGGAAGGCGGGCTGTTTGCAGCTCGAGCCGACTCAGGGCGTGGGGCGGAGGTGGGAGTGGATGCAGCCGCTGCCAGACTCTCCAAGGGGCTGCGACCAGGCGGGACTGGACTTGCCGCTTGGGCGTTCCCGACTGGGGTCTCCTTCGGGTGCGGCGCCTCTGCTGGGCCGGGGACGGGCAAACCGGCGCCCTCCCTCTCAAAGGTTCTTGGGGCTCCATCGGCGGACATAGCGTCTGTGGTGTCAAGGCGCGCCGCGTTCGGCACTTGTGTGCTGTCGATCGGCATTTGCGCCGGGGTGTCGGCCGAAGGGACGAGCGCGGTTGCGCCTAGTTCCGTTGCGTCCGGTATTGGGGCGGCAGAGGGGATGCCTGGCGCGTCGCCCCCTGTGTCGGCGTTGGCACGCACGTCCGGGCCATTCTGTGCCTCCGCCATTGTGCCAGGCGCACCGTCACTCGAAGAGACCTTCGCCCCCTCGTTCCGGGTGCTTCGATCGCCACGGTCCTGCACCAGCTCCCGAAACGTGACTTGCGCCGTCCCGTCGCCGTCATCGGCCGGTGGGCCGCCGGTTCCGTTCGCCGAGGGAAGGGGGCGCACCGTGTCGAAGATTGCGGGTACCTGCATCGGTTCAGCCTTCTGCTGTCTACGGTGCCGGTCTTTGCATGCCACGGATTACCAGATGTTTACCGTTCTGTGAGAGATACTGCGAAAGCCGCGAAAAATGAGAGGAACCTGACGTGGACGTTGCCCTGCCGACACTAACCACCGCGAAGTCCGCGCCGGAACTGCCGGCCGTTCGGGATGACGGCCGCTGGTCCGAGGCGGCATTGGACAAGGTCGCGCGCGATTTCGAAGCTGCCTTCTTGGCCGAAATGCTGAAGCACACTGGTGTGGGCGATGCGCCGGAGGGCTTCGGTGGTGGCGCCGGGGAAGAGCAGTTCGTGACGTTCCTGCGCGAAGCGCAAGCGCGTGAAATGGCCCAGGCAGGCGGCATTGGGCTGCGGGAGTTCATCGTGTCCGCCTTGAGGGAGAGCAACAATGCAGGCTGATCTGCTCGCGCGGCTTCGCGCCAATCTGGAGGAAGAGCGCGCGGCCCTGCGCGCTGGCCAGTTCGGCCGAATCGAGGAGCTGACGGCCCAGAAGGAGAAGCTGGCGGCCGAGATCGGTGCCACCGGCATCGTCGCGACCGCCCCCGAGATCGACGCGCTCCGGGCGCTTGCGAAGGCAAACGCCGCCCTGTGCGAGGCAGCCCAGAGTGGCGTGCGGGCGGCCATCGACCGGTTTCGCGAGCGCACGCGCGTTGCCGGACACCTCGATACCTATGACCGGAGCGGCAAGCGTCGGTCTTTCTCCGCCAATCCGCGAAAGGCGCCGCGGCGCGCCTGAGCGATAACCTCCTATCGACGTCGCAGCGCCCAGTGGGGGGCTGTTTCCGCGGGCGCGGTGCTTCAAGAGCATCCGCGCCCGCGCACTTTTGGGGCCGTCTGTCGGTTACGGTGTTCTCCACACACAGGCTTGCCGATTTTCCTCAAATCCAAGGGAATGCAACGCCTCCGATTAAGGCCGCGTCAAGCTTCTCTCGCCACGGTGGCCCGGCATCCGAGAGGGGGTGGCACGTCCGGCGGGAACGCCATTCGTAGAGATCAGAATGTCTCGTGAGCGCCGGCAAAGGCCGGCATTTCAGGATCGCGGCACGAAACGAGCCGCAACAGAAGGGACCAACTATGTCCAGTATCCTCACGAACACCAGCGCGATGACCGCGCTGCAAACGCTGCGCGGCATCAACGCCGATCTTGGTAAAACCCAAGACATGATCTCGACCGGCAAGCGGGTCGCCACGGCCAAGGACAACGCCGCGATCTTCGCAATCTCGAAGATCATGGAAAGCGACGTGGCCGGGTTCACCGCGATCTCCGAATCTCTGTCGCTCGGCTCCTCGACGATCGCAGTGGCATCCAACGCGTCCAATCAGGTCGGCGACCTTCTGACGGAGATCAAGGGTAAGATCGTTGCTGCCAACGAAGGCAACGTGGACCGGTCGACGATCCAGAACGAGATCGACCAGCTGTCTGACCAGATCCGAGGCATCGTCGGCGGCGCCCAGTTCAACGGCCTGAACCTGCTGTCGAATGGCGGCGAAAACGTCGACGTGCTCGCCTCTCTCGACCGGAGCGCCGACGGCGGCACCACGGCTGCCTTCATCACGGTCAACGGACGGGATTTCACCGAGAACGCAGGAACCTACGGATCGGTTGGACCCATCTCAACGACGACGATCTCCAGCTCCGATCCCGACGCCGTGACCAGCCAGTCGACCACGCTGACGCTGACGAACCAGGCTGCATTCCTGACGGCCACGGAAGATACGCTGACCTTCACCTTTGGCGATACCGAGATCAGCTACGTCAACGAATCCGGCGGCAACCAGACGGACGATGACGCGGCGGCGGGCATTGCCGCGGCGATCAACTCCGCGTCGATCGAGGGCCTGTCCGCTGTGGCAACCGGTGGCGGCGGCTCGGCCGACTCGACCGTCGAGATCACCTATACCGGCACGAACCTGCTGAGCTTCGGCACCAACGAGGCCGATCTGACGAACGGCGCCGTGACCGGTGAACCGACGTCCTTCGCCGCCACCAGCGCACGAACGACCGCGGATGCCGTAACCGAATCGATCACCATCGCGGGCGGCGCGACGATCGCGGCCAACGCCACCGACGAGGTGACGCTGACGGTCGGATCTGAATCCGTCACCTTCGAGCTGGGCAGCACGCCGGCGACGATCAACTCCGAGGCGACCCTCGCCGAGGCGGTGGCCACCGCCTATAACGCGCTGGCGGCCGAAGATCAGATCGAGGGTGTGACCATCGTCAACAACGGCGATACCGTCGAGTTCACCAACAACACCACGTCCGCCATCGACACATTCGCACTGGATCTCTCCGGTGTAAACGTCACTGCCGGCACCATCACCGCGACGGGCAGCAACACCGAACTCGGTGCGGCAACCGCCGCCGGGGCGGAGTATGTGATCGCAGGCGGTACGGTGAACGAGGGCGACAGCTTTCGGGTCAGCATCGACGGAACCGATTACGAGTACATCGCCGGTATCAACGAGACGGTGAACGATGTCGCATACGGCCTGCAATCCGTGATTTCCGCATCCGGCCCGAGCGATGTACAGGTCACGGTCAACGAGTCCACGAACTCGGCGACCGAGTCGGCAGCGCTGGTGATCAACAGCTCCCTCGGCCGGACGGTCACGGGCGCAGACAACACCGGCGGCGAGGGCACGGGCGATCTGTTCGGCCTGAGCCAGATCGATGTGACCACAGACGAAGGCGCACGCGCCGCCCTATCAAACATCGAGTCGCTGATCGGAACGGTGAACCGGGCGCAGGCCGATTTCGGCGCCTCAGAGCGTCGCGTCGAACTGCAATCCGACTTCATGTCGTCGCTCATCGACAGCTTCAAGGCCGGCATCGGCGCGCTTGTCGACACCGATATGGAGGCGGCCTCCGCCCGGCTGCAGGCCCTTCAGGTGCTGCAGCAGCTGGGTGTGCTGTCTCTGTCGAGCGCCAACCCGGCGCCGCAGCCTACCTTTTCGCTCTTCCGGTACGGACACTCGGGGGGGCGAATTGCCGCGCCCGCGCCTCCTCCTCTGTGAAACAGATAGCAAGTCCGGAAGGATCTCTTGTGAACGCTTACGCTCCGGCCAAAATGGCCCAGGCCGCCTACGGCATTCAATCTGCCCCCGTGAGAACCGAACGCGGTACAGAATACGCCGTGTTCTTACGCATTACCCGACGGTTGAAAGCCGCCGCCGAAAGCGGCGCTGCGGGCTTTCCGGACCTGGTTCGGGCCGTGCACGACAATCGTCAGCTCTGGACAATCATCGCCACGGACGTGGCGGGAGACGGCAACGGGCTTCCGCGCGATCTGCGGGCGCGGCTGATCTTTTTGGCCGAGTTCACTTTCGACCACTCCGCAAAGGTGATCGCGCGGCAAGCTGGCGTCGGCCCGTTGATCGAGGTGAATGCCTCGATCATGCGCGGCCTCGTCGGCGAGAGGGCGGCGGCATGAGCGGCCTTGTCCTGAAGCTCGGTCCGAAGGAGCGCGTTCTCGTCAATGGGGCCGTGATCGAAAACGGGGACCGGCGCACCCGCATTGCCATTCTGACCCCCGGGGCCAACATCCTGCGTTTGAAGGACGCCATTCATCCGGAGGAGGTGAACACGCCGGTGCGCCGCGTCTGCTACGTCGCACAA
This sequence comes from Pseudomonadota bacterium, assembly GCA_038757905.1. GTDB lineage: Bacteria > Pseudomonadota > Alphaproteobacteria > Rhodobacterales > Rhodobacteraceae > HLUCCA09. Next base: position 28,784 of record JBCDGG010000004.1, on the reverse strand, counting down.
CTCGTTCTGTCCGGCGATGTGGACCGGGAGGAGGCAAAGCTGCAACTCCTGCGTGGGATCGAGCAACTGAGCCAGGTCTTTCTCGATGCCGACAGCCGGGCCCAGCTCGATCTGGCCACGCGTGCCGTTGCGGAGGGCCAGGATTATCAGGCTCTGAAATCCCTGCGGATGCTGCTGCCGCGAGAGGAGCGGTTGCTGGCGGCAAGTCCGTCCGGACGCGCGCAATGACCTTTCAGCCGGTCGTCCCCTTCGGCGGGTTTGCCGGTTGGCAGTTCCTCCAGCGCACGGCCGAGACCCAGCGCGCGGCTTTCGATGCCGCGCCGGTGCGCCAGCGCGATGTGGATTACTTCCAGGAGAGGATCGCGGATATCGGGTCGGCTGAAGAACTGGTGTCAGACAGGCGATTGTTGACAGTTGCGCTCGGCGCTTTCGGCCTCGACGAGGATATCGGCAACCGGTTCTTCATCCAAAAGGTGCTTGAAGAGGGCACAGGCAGCAGCGAAGCGCTCGCCAACCGGCTGACGGACACCCGGTACCGGCAGCTCTCCGAAGCGTTCGGGTTCGGCAACGGCGTGCTGCCGAACACCGGTCTGGAGGGGTTCGGGCAGGGGATCTCGGACGCCTTTCTGGAACGGCAGTTCGAGATCGGCGTTGGCGAGACCGATCAGACCCTGCGCCTGGCGCTCACCTTCGAACGAGAGTTCGACGGGATCGCATCGAGCACCATCTCGAACGATGCCAAGTGGCTGACGATCATGGGCAATCCGCCGTTGCGCCAGGTGTTCGAGACAGCGCTAGGCTTCCCGCGATCCTTTGGCGCACTGGATATCGACCGTCAGCTCGAAGACTTCAAAGACCGCGCCGCCAGCGCGCTGGGATCGTCCGACCTGACACAACTGGCCGAGCCCGAAGCGCAAGACGAGCTGCTGCGCTCGTTCCTCGCCCGTGCCCAGATCGAGGCGTCGCCCTCGGCCGCGCTTAGCTCCGCGAGTGCGGCACTCACATTGCTGACCCAAACCGCGCGGTAGCCTGGAAAGGCGCGCCGACCGTTGCGCCGCCCGGTGCCATCCTCGACGCCCGGCCGGGTGAGTCTAGTTCCGCACCATGCTCTTCATCGTCACGCCCTGCACAATCCGCAATGTCAAACGCCTCAATCTGCGCCGCGTCGGGGCGCAGATGCTGGGCCGCGGCTTTCGCGTGGTGCCGCGCGGCGGCCCCACATCGGGCGTGTTCTGGCGCATTCTCTTCGATCAGGCGCCGTTCCGGTATTGTCTCGCCCTCTCCCCGTTTCCGATTGCGATGCTGGTGCGCCCGGATCTGGCGCTCGCGATCAGCCAGGCCCCGCTTCTTATGTTCGCGCTGGTGGTCCTGATCGAGTCGTCCGTTCTTTCCGTTTCCACACCCGCCAAACGCAACCGGTTGATCGAAGCAGCGGAGGCGGCGCGCGGGTTGGACATTCTTCAACAACGGGGCAAGGCGGCGCTCGCGCGGCTGGCAGCGGGCCGCGGCCTGAAGACCGAGCGGCTGCATCTCATCGTCGAGCAATCCGGCCTGGCCCGCGTGCCGGTTCTGACCTTGGCGTCGATTCAGCAGGAGGGGGACGCGCCCGGCAGCAAGCCGCTCTTGCTGGACCTCGACGCAGCGGAGCAAACCCTTTTGGAGGAGGGGCTGTTTGACGAGGGTTTCCCGGAAGAGCGGCTGCATCTGATCAATCTCAGAGAGAACAAGTATCTCCGGGATATCGCGTTCGAAGCCGCAGCCGTGACCGCCCATGCCCGCCTCCTGGCAATGGCCGCGACGGCGGAGCGCCCCGCGCGCGATGGAGGGGCCCCGCCGGAGCACGACCCCCCATCGGCGGCGTCCACCAAACCCTAGGCCCGGTCGGAGTACGCGGCCCTAGCGCTGCGCCAGCATGGCCAGACGAATGAACAAGCGCTCGACCAGCGCGGCCTGGGGCGCCGTTTGCGCCGCCGAGCGCAGGTCGAGATCGGTATCCATCAGGATGGTCAGCGCCGTTTCCAGCTTCGCGCGGCCCCAGCGCGACGCCTGGGCCGCCATCGCGTCACGCCGCGGCCCAAAGATCGGCGGACGCCGACGGGCGAGGGCGGCCGCCGGCCCCTTGGGATCGCAGGCCGCGGCGTGCAAGGCCCGAAAATGCATGGAGGCTGCAATGACCATCGCAACAGGCGTCACCCCTTGCCCCTCGAGGCGCTGCATCAATGGGCCGATCTCGGTCTGACGGCCCGTGGCCGCAGCAGCCAGCGCATCGTCGAGCGCCGCGTCAATGGTCAGGGGCGCGCAGGCCGCGATATCCGCGCTCGTCAGGTCCGTCGCGTCGCCCAGTTTGTAGAGGCCGAGCTTTTCGACCGTCTGGCGAAAGTCGCCCGGATCCAGCGCCCGCGCCAGGGCCTCCAGGTCGGCCATGGCCTCCGGCCCGGGGCGCGCGAGATGGGCGCGCGCCAGTTCGGCTTCGATCTCGTCGCGGCCGGGCGGGTCGTTGTAGATCGCGATCGCCACGGCGTTGGAGGCACCCTCGAAGAGCTTGCGCAGTTTGGAGCGCGCCGGCAGGGCGCCGGCCGTGGCGACGAGCATCGCGTCGCCCGGGGCCCAATCGTCCAGCGCGGTGGCGAAGCCGGGCGTGTTCCCGTCGGTTGCGTCCTCCACGAGGACGGCCCGCTGTCCGGCAAAGAACCCGACGGATTTCTGCGCGTCGGTTGCCAGCGACGGGGTGCGCCGCGCCTCCGCCGAGTCGATGCGTTCCAGCCGCATCTCCTCCTCGGCCGACGGGCCGAGCAGTGCCGCTAGCATGTCCTTGCGTTTGAGCGCCACGCGCATCGCATCGGCGCCATAGAGAAGCGCGCCGGACCGGGCGGGATCCGGACGGGCGAGGAAGGCGCGGGCGTCGCGGGTGCTCAGTTTCACGGCAGCCAGGCTTCTGCGGTTGCGATCAGTCGGTCGGCGGTCTTGTCGGCGAGGAGGACAGCGGCACGGCGCTGGGCGTCGGCGCGCGCGGTGCGAACGGCCACAGATGTGCCGCGGTCGCTGAAGCTGGCGGAGCCCTCGACCTGGCCCTGCGTCAGCACCCCCTGGCCGGGATCGCGGACCTGAAAGGTGGCGCGCCCGACGATGGCGAGACGCAGATCCGATCCGCTGCCCGAGAGCGCGAGACGCTCCTCGCGGAACTGAAGCTGATAGGTCAGCCGGAGATCGCCCTCCTCCGCGCGGCCCAGCCTGTCCTCGAAGCGGGCCACGAAGGCGAAGGCCAGCCGCGAGCCGGGGGCATCGGGCAGCACTCGCCCGCGCAGGTCGGCTCCGGCCGACCCGGGCGCGTAGACCGGCGAAAACCCGCAGGCGGCCACCACCCCGGCGGAGCCGAGCAGCGCGAGTGCGCCGCGGCGGCCAAAGGCGGCGCCCGCCACGTTACACCACGACGTTGACGATACGGCCCGGCACGACGATCAGTTTCTTTGGCGTGCCGCCGTCCAGCGCCCGGCGCACCGCCGGATCGTCGAGCACGAGCGCCTCGATCGCATCCTTGGAGGCGTCCTTGGACACGGTGATCTCGCCCCGCCGCTTGCCGTTCACCTGCACCGGCAGGGTGACGCTCTCCTCCACCAGCAGGGCGGGGTCGGCGACGGGCCAGGCGGCCTCGGCCGCCAGCCCAGCGCCGCCGAGCGTCTCCCACAGCTCCTCCGCAAGATGCGGCGTGAAGGGGGACATGAGCAGCGCCATCGTCTTCAGCGCCTCACGCCGGGCCGGGCCGGAGGCGCGCGACTTCGACAGGGTGTTGGTGAAGGCGTAGAGCTTGGCGATCGAGGTGTTGAACGCAAAGCCTTCGATCCCGGCTGTCACGTCGGTGATGCAGCGCGCCTGCGCCCGGGCCAAGGCGTCGTCCTCTGCAGCGTCGCCCGTCGCCGAAAAGTCCGCTTCGGCGGCAAGCCGATAGACCCGGCCCAGATGCTTGTACGTGGCTTCGGCACCGGCATCCGTCCACTCCACATCGCGTTCGGGCGGGCTGTCCGACATCACGAACCAGCGGGCCGTGTCGGCGCCGAAGCGGTTCACGATGTCCGTCGGATCGACGGTGTTGCGCTTGGACTTCGACATCTTGGCAGAGGGGATGACCTCCACCGGGTCCCCCGTCGCCGCCACGACCACGCCGCCCTCGCGCTCCTCGACCTCGGACGGCGTGTGGAACACCGGCCGCCCGCTGGAATCGCAGGTCTGGAAGATCGCATGGGTCACCATGCCCTGGGTGAAGAGCGCCTCGAACGGTTCGATGCAGCGCGCGGGCAGGTGCCCCGTCAGGTGCATGGCGCGCGCAAAGAAGCGGGAATAGAGCAGGTGCAGAATCGCATGCTCCACCCCGCCGATATACTGGTCGACATTCATCCAGTAATCGGCTTCGGCCAGGTCGGTCGGCGTTTCGGCATGGGGGGCGGTGAACCGGGCGTAGTACCAGGACGAATCGACGAACGTGTCCATCGTGTCGGTTTCGCGCTTGGCCGGGCCGCCGCATTTGGGGCAGGGCACGTCGCGCCAGGTCGGGTGCCGGTCCAGCGGGTTGCCCGGGATCGAGAAATCGATTGGCTTGTTGCCCTCGTCGTAGGGCAGTTCCACCGGCAGGTTTTCGCGCTTCTCCGGCACAACGCCGCAGGTCGGGCAATGGACGACCGGAATCGGACAGCCCCAGTAGCGCTGCCGCGACAGGCCCCAATCGCGCAGGCGGTACTTCACCTGTCCGGTGCCGAGGTTGCGTTCCTCGAACCAGTCGATGGTGGCGTCGATCCCTGCCTCGCTCGAGACCTCGGTGATCCCGGTGAAGTGATCGACATAGCTGACGATCTCGGTCTTCGGCGGGACGAGCGCGACATCGTCAATCTCGGACGCATCGCCCGGCATGCGGAAGGCGCTGACCACGTCCAGCCCGTAGCGCCGCGCGAAATCCAGGTCGCGCTGGTCATGGGCTGGACAGCCGAAGACGGCGCCGGTCCCGTATTCCATCAGCACGAAGTTGCCCACCCAGACGGGCAGTTCGCGCGTCGGGTCGATGGGGTGACGCACCTTCAGCCCGGTATCGCGGCCCTTCTTCTCGGCCTTCTCCATGGCGGCTTCGGTGGTGTCCATCTTGCGGGTTTCTTCGATGAACGCGGCCAGATCCGGGTCCGTCTCGGCCAGGGCCCGCGACACCGGATGCTCGGCCGAGATTGCCAGGAACGTCGCGCCGCGCATCGTGTCGGGGCGCGTCGAATAGCAGACGATCGGGTCGCCGCCGTCGACACGGTGGAACGGGATCTCGATCCCGCGGCTCTTGCCGATCCAGTTGGCCTGCATCAGCCGCACCTTTTCCGGCCATTTCGATAGGCCGTCGATGGCCTCCAGCAACTCCTCCGAGAAGTCGGAAATGCGGAAGAACCATTGCACCAGCTCGCGCCGTTCCACCGCCGCGCCGGAGCGCCAGCCCTTGCCGTCGATCACCTGCTCGTTGGCCAGCACGGTCCGGTCGACCGGATCCCAGTTCACCACTGCCGCCTTGCGGTAGATCAGCCCGGCTTCCAGAAAGTCGATGAACAGGCGCTGCTGCTGGGCGTAGTATTCCGGATCGCAGGTGGCGAACTCGCGCGACCAGTCGATGGAAAAGCCCAGCGGCTTCATCTGGCCGCGCATGTCGGCGATGTTCTGGTACGTCCAGTCCTTGGGGTGGCCGCCGCTGGCCATCGCCGCATTCTCGGCCGGCATGCCGAACGCGTCCCAGCCCATCGGGTGCAGCACCGCATGCCCGGTGGCGCGTTTGAAGCGGGCGATCACATCGCCCATCGTGTAGTTGCGCACATGCCCGATATGGATGCGCCCCGACGGATAGGGGAACATCTCCAGCACGTAGTATTTCGGCTTTGTCGGATCGTGACGGGCGGCGAAGCAGCCGTGCTCATCCCAGGCGCGCTGCCATTTGGGTTCGATTTCGGATGGGGTCAGACGTGACATGGCTACTTCGATCTGGACAAGGGCTCGAGCATGGAAGGGAACGTAGGTCTCGCGACTGATACGGCGCGGGCGCGCGCCCGTAAAGTCTGCTCGCCGTGTGCGGTCCCGCCATCTGGGGAGGGGTCGCGCTTCGGGCCGACCACGGCCCTAGCGCGCCGCCGCCTGCCTTCTTTTCGCCACAAACGCGCCACGTGTCGGCGGCGCCGAACCCTGGCGCGATGGTGCGGGACTCAGAGCTGGCCGTCGGCCACGCGCAGCTGCCGTGCCCGGGTCAGGATCGCGTCCTCGACGGCGCGCACCGTGTCGGCGTCGACCGGGCCGGAGCGTGTGGCCAGCGCGACGCGCAGCGATCGCGCATCGAGCGCGGGATCGCGCACCTGCACCGTCGCGCGGTAGGCCCGCCCGCCGCCGGGCGGCGTGCCGTAGCCCATCACGATCACGCCGGAGAAGGGATCCACCGTCTCGACCGGCAGGAAGCTCAGAATGTCGAGCGAGGCATTCCAGAGGTACCGATTCACTTCTAGCGTGATGTTGGGATCGTCAGTGTTTACAAATAGATCCCAGATCGTTTCCCGCTCGGAACCATCGTCGTTCAGCGCCGGATTGAACTCGTCAGGGATGTTCGACGTGCTCGAAATGTTGCCCTCGCCACACCCGAGGAGCAGCGCCAGGCACAGGCCTGCGCCGAGCGCGCGTCTGCGCCCGTTCTGCTGCGCATGTCGCCGAAAAAGGGGCGCCCCAGCGTTCTGCATCCTTGTATCCCTGCAGTGTTTTCGCCCCGTGGGTAACGCAGGGCCGCGAGACCGGCAAGATCATTCCCAAGCGGTGCGGGCACGGCGTGTGGCCGGCGGTCGACAGCGCAGCCTTTGCGGAAGCGGTGCGGGCGGTCGTTTGGAGGGTCCATGCCACTGTGGCATACCTGCACCAATTCCGGGGCGCGCCCGTGGCAAATCTCGCCTCGCCTTGCGTTCGAAGGCGCGTAGAGCGATGAGAAGCCATCCCCAATTCGGCCAACCGGGTTGCGGTGCACCTTTGAACACACGAGGGAAAACGATGAAAAAGGTTCTTCTCGCCTCCACGGCTTTGGTCGCCTTCGCAGGCGCCGCCGCTGCAGAGGTTTCCATTTCGGGTAACGCCGAAATGGGTATTGTCGGCGGTTCGGCTGAAGGAACGATCTTCGATGAGGACGCGGGTGAATTCCGCGACTTCGACGTGACGGCTCCGGCGCAGTTCTTCAACGACGTCGATGTTGACTTCGACATGTCCGGTGAAACGGACGGCGGCCTGGCCTTCGGTGCGTCGGTCGACCTCGACGAAGCCCCCAACCTCGGCAACGAACTCGACGACATGGGCATCACGGTGTTCATCTCGTCCGACTTCGGCACGCTGACGATGGGCGACACCGACGGCGCGCTCGACTTCGTGACGCAGGACATGGGCATCGGCAACCCGGGCTCGATCAACGACGCAGAGACCGAGCACCTCGGCTACCTCGGCGCCTGGCTCGATGGTTCGGGCGACGGCCAGATCGTTCGCTACGACTACACGTTCGACGCCTTCACCTTCGCTCTCTCCGTGGAGCAGCACCCGGGTGACGGCGAGACGTTCCCGCTGGTCAACGGCGGCGACAGCGGCGCAATCGGCGAAGATGACAACGACATCACCTGGGCAGTCGGTTTCGCCTACCAGGGTGAGTTCGGTGGCGGCTCCTGGGGCGCATCGATCGGTTACCAGTACTCGGACGACGCAACGCTGAACTTCGGTGGCGGTGCTGACGAGGGTGACGAAGTGACGATCGCCTTCGCAACGGGCGAAGAAACCGCGGCAACCGGTGTCGGTGGTTTCATTGACCTCGACAACGGCTTCTCCGCCGCAATCACCTACACCTACTTCGACTTCGAAGATGCTGACGACGCTGACCACATCGGTATCGGTGCCGGCTACACGTTCGACGCATGGTCGGTGCACGCCAACTACGGTGTGTGGTCCAACGACGACGCCACCGTCGACGGCTGGGGCATCTCCGCAGGTTACGACCTGGGCGGCGGCGCGTCGCTGCTCTTCGGCTACGGTGACTCCTCGATCGACATCGACGACTCCGACGCCGAGTTCGATGGCAGCAACTACTCCTTCGGTCTGTCCTTCGCGTTCTGATCTTACGCGAACGACCTGATCTACAAAGGGCGGGCCTTCGGGCTCGCCCTTTTGCGTTGCAGTCCGGCTCCCGCCGCGCATGACGCTCCCGCGCGTCGCCTTCCTGACGCCCCCGGCATGGCTTCCGTCCGGCGCCCCGCAGTGCTAGCAGACCCGGGACGAGGAGCGCCGATCGATGACTTCGCCCAAACCTGCATCGCCCGCACGCAACGGCCCCGCGGCCGGGCCGGGGCAGACGCAATCCGGACAGGAGCAAGGCCCGGTGGCCCGTGCCTATGCGCAGGCTTTGGCGCTTCACCGTGCGGGCCAGCTGGCGGAGGCGGAGCGCGCCTATACGGCTGTCGCGAAGGCCGCGCCGCATCTGCCGGAACCACCGTTTCAGCTGGGGCGCATCGCCGCCGCACGGGGCGACTATCCCGCAGCTTTGGCGTTCTTCGAGGCGGCGGCAGAGCTCAAACCGGGCGAAGCCGCCATCCTTCTGGCGCGGGCAGACGCGCTCGGCGCCGCCGGCCGGACGGAGGATGCGCTCGCCGCGTTCGACAGCGTCATCAAGGCGGCTCCGACGCAGATCAAGCCGCGCGCGGACAAGGCTTTGCTGTTGCAACGGATGGGCCGGTTCGAGGACGCCGAGGCCGTCTTTCGCGGCGCGCTGAAGCGGGCGCCCAAGGATGGCGAACTCTACCGTATGCTGACGGCGACCCGCCGCGTCCGCAAAGGCGAGCCGCTCCTCAGCGACATGCTCAAGGCCCATGCCGACAAGACGGTGACGGGAGCCTCCCGCGCCCAGCTTCAGTTCGCGCTGGCCAAGGCCATGGTGGATACCGGCCAGCATGATCGGGTGTTTCGCTACCTCAACCCCGCCAACGCCGCTATGCGAAAGGCGCAGCCCTACGATATTTCCGCGCGCCGACAGGAGGTTACGCAACTGATCGAGGCCTTTCGCGGTGCGGACTTCTCGCCATCGGCCTCTGCGCCCGAAGGCCCGACGCCCGTCTTCGTGACGGGGTTGCCGCGCTCCGGGACGACGCTGGTCGAGCAGATCCTCGCCTCTCACCCGGCGGTGACCGGGGCCGGCGAACGGCGCTTCGTGCTGCAGGAGGCTTACCGGCTGATGGGATCGCCCGGCCGCGGCTTCACCCCGGTCGCGGATCTGGAGCCGGAGGCGCTCGCGGGCTTCGCCAGTGCCTATCTCAGCGCCTTGTCGGCCGTCGCGCCGGAGGCGTCCGTCGTGACCGACAAGTCGATCCAAACCCATCTCGTGCTGGGATTGATTGCAAAGGCCATCCCTCAGGCGCGGATCATCGTCGTGCGGCGCGATCCTCGCGATCTGGGCCTGTCGATCTACCGCAATCTCTTCGCGCCGGGGACGCATCTTTATGCCTACGATCAGGCAGACATCGCGGCCTACACAGCGACCTTCGACACGATGATCGCATTCTGGCGCGATGCGATCCCGGGGCGCTTCACGGAAGTGTCCTACGAGGCGCTTGTCTCCGGCCCCGAGCCGCAGACTCGCGCGTTGGTCGCGGCCGCCGGCCTGGAATGGGACGTCGCCTGCCTGCGCTTTCACGAGACGGAGCGTCAGGTGGCGACACTGTCGATTCAGCAGGTGCGCCAACCCATGCATACGGGCGCTGCCGGGGGATGGCGCCGCTACGAGGATGCGCTGCAGCCGATGCTGCAGGCCCTGGTCGAGGAAGGGGTGGCACTGCCGTGAGTTTGACCGAGATCCGAGAGCGCATCGCCAAGGCAGAGGCCCGTGCGGGCCGGCCGGAGGGCGCGACGACGCTGATCGCTGTGTCCAAGGTGCAGCCGCTGGAGCGGATCGAAGCCGTGCTCGATGCCGGACATCGGATCTACGGCGAGAACCGCGTGCAGGAAGCGCAGGGCAAGTGGCCGGACTTCCGGGCGCGCTACGCGGATGTGGAGCTGCACCTCGTGGGACCGCTGCAAAGCAACAAAGCCAGAGCCGCGATGGAGTTGTTCGACGTGGTGCACTCGCTCGACCGTCCCAAGCTGGCGACGGCCCTGGCGCGCCTGGCGCAGGAGCTCGGCCATTGTCCGCCGCTCTTCGTTCAGGTGAACACCGGGGAGGAGCCGCAGAAGACGGGCGTGCTGCCCGATGCGGCGGATGCGTTTGTGGCCGAGGCCCGCAGGCTGGATTTGCCGATCGAGGGGCTGATGTGCATCCCGCCCGTGGATGAGGAGCCGAGCCTGCACTTCGCGCTTCTGGCGAAGATCGCGGCGCGCAACGGGCTGACCGGCCTGTCCATGGGCATGTCCGGCGATTTCGAGAGCGCCATTGCCCAAGGCGCAACTCACGTTCGGGTCGGCTCCGCGATATTTGGCGCGCGGGCACCGGCTTAGACGCTTCCGCCGGCTCACGCCCACGCGCGACACCCCAAATCAAAACGACCCGCGTCAGGGGCGCGGGTCGTGTTCTCGTCTCGCGGTGGGCGGATCAGGCGATCATCTGCTCCTGCATGTCGTCGCGCGAGATGCCCGCGACCACGTTGGGCGCCTTCATGGCGTCGCGGCGGAAGGGCTCGCCGAGCTCCTGGTTCAATACCACTTCGAGGAACGTCGTCACGCCGTCTTCCATCTGGGCGCGCACAGACTCGCGCAGAACGTCCGTCAGTTGCGCCATCGACCGCACCTGAACGCCCTTCAACCCGCAGCCTTCGGCCACCTTGGCGTATTCGACGCCCAGGTTCAGCTCGGTGCCCACGAAATTATCGTCGTACCAGAGCGTCGTGTTCCGCTTCTCCGCGCCCCATTGGTAGTTGCGGAAAATGATCATGGTGATCGGCGGCCAGTCGCCGCGGCCGCACGCCGTCATTTCGTTCATCGAGATACCGAACGCCCCGTCGCCGGCAAAGCCGATCACGGGCACGTCGGGGCAGGCGATCTTTGCGCCCAGGATCGCCGGAAGGCCGTAACCGCAGGGCCCGAAGAGCCCCGGAGCGAGGTATTTTCGGCCAACCTCGAAAGTGGGGTAGGCATTGCCGATAGCGCAGTTGTTGCCGATGTCGGACGAGATGATCGCATCCTTCGGCATGGCGGACATGATCGCGCGCCACGCCTGGCGCGGGCTCATGCGATCGGGCTCGCGCGTGCGGGCGCGTTCGTTCCAGTTGGTGCCGGGATCGTCGTCTTCGTGATCCATCGAGGAGAGCTGCTGCGCCCAGGCCGATTTCGTCTGCGCGATCATGGACTTGCGCTCGGCCCGGTTGGTGTCCCCGGCGGTGTCTGACAATTGTTCGAGCAGCGCTTCGGCCACCAGCTTGGCATCGCCCTGGATGCCCACGCTGACCGTCTTGGTCAGGCCGATGCGGTCGGCGTTGATATCCACCTGGATGATCCGCGCGTCCTTCGGCCAGTAATCGAGGCCGTAGCCCGGCAGGGTGGAGAACGGGTTCAGCCGCGTGCCGAGGGCCAGAACCACATCCGCCTTGGAGATCAGCTCCATCCCGGCGCGAGATCCGTTGTAGCCGAGCGGGCCGACCGACAGGGGATGCGAACCGGGGAAGGCGTCATTGTGCTGATAGCCGCAGCAGACGGGGGCATCGAGGCGTTCCGCAAGGGCGGCCGAGGCGGGGATTGCGCCGGACAGCACAACGCCCGCGCCGTTCAGGATCACGGGGAACGCGGCCTCCGACAGCAGCTTTGCCGCGTCGGCCAGCGCCGCGCGCCCGCCCGCCGGACGTTCCAGCGGAATGCGCTTCGGCAGGTCGATGTCGATCACTTGCGTCCAGTAATCGCGCGGCACGTTGATCTGCGCCGGCGCCGATCCGCGCCAGGCCTTCTCGATCACCCGGTTCAGGACCTCGGCGATGCGCGAGGGGTCGCGCACCTCCTCCTGATAGCAGACCATATCGGCAAAGAGCCGCATCTGCTCGATCTCCTGGAAGCCACCCTGCCCGATGGTCTTGTTGGCGGCTTGCGGGGTCACCAACAGCATCGGGGTATGGTTCCAGTAGGCGGTCTTGATCGGGGTGACGAAGTTCGTGATGCCGGGGCCGTTCTGCGCAATGGCCATGCTCATCTTGCCGCTGGCGCGCGTGTAACCGTCGGCGATCATCCCGGCGTTACATTCATGCGCGCAATCCCAGAAGGTAATGCCGGCGGCCGGAAAGAGATCGGAGATCGGCATCATGGCGGAGCCGATAATGCCGAAGGCATTGTCGATCCCGTGCATCTGCAGAACCTTCACGAAAGCTTCTTCGGTCGTCATACGCATGTGGCAGCTCCTCCCATTGACCGGCGAACCCTAAGGTAGGCGGGGCGCGCACGACAAGGGGATGCGCGCGTCCCGGGTATCTTTCTTGCGCGCTTCTCTAGGTGGGCAGGCGTGGTGTTTCCCAGCGCGCCTGCAGCGCCTCGATGGCGGCGATGCGATCGGCGGTCTTGGGGTGGCTCATCAGCCAGGCGGGAACCCCGCCGCCTGCCATACCGGTGAGGTTTTCGAGCTTGGCAAACAGGCTCTTCTGCGGCTCGGTCCCGATGCCCGACTTGACGAGCAGCGCGGCGGCATAGGCATCCGCTTCGTACTCGTCCTGGCGTGAAAGACGCGCGACCAGCAGCGACGTCAGCGCCCCGGCGATCAAGACGCCGATCCCCGGCAGGATCCGGTTGATCAGGGAGGCCAGAACCATCCGGATCGCGTTCTGCCCCGAAAAGTCGATCATGCGCCGGCGGGAATGGCCGAGCGCGACATGGCCCAATTCGTGGGCGATCACGCTTGCAAGTTCCTCCGCGGACACTTCGCCGGAGCGGTAGCGCTCGTAGAAGCCGCGCGTGATGAAGATCCGCCCGTCCGGCGCCGCAAGGCCGTTGACCGGCGCCACCTCGTAGATGTGGACCTTGATGCGCTCCAGATCGAGCGCCCGGGCCATCTTGTCCATCAGTTTCCTGAGGCGCAGATCCGCAAGTTCGGTCGACTTCTGGTCCAGCTCGCGTTTCGTGCGCCAGACGGAGAAGCGGTACATCACGAGGCCGTACAGCACGACCAGCAGGATCGGGGTGAACTTGATCATATCAGGTATATGGTTGCGGGACGGGGGCCCGGCAAGCGACGAAGGCCCGGCGTCTCAGGTCAAAAGGCGCATGCCGCGGTCGATCCCTTCGAGCGTCATCGGCACCATGCGGCCCTCGAAGATCCGATGGATCATCTCGATGGATTGCGTATAGCGCCAGTGCCGCTCCGGTGTGGGGTTGAGCCAGAGCGTCTTCGGCCATTTCTCGCGGGCCCGCCGAAGCCACACCTCGCCCGATTCCGCGTTGTAGTGCTCGTTGGCGCCGCCGGGATAGAGGATCTCATAGGGGCTCATGGAAGCGTCGCCGACGAAGATGCATGTCCAGTCGCTGCCATAGGTGTTCAGCACCTCCCATGTCGGCGTCTGTGCGTTCCAGCGCCGGGCATTGTCGCGCCAGACCCCTTCATAGAGGCAGTTATGGAAGTAGAAGTGCTCCAGATGCTTGAACTCGGCGCGGGCGGCGGAAAACAGCTCCTCGACGCCGCGGACATGGTCGTCCATCGAGCCGCCGACATCGAGCATGAGCAGCACCTTCACCGCATTGCGCCGCTCCGGTCGGGTCTGGACGTCGAGATAGCCGTGATCGGCGGTGGCGCGTATCGTGCCGTCTAGGTCGAGTTCCTCGTGCGCGCCGTCCCGGGCCCATTTGCGCAGGCGTTTCAGCGCGACCTTGATGTTGCGCGTCCCGAGCTCCACGCTGTCGTCGAAGTCGCGGAAGTCGCGCCTGTCCCACACCTTGACGGCTTTGCGATGGCGGCTTTCGTCCTGCCCGATCCGAATGCCCTCGGGGTTGTAGCCATAGGCGCCGAAGGGCGACGTACCCGCCGTGCCGATCCATTTGTTGCCGCCCTGGTGGCGGCCCTGCTGCTCCTTCAGACGCTCGCGGAGGGTCTGCATCAGCTTGTCGAAGCCACCCAGCGCCTCGATCTCTGCCATTTCCGCGGGGGTGAGCTGCTTTTTGGCCTGTTTGCGCAGCCAATCGGCGGGCAGGTCGACGGCGCGCAGCACCGCGTCGAGCGGGATCGCCTCAAGGCCTTCGAACGCTTCGGAGAAGGCCCTGTCGAACCGGTCGAGGTGGCGCTCGTCCTTCACCATCGCCACCCGGGCCAGATAGTAGAACGCCTCTACGTCGTACGTGGCAAGACCCGCCGCCATCCCGTCTAGAAAGCTCAGGTATTCGCGCAGGGAAACCGGTACCCCCCCGCGGCGCAGCGCATCGAAGAACGGAAGGAACACCGGGCTACCCGACCGCCGGCGCGGTGCTGCCGATGCTTGTCCGTACGCTCAGAGGCCGAACTCGATGTCCGAGCGGCTCGTTGTTTCCAGCGCCGCCAGGCAATCGGGGCTGCTGCCGTCGGCCGCGGTGCACTCCGACACGCTGTTGACGAGCAGGCGCGAGATATCCTCGCAGGACGTTTCGGCGAGGTCGAACTGCACGACCTTTGTCCGCCCGTCGGTGAGGGCACCGAACTGCAGAATGAGCAGGCGCTGCACGCGGCCATCGCCGTCGAACACGGCCACCTCGTAGGAGGCCTCGTCGAGGTCGAGGCCCATCGCGTTGGTTGCGACATAGGTCAGGCGGCAGCCCGTATCGACGGCCGCGGTGTTGTTCAGCTCCAGCCGAAACGCGCCGCCGTCCTGTGCGGCCGCGGGCGCAGCGAACAGGCTGGCGGCCACCATTGCTGTGGAAAGAGTGACTGCACTCAATTGGTTCTGGATCACGGTCTGCCCCCTTGCAAGATTGTCGCAGTGCGCTTGAGGGTGACCTATCACGCGGGAGCGGTCGGGCAAAGACGTCTCGCGCATCGGCTGCCGCATCCCGACAGCCCGTGGCCCGAAGGCTGCAACTGCAACGAGAATGCGGGCCGGTCGCACCGGATCGTGAGGCGCTTTACGCGGGGTGCCGTGGGGGCAGGGCTTGTGCCTTAGGTCGCTTCGCCCAGCAGGTCCCGGCGGGCGCTCTCGGCGGCTTTCTCGCGCAGGCGGCCGACGGTGTCGGCATTCTCCGCCTCCCACGCCTTGAACCGCAGATAGGCGGAGCGCCTGTCGGCGGGGCTGTCGCCCGTGCGCGCCCCGAAGACGGACTTCACCGCTTCATAATGCGCCGCGCAGGATTGCGCGGTGCTCGGCGGCAACGGTTGCAGCATCGCGGCGGCGTCACACAGATAGTAGGCGGATAGAAGGGCGAGAAAGCTCGTCGGCATGCACTGTCTCCATTACTGACAAGGAGACAGGGTGAGACACGCCGCAAGAAGGCGACGCCGTTGTCGTACGGCCCTGCCTCCCTATGGCGTGGCTGGTTTTCCCAACCTATGGTCGAACATTAGCATAGCGGGGGTATGATCCCGCAGGCCGCATTGACACGACAGCGCTGTGCGGCGCCAAATCGTGGCCGAACTGCTGCATTTGGCGCGTTCTGCCGCCAAATCGTGCATTTCTTTGAGGGATCAGCCGATGGCGGCTGCCCTGGCCTTGCGACGCAGCAGGGATGCGATGTCGGGGTTGGCCATTTCCCAACGCCGCAGCCGCTGCCGCCCCAGGCGAAGCCGTGCGGCCTGTGCCTCTGGGCTGAGCGCCCCCCATTCCGAGCTTTCCATCCGGGTGAGAAACCCGCGCGCGACACGGTTCAGAGCAGAGGATGTCACCTCCTCCCGTTCGGCTTGCATGGCCCCCGTCGCGGCGGCAACGGCGTGCATCTGATAAAGCGTCAAAATAGAATAGTAGTCTGGCATAGGGCGGGTCCCGACACTGCTCGGCACAGGATGCAGAAGGGGAGCGCGCGCCCTCCGTTCGCACCGTCCGATCGAGACGACACGCTACATTCGAATGCCTTCCGGAAAGTAACCTTCGCGACCGCCGCTTGGTTCCCCGCGCCCGGGCAGACAGGTGCGGGCGCAGGCGGTTCTTCGAAGGATCGGCGCTAAAGCGCCTGTAGATCGCTTGCGGACATCCGTCCGTCGCGGCCTTCACGCAATTCGTAAGCAATTTTCATGTTATCGGCGAGGCCCGTCATCCCGGCGCGTTCGACTGCCGAAATGTGAACGAAGATGTCCTTGCCGCCGTCATCAGGGGCAATAAAGCCATACCCCTTCGTCGTATTGAACCACTTCACGGTGCCGGTTGGCATGTTCCCGCGTCTCCCTTGATCTTGCATCTCCCGCGAATGCGGGCCGACCGGGGCGGTGTCGGTAGCGCCGAGCCCCACGGAAGGAGGTGGCGCGGCCACATCAAAAAACAAGACCGCGCGGGAAAGCGGTCAGCCCTCCGCGCTGCGCTTTCGTCCGATGCCCAAGAAGTAGTCGACAGAGAGCGGGCCGCCGCCGCGCAAAGCCAGAAACAGCAGCACAAAGATCCAGAACGCGCGCTGATCCATGATGAGCGACCCCGACGCCGCGTCGAACCAGGCGCCGACCGTGGTCTCGTCCGCGTTGTGGCCGGCGATGTCGGTGACGCTCATCACAATGACGAAACCGATCATCCCCAGCGACGCCAGGCGGGTGAACAGGCCGATGACGATCAGGATCGGCAGGATGAACTCCGCCCACGTGCCCGCGAGCGCGATCAGCTTGTACCCGATACCGAGATTGGAGGGATTGTAGCTGGCCGCCTCGAACACTTTCGGGAACATCTGAATGTACGCGCCGCTGTCGAGGAAGAGAAAGCCGAGGAACCCGTCGCCCAGTTTCGTCAGACCGGAGCGCCAGAAGTAGACCAGCAGAACCGCCGCAAAGACAAACCGTGCCGCCGTGGGCAGAAGCAAGCCGGAGACGAGGGCATCGATCCGGTCGAAGACACGGTCGTGAAAGGTGACGAGGGCAGTCATGGTATTTCCTCAAGTGGGGTCTGTGGCGCGATTGCCGTGATGGCCTGCCCCGCGAGCAGGGCGGCGATTGTGGACGAGGGATCGAAGCCGGGCTCGGCCTCCGCGGCGGCCTCCGCGGCGGGCCCAAGAGCGACGCCATAGCGGAGCTTTGCCACTAGCACCGCCCCGCCGGGGCTCAGGGCATTGATCTTGGGGTCGAAACCGGGGCGGGTGACGAGCGCGGCTTCCGCGCCGGGCTGCGGTTGTGCGCCGCCTTCCATGTTGAAGCGCCAGATCTGGACTATGGGCCACGGGCTTTGCACCAGACGGACGGCTGAGGCAAGCGCGACCCGCGCTGTCGCCAGCCCCGCCTCCCCGAGCGTGACAAGAACGTCGGGCGCGATCGGGGCCGCGTCGGCCGCGTGATAGCTGTCGCGAAGCGCCAGTTCGAGGCGCGCCACATCAGCCATGTAGCCGTATTTCGCGAGCGGCTCGAACCCCTCCAGAAAGGCGGGCAGGTCTCCGCCCATATGCATCATCAGCGGAGAGCGCGGAGGGTGCGCACGGCTGTAAGCGACAGCGAGCGCGCGGAAATTCTCGGGGCCCAGCAGCTTCGCGATGACGGGAAAGCCCGTCGCAAGCGCATCGGACAGCGAGGCCACCACGTTGTTGCGGTAAACGTCGAACCGCTTTCCCGCCGGGCGTCCCTCCGGGTCGGTCAGGCCCTCGGGCACCGCGCGCGCCGGATCGAGCAAGGCCTCGTGAAACGCCGATTGGCTTACGCCCATGCGACAGCCCCCGAGCTTGGCGCCTCCGCCTTCAGAACCTCATCGGCGCGGGCGGCTTCGGCTGCCAGGATCGGCCAGTCAGGGACGTCGGTGTCCCATTCGATCAGGGTCGGGCGCGGGCCATGCGCGGCGATCACCTCGCGATAGAGGGTCCAGACGGGATCGACGACCGCCGCGCCGTGGCTGTCGATAAGAAGGGGCGCGCCGTGTTCGTCGGTATCTTCGTCATGCCCGCCGAGATGCAACTCGCCGACCGCTTCGACCGGGAACGCCCGCAGGTAGCTCCTCGGATCGGTCTGCTGATTGGTGGCGGAGACGAAGACGTTGTTGATGTCGAGCAGCAACCCGCAGCCAGTGCGGCGCGCGAGTTCGCGCAGGAACTCCGTCTCGCTCATTTCGTTCTCTGCAAAGGCCAGATAGGTCGACGGGTTCTCCAGCAGCATCGGCCGGCGAAGCGTGTCCTGCACCTGGTCGATATGGGTGGCAACGCGAGACAGGGTCGCCTCGGTGTAAGGCAGGGGGAGAAGATCGTTCAGGAAGGCCGTGTCGTGCGTCGACCAGGCGAGATGCTCGGAAAAGCTTGCCGGATCAAGCCATTCGACCAGCGTCTTCAGGCGGTCGAGATGCGCGGGGTCGAGGCCCTGCTCGGCACCGATCGACAGGCCCACCCCATGAACGGAGATCGGAAACCGCTCCGCCAGGGCCTTGAGCTGGGCGATGGGCCGGCCGCCGTCTCCCAGGTAGTTCTCCGCATGGATCTCCAACCAGCGCACGGGGCCGGGCGCTCCCATCACGGCATCGAAATGCTGCGCCTTGTAGCCCACACCGGGGGCGTCCGGCAGGACGGGGCGGGAACCGGTCGTTGCATCGAGCATGGGAGCCTCCAGGAGTTTCGCGCGGGGCAGAGGGACGGGGTGTGGGACGGGCCCGCGTGGTCCGCAGGCCCGGGCACGCGACCCGAGCCTGCGGGTTATACCGTCAGCCCGCAGGCAGGTCGCGGTCAAGCTCTTCGAGGGAGCCGGCGCGGGGCGTGCCGTCCGCCATGGCGGGAAGTTCCATCGATTCGCAGCTGCCAGCGGCGACGAGCGTCCAGGCGTTGCCCTGATAATCGACGGTCGAGGTGCCCGCGCAGGTGGTGCCCGGCCCGGCGGCGCAGTCGTTTTCGCCGGCGAGGGACACGCCGTAGCACTTCACCTGGTCCTGCGCGGTGGCGGGGGTGGCGGCATACGTGGTTGCAGCGGCGGCAACGGCGCCCATCAGGGCAAGGGTTTTGGTCGTGGACATGGAAGATCCTTTCAAGGGTCACAACATGAGAAGGCCGCGGCAAGCGCCGAGGCATGGCAAGACCCTAGCCACCTCGGCCTTACACAGGCCACTAACGCCCACGTGCAGCACGTTCCCGTGAAGGGAGCGTTAAGACACCCTGGGCGCCACCCGTCGAATAGATTGAAATTATTGAGAATCTTTGACCGCCGCCGTTCCGCACTGCAGAATTGTTACAGCTGTTCGGCCCGGGCTTGAAACAATGTCGCACATTGCCTGTGCTGAAACGGCGGGTCTTGGCGCCGGTGCCGCGACGGTTCTGCGCGATAGGACGGATGGAGGACGTCGGTGGATGGCGCGCGAGGTCAGCGGTCCAGCTGGGTCAGAGCCCGACCTTTGTCGGACGCCGAACCGGGTCAGGCGTGCCTTGGATCGGGCCCGTCTGCCGTAACTGGTGCGCTGTCGGGGAGGGATGGTCTCTCCTCCTCCAGAATTCCGGCGAGGGCGTGCCTTGCGGCATCGAGCGGGGCGACGTTCCAATCCTGCTCACCGGCGAACGCGAAGGCGCGGGTATGGATGCGCGTGGTGATCTGGGCATCAGTCGTGCGATAGGCACCCAGCTCGCCGCGCCGGAGGGACAGCGCATGGATGCAGGCCGGGCGGAGCGCACGGGAATAGGCCACGCGGCTTCGCAACCTGCGTTCGGCCCGTCCTGCCTCATCCTGATCGGGGAGAGGAAGGCGGGCAAGCAGCGCATTGGTACAGAAGCGATCGCCGAAGGTCAGCCGATGCTCCAGCAGCCACCGGGCAAGCGCGCCCTCAAGCTTGTGCATGCAGTGCCGCTGGCGCGCGAAGTCGCGCGCGGCGGTTTCCAGCATGTCGGCACGCGCCTGCAGGTCGATGCGCAGCGCGAGCGCCTGGCTGGAGTTGAAGCTGGGATCGTAGTTCATACGCCAAGGTGCCCCATCAAGCCTTAGAATTCGTTAAGGCTCTCTGGGAACGAGGGCAGAATTGCGGCACAGATTTAACCGGCCGCGGGCAAATCCAGTGGCAGCACCTCCATTGCGGGCTGCAGCTCGTCAGCGCGGCGCCCGCGCCACAGCGCCCGGAAAGGCAGGCAAGAGCGGCAGGCCGGCGGCGGGTGGGATTACCTCGGGAGTAATAGCCGTGGCGATGATCAGGTTGTCGGCGTCAAATCCACCGCCGAACAACGAGGTCGCGCTGCTTCAAAACAGGACAGTCTGGCACGGGGCCGCCGTGTCGAGACTGCCAAGAAACCCGCCGGATCCGCCGAGTCGTGTTGTCAGATCCAAGACTAAGCTGACGCCATCAATGGAAACCTCGACATTAGAGCTGTTCGTGCTGGCTCCGCCGAACCCCGAGCCAAAATCTGTGCCAAATCCGGCTCCAGGCGCGCCGAAATCCCAGGTGAGCAACAGGGCGCCAGAGGTGCCGTTTCGGTCAGCAACGCTTTGAACTCTGCCGATGCTGACACGGTCTTCACTGCCCGCAAAGCCAAGGTCGCCGCCCGAAAGGGTGCACGTTGTGCCGTTGTCGAACGTTTCGGTCGTCGTCGTGACGTTTCCGATGACCGCGTTGAAATCGGTGAGCAGCGTTGCGAGGGTCGCGGCACGCGCTGCACTTACCGGAAAAAAGGCAGACGGCAGTGTCAGGTTTGTTGCGAACACTCCGGAACCGGCGCAGGACCACTCCCCACGTTTCCCTCACGGTAACCCGGATGGGCGCGCATTCCTGGGACTTGATGGCATGCGCCCCCGGTGACCGAGGGCGCACCCTAGAGATGCATCACCGCAGGTCGGGCGGCACGGCCTCTGTTGCCAACTGCGCAACAATTTCGTCGAGCGGGACGGTTTGTGTCTGTTTCTCACCCAGCCGCCGGACCGTGGCGGTGCGGTTCTCGACCTCGCGCATCCCGATGGCGAGGATCACCGGCACCTTGCCGACCGAGTGCTCGCGGACCTTGTAGTTGATCTTCTCGTTGCGCGTGTCCGCCTCGGCCCGCAGCCCCTTGGCCTGCAGCATGGCCACCGCCTCGTGCACGAACGCATCCGCATCTGACACGATGGAGGCCACGACGACCTGCCGCGGCGCTAGCCAATAGGGCAGCTTGCCAGAGTAGTTCTCGATCAGGATGCCGAGGAAGCGCTCGAACGAGCCAAGGATCGCCCGGTGCAGCATCACGGGTCGGTGCTTTTCGCCATCCGCGCCGATGTAGTTGGCATCGAGCCGCTCGGGCAGGTTGAAATCCGCCTGGAACGTGCCGCACTGCCACTCGCGCCCGATCGCGTCCGTCAGCTTGAAGTCGAGCTTCGGGCCGTAAAACGCCCCTTCGCCCGGATCGAGCTCATAATCGTTGCGGACCGACAGGATCGCCTTTTCGAGCGCGGCTTCCGCCTTGTCCCACACCTCGTCGGAGCCGACGCGGGTTTCGGGCCGGGTGGAGAACTTGATGTCGAAGCTCTCGAAGCCGAGATCGGCGTAGATGCTGGAGAGAAGCCCGATGAACTTCGCGCATTCCTCCTCGATCTGATCCTCGGTGCAGAAGATATGCGCGTCGTCCTGGGTAAAGCCGCGCACCCGCATCAGCCCGTGCAGGGCGCCATGCGCCTCGTAGCGGTGGCAGGAGCCGAACTCCGCAAGCCGCATGGGCAGATCGCGGTAGGATTTGAGCCCTTGATTGAAGTCCTGCACGTGGCAGGGACAGTTCATCGGCTTCAGCGCGTTGGTGCGCTTTTCGTTGGCATGCTCCTCGTCGATTTCCGTGATGTACATGTTTTCACGGTATTTATCCCAGTGGCCCGAGGCTTCCCAGAGCTTGCGGTCCACCACCTGGGGGGTCTTGATCTCGCGATAGCCGGCGCCCTCGAGCCTGCGGCGCATGTAATCCTCGAGGGCGCGATAGATCGTCCACCCATCGGGGTGCCAGAACACCATGCCCGGCGCCTCTTCCTGGAAGTGGAAAAGCTGCATCTCCCGGCCAAGCTTGCGGTGGTCGCGCTTTTCGGCCTCCTCCAGAAAATGCAGGTAGTCCTTCAACTCATGTTTCGTGCGGAAGGCCACGCCGTAGATCCGTTGCAACATGGGCCGGCTCGAATCGCCACGCCAATAGGCGCCGGCGACCTTCATCAGCTTGAACGCGTCCGCGGGAAGCTGGCCGGTGTGCTGCAGGTGCGGCCCCCGGCACAGATCCTGCCAATGCCCATGCCAGTACATGCGGATCGGCTCGCCCTCGGGGATCGCCTGCACGAGCTCGACCTTGTAGGGCTCGTTGTTCGCCTCGTAGAACTTCAGCGCGCGCTCCCGGTCCCAAACCTCGGTCGTCACCGGGTCGCGCCGGGCGATGATCTCGCGCATCTTCTTTTCGATCAGGCCCAGATCGTCGGGCGTGAACGGTTCGTCCCGGTCGAAATCGTAGTACCAGCCGTCCTTTATCACCGGCCCGATGGTGACCTTCACATCGGGCCAGATCTCCTGCACCGCGCGCGCCATCACATGCGCGAGGTCGTGGCGGATCAACTCCAGCGCCGGGGCGTCGTCCTTCAGCGTGTGGATGGCGATCTCTGCGTCGGCATCGATAGGCCAGGACAGATCCCAATGGGCGCCGCCGACCGTGGCCGAAATCGCCTTCTTGGCCAAACTGGTGGAGATCTCCGTGGCGAGGTCGGCCGCGGTGCTTCCGGCCGGAACCTGCCGGGTCGCGCCATCGGGCAGAGTGAGAGTGATCATGGGGGAGGGGGTGTCGGCCATTGCCTGCTCCTCGTCGGTTTGGCGCCTACGCGTGCGCCCGGTTGCGGGTGCGCGCGGTCTGCGCCCGGATGGGGGCGAAGTCAAGCGGGAGACGGCGGGAGGAGCGCGGCGCAGGGAACGGGGCCCGAGCGGGTCAGGCCGGCCCCTGCGCAGTGAAAATCACGTAGCCCTCCACCACGGCCCGCTGTTCGATCTGGGAGAACAGCGGTGCGACGGACGGAAAGACGTCGTGCGCGCAGGCGCCGCGCACGGGCCCTGCGAGCGCACCGTCCGCCCGGGCGGCGGCGATCGCGCGCGCATCGCGCAGTTGCACGAACGGTCGCCCCTTTGCACCGTAGGCCGATGCCAGCGCGGGGACGATCCGCCCCGGCCCCCGCTGCGTACAGACGACCAGCGTTTCCCCCGGCAAAAGCGCGGCACCGGCCTGGGACAGGGCGGCGATCTGCGCGGCATAGGGGGCGGCGGTGACGAGGCCAAGCTCCGGCGCGCGTTTCACAGGCCCGAGGCAGAGGGCCGAGATCACCGCCGCGCCCACGAGCCCCACCCACGGTTGTTTCGGCAGCGACGCGATGAGCACCGCGATCGAGACGCTCAGGATCGGAAGCACAACAAGGCTGTAGCGCGGCGTGACGTGCCCGCCCGCCAGATACATCAGTCCGGCGAACACCGCGACGATGAATGGCAGCGCCCAGGCGTCCGGGTCTTTCAGGCGCAAGGGCAGCAACACGACCGCAATCGCGCCGAGCCCCCGCAGGACGGGCTCGCCCGCAACGAGAAGCGCGGAGAGGTCGCCCAGGCTGCGCGGGTTGCTCACCGGGCCGGTGGGGGTGAAGCGCTCGATCATCTGATCGCCGAAGAACTTCTGGAAGACTTCGGGCCCGTGCAGAAGGCTTTGCAGGAGCGGCCATGCCAGAATGCCCAGCACGGCCAGGCGCAAAGCCCGTTTGAAATGCGGGTCGGATCGGAGGGCAGGCCGCGGCATACCATGCCAGCGCTGCGCCAGCCGGAGCCCCCCCAGATAGAGCGCGACCAGGGCCAACCCGATCGGGGCCTTTTGCAATGCTCCCACGGCGATGGCGGCCGCGACGGCGTACCACCACATTGGCTGCCGACGGGCGAGGATCGCCGCGGCGAGCGCCAGCGTGGCGAAGAGGCCCGCCCCGGTCTCCAGCATACCGGACAACCCGTAGCGCCAGAACTCGGCCGACCCGGCATGGATCAGGACCGCGGCGGGCATCGCCCAGGGCAGGGCGGGGGCGACCGCATGGGCCAACAGCGCGACCGATGCGAGCGCGAGGGGCACGAACAGAAACGACGGGGTATGGAGCGCAAGCTCTGAGGACAGACCGGCCTCGATCAGCCCGGCCGTCATCCAGTATTGCAGGGGCGGCTTTCGGAAGCTGGGTTCGTTTGCGGAATAGACCGTCCACCAATCCCCCTGATGGGCGAAGGCGAGAGAGCGGTCGAGGGTGTGGAACTCGTCATAGTGGACGAAGCCCGCCTCCGGCAGGAGCGGAGCATGGGCCGCCGACAGCGCCGCTATCAGAAGCAGCGTCGCGACGAGCGCCAGTCCCAGCGATGCGGGCCGGGGGCCGGAATGCTCGGAGAGAACCACACTCATTGGGGCACCGATGCTGCGAAAATGCTGCGGCGGGGACGGCATGCTCCCGCGTCTGTTGAGCGGATCCTACTGCGGTGACCGGGGTGGCAAAAGGCACCTGGACGCATCTCAGCGCCCTTATGCCTTCCAGCAAGAGGGCACGGCGCGCGCCAGGAGAGCCAAGGCGGCGGCTCGGGCCGCGTTGCTAGAAGTCGAGGACGAAGGCGCGGCGCACCCCGATGGTCAGCGTACCCTGATCCGTGGCGCCCTGTTCGACGATGGGGCTGTCGGCGGCGTCATTCTGGAACTGATCCCAGCGCGCGCGCCCTTCGAGCCACCATTGCCGCCCGATCTGGTAGGTAGCGATGACCTCGACGCCCGCGCTGACCAGGCCGCCGTCCGGATCGTAGGCCTCAAAGTCGCTTTCGGCGGCTTCATCCTCGGTGACGCCGAAATACGTGTCGGTGTAGCGGTCCGACCCGAACAGGAACCTCGGGCCGATGCGCAGGGCGATATCGTCAGTCGGGCGGGCCACGTAATAGGCGCCGAGTTCACCCACCCAGCTTTCATGGCCGACGACGCCGTAGCGCAGGGCACCGAAGGCTTCGACATTCGGCCAGACGTAGCCGATCAAGGCGCCGACCTCGAGCGAGAAGTCGACATCGTCCAACCCATCGAGTTCGTCGTAATCGTCGGATGACCGCTCGGTGATAAACCGGAACGAGCCGCCGACACCGAAGCCGAGCGGCCGGTCGTTCGGGTCTTCGTCGAGCGCGTCCGCTTGATCCCCGAAGGACAGCTGACCGAAGTTCAGCGCCGCGATGTTCGGCGAGAAGCGCGGCACGATGATGTTGTCTTCGGCCCCGAAGTAGCCGGGACGGGATTCGGCCCCGAGCAGCAGCGTGAAGATCGCGCGCCGGTCCTTCTCGCCCTGGGTCGACAGCGTCTGGCCGGAAAGCGCTGCGTCGGCAAAGGCATTGGGCCCGAAGCTTAGAGAGGGCATCGTATCCGGGGTCGTAGCGTCCTGTGCAACCGCAGGGAGCGTCGCCATCGCCAGCAATGCCGCGGCCAAGACACCACGGCACGCGAAAGCGCCAATGGGGGCAGCAGGCAAAGGACGAAACATCGTCATCGGGCAGTCCAGTTCAGGTGACGGGCGCAGGCAGCTTGCGCACAGGCAGTAGTGAGTGCGCGACGCGGCAAAGACAAGCACAGACCGGCAGACTCATCTCAATTTTATGTTTCCAGGCAAAGGCGTTGCAGCCATGCATCCCCCAGATGCCGGACTGTTGTCCACGCGCCGCACACGCCGCCGTTCCGCATGCCCGCCACAGGAGCGGAGCGAATCGCTCCGGCAGGGCGCACGGGGCGTGGCGCCACAAGGGTTGGCAGATTC
Organism: Pseudomonadota bacterium; assembly: GCA_038757905.1. Classification (GTDB taxonomy): domain Bacteria; phylum Pseudomonadota; class Alphaproteobacteria; order Rhodobacterales; family Rhodobacteraceae; genus HLUCCA09. Next base: position 2,992 of record JBCDGG010000004.1, on the reverse strand, counting down.
CGGCGTTCTGGCTACATCCGGAGGATGATCCAGGATTTGCTCGACCGATTGTTCGGCCGCTACGAGACCCCCTTGGCCGAGCTCGATTCCCGCCATGCCCTGGCCGGGGTTCTGGTGCGTCTGGCCAAGGCCGATGCCCATTATCACGTTGCCGAGATCGGTCAAATCGACCGCATTCTGCAGGCGAGCTACGGGCTGGATCCGGTCGCAGCGGCCAAGCTGCGCGCCGAGGCCGAGAAGCTGGAGGCCGCCGCACCGCCCGATGGCCGCTTTGCCGAGGCCGTCCGGGCCCGCACGAACCGGCAGGAGCGGCAGGCCGTTCTGGTGGCGCTCTGGCAGGTGCTGCTGGCCGATGGCTACGAGGCCGAGCGCCAGCGGGCCTATCTGGCGCTGACGGCGGAGCGTTTCGGCTTGACCGAGAACGAGGTCGCGGCGGCGGAGGCGACGGCCCGCAACGGTGCTCCCGGTCTCGAGACCTGACGCCCGGAGCCGCGCGGCATCTGGCCGTTGGCCATGCTCGCCCACCCCTCCCATTACGCGCTCGCGCCGCGCGGAGCGGCAGGGCCAAGCCACCGGCCGATAGAGCTCCTCTATCGCGGGGCCCCACCCAATTTGACAATGGCCATACGCGGGGTCCGCCTGCCGAGCGAAACCGGTGAGCCCTGTGCCGGTGCCGAGCGGAGATAGACGACCCGAAGGCAGCCCGAAAACACGGCTGCGCGAGGCAAAGAACGCAAACGCCCAGCGGCCCAGATGGCCCCGCCAAATCCTGCTCTCATCCGCAAAGCTCGCGGCCGCGGTCTAGACCTCTCACTTTTGCGTCGGCAGCGGGATGGGTGACGGTGTACAACGGGTCTTCCCATGCGGATTGCGGCCATAGTGCCTTCCAAAGTCCCTGCGGCACGCGCGCAGCGATCTCAAACTCCCCTCTCGGGACAGACCAGCGTGATCGCCAGGCTTCAGCCGACCGGGCACGCAGCGGCACGCGCTTCCGCCGCCGGGGCGAGATCGGCCCGGCGCTTGCGCAACTCCGCCAGCTTGCGCCGTTCCGCCGCCGGATCGATCGCCACCTCGCGTTCTCTGTAACGCGTCTCGACGTTATTGCAGTAGCGGAACCCGGTGCCGAAGCCATGCCGGTAGGCGCCCCGTCCAAAGCAAAAGTCGACACCCGTCGTCACAAATGGTTCCAACTCAATGGCATAGCCGCGGGCCAGGTTCGCTTCCGTCTCGGCGATCAGGCGGTCGAGCGTCGCAACCTCGCTCAGGGCCGCGCGCAGGCACGCCTCGCGCGGGCTGGCGCAGGCCGCAAGAAGACAAAGCGTGAAGCCGATGAACATACGCATAGGCACCCCATATCCTATTAAGCTTAACGTTGGATTGCGGCGCGACCGCGCGTCGCTGGTGGCCGCGGAAGTCGGGTGCTAGCGATAGGCTTGCCACCACCATGATACCGGAGATTCCGATGACCGAGCAATTCGACAACCGCAAGGCCCGCGCCTCTGGCTGGTTTCGCGAACTGCGCGACAGGATCGTCGCCGCCTTCGAGAGCCTCGAAGACGCTCAGGCCACGGGCCCCTATGCGCAGGAGCCCGCCGGGCGCTTCGAGGTCAGCGAGACGCGGCGCAAGTCCGAGGATGGCTCGGACGCCGGCGGCGGCCTGATGAGCGTGATGCGCGGCGGACGCACGTTCGAGAAGGTGGGTGTCAACGTGTCCACCGTCTACGGCACGCTCGGCGAGAAGGCGCAAAAGGCGATGGCTGCTCGCGGCGTACCCGGCATGGCGGAGGATCCGCGCTTCTGGGCCTCCGGCATCAGCCTCGTGGCGCATATGCAGAACCCGCACACCCCTGCCGTCCATATGAACACGCGCATGTTCTGGACGCCCGGCGCCTGGTGGTTCGGCGGCGGCTCGGATCTTAACCCCTGCCTCGAATACGAGGAGGATACCCAAAGCTTCCATGCCGTTCTGCGCACCGCCTGCGAGGGACACGGCGCGGGTTACTACGACCGGTTCAAAGCCTGGGCCGACGAATACTTCTACGTGCCGCACCGGCATCGCGCGCGGGGCGTCGGCGGGATCTTCTACGACGATCTGAACACCGGCGACTGGGAGGCCGATTTCGCCTTTACCCAAGCGGTGGGAGAGGCGTTTCTGCCCGCCTACCTTCCCACCGTCGAACGCAACCGCGACCGGGCGTGGACAGAGGCCGACCGCGAGGCGCAGCTCGTCCATCGCGGGCTCTATGCCGAGTACAATCTGGTCTACGACCGTGGCACGAAGTTCGGCCTCGAAACCGGGCATGACGCGAATGCCGTGCTGATGTCGCTGCCTCCGTTGGCCAAGTGGATCTGAACGCCCGCACCGTCACAGCTTAACCAGCTCGACCGTGTGATGTGTCGTGTAAAGCGCCACCCGGAAGGCCGGATGGCGTTCAAGCCACGCCCCGAGGATCTCCGGAGGGCGAGACAATCGCCCCTCTGAGGCGCTCGGGTTTCACGCAGCGCGCCAATCGAAGAAATCGTCCGGTGCCCGCCCGAGCAGCCGCGCCCCCAGGGCGGCGCCGATCTCGGCGGCGTCCTCGATGGCGCCCGTATCCGCGTCGGTCAGGCAATCCGAGCCGTCGGGCCGCAGGATCTCGCCCCGCAACCGCAGGGTGCCCCCGTCCAACTCGGCAAGCCCCGCAATCGGTGTCTCGCAGGAGCCATCGAGCGCCGCGAGATACGCGCGTTCGGCGGCCAGACGGTGCCCGGTTTCGCCATCGTGGATCGCCGACAGCATCTCGGCCGTGCGAGAATCGTCGGACCGGCGCTCGATGCCGATAGCGCCCTGCGCGACGGCGGGCAGCATGTCTTCGGTCGACAGGGGCATGCGCTTCACCTCCTCCATGGCCAGCCTGTTCAGCCCGGCACAGGCCAGAAAAGTCCGAGCGGAGCAAGGGCAGCCGCACGGTGAAGGTGGAACCCTGCTCCACCTCACTGGTAACTTCGATCG
>JBCDGG010000003.1:0-76722 GCA_038757905.1 Pseudomonadota bacterium | reverse complement strand
CCGACGCGAACGGGGGCGCCGACTGGCGCCGATGGTGGCGCGAGGACGAGGGCGCCGAAGACGTGCGCTACGTCCAGTTCATGGGCAAGGACAACGTGCCCTTCCACACGCTCAGCTTCCCGGCGACGCTGATCGGCTCAGGCGAGCCCTGGAAGAAGGTCGATTTCCTCAAGTCGTTCAACTACCTCAACTACGATGGCGGCCAGTTCAGCACGAGCCAGGGGCGCGGCATCTTCCAGGATCAGGCGCTGGAGATCCTGCCGGCCGACTATTGGCGTTGGTGGCTTCTGTCCAACGCGCCGGAAAGCAGCGACAGCGAGTTCACGTGGGAAAAGTTCCAGCAGGGCGTGAATAAGGACCTCGCCGACGTGCTCGGCAACTTCGTCAGCCGGGTGACGAAGTTCTGCCGCTCGAAATTCGGCAAGGCGGTGCCGGAGGGCGGCGAGGTTACGCCGGAAGCGGCCAGGGTCCGGGCCGAGATCAAGGAGCGACTGGCCGCCTATGCCGCCCATATGGACGCGATCGAGGTGCGCAAGGCGGCGACGGAGCTGCGCGCGATCTGGGTCGCCGGCAACGAGTTCCTGCAGGAGGCCGCGCCCTGGAGCGCGATCAAGGAGGATCCGGCGCGCGCGGCCGCCGACATTCGCCTCGCCCTCAATCTGATCCGCCTCTACGCCGTGATCTCGGCGCCGTTCATCCCCGACGCCTCTGCCCGGTTGCTGGAGACGCTGAACACCGACGATGCCACGTGGCCCGACGATCCCGAGGCGGCGTTCGACGCGCTCGCGCCCGGCCACACCTTCACCGTACCGGACACCCTCTTTGCCAAGATTTCGGACGACGACCGGGACAGTTGGGCCGAGCGCTTTGCGGGCGTGCGCGCCTAAGGCGGCTTGAACCGCGCCGTCCGCAGCGTAGGTTCGACGCAAGGCCGCCAGGCCGCGAGGGAGGCGACATGGACCGGGAGTTTCGCGAGCACTACGCCGCCGCACCAGGCGACGTGCTGGGGGCGATGTTCTCGCTCGCGCCGGTTCTCGCGCTCGCGCTCGACCGGACAGGCCGTGTGGAACGGGCCAGCCGGGCCCTCCTGACGCTCCTCGGGCTCGAGGCAGCCGACCTGGAGGGCGTACCGCTCGCCGAGGCCATGCCGCCCGACCATGCCCAGGTGTTCAAGGACGGGGTATTGCCCGTCATGATCGAGCACGGGCGGGTCCGGCGCACGGAAATCTCGCTGCTCGATTCGCGGGGCGTGCCCGTGCCCTTGTGCCTTGAAGGGTTCGTCGAACTTGGGCCGGACGGCGTGTTGCTGCGGATCTATGCGGTGCTCGAAGACCTGCGCGAAACCCGCGATGCGCTGGAGGCGCTCGATCAGAAAGCCGCCGAGGCAGAGGAGGCCAGCAATGCCAAGTCGCGCTTTCTGGCCGCGATGAGCCACGAGATCCGGACGCCGATGAACGCCATCATGGGCTTTGCGCAGCTTCTGCAACTGTCCGATCTCGACGAGACCCGGCAGGGGCATGTGAAAGCGATCATCTCGGCCGGCAACGCGATGGTCGGTCTGCTGACCGACTTGCTGGATCTCAGCCAGGTGGAAGCCGGGCAGATGCGGATCGAGCCGCGCGCCTTCGATCTGCACGCCATGCTCGCCGATATCGAGCGCTGGTGGCGCGATAGCGCGGCGGAAAAGGGCCTCGCCTTCTCTGTCACCCTCGCCGAAAACCTGCCCGTGACGGTCGTGTCCGACGTCGTGCGCATCCAGCAGGTACTGAACAATTACCTCGCCAACGCGGTAAAGTTCACGCTGGAGGGCAAGGTCGAGCTGGAGGCAAGCGTGCTGCGCGAGGAGTTGGGCGGGATGACGCTGCGGTTTCGGGTGTCGGATACGGGCCCGGGGATCGCGCCGGAGCATGTCGCCCGGCTCTACCGGCCCTTCGTGCGCATCGAGGGCGAGGGGCGCGGCCCGCGCACCGGCTGGGGGCTCGGCCTGTCGATCTGCGCCAATATCGCCGAGGCGATGGGCGCCGATGTGGGCGTCGATTCTGAGGCGGGCGAAGGCGCGACGTTCTGGCTCGACGTTCCGGTGCAGCGGCCACCCGACGCCCCGGCCGACAGCGCCGATCACGCGGAGGGGCGCGATCCCGTGTCGCCGAGGCCCGCCAGCCCCTCGCAACGCGTTCTGCTGGTCGAGGACAACGCGCTCAATCAGGAGGTTATGCGCCGCATGCTCGAAGATATGGGCCACGCCGTGACCCAGGTCACCAACGGGTTCGCCGCGCTGGAGATCCTGGAGGGCACGCCCTTCGATGTGGTGGTGATGGATGTGATGATGCCGGGGCTCGGCGGGATCGCTACCACCAAGCGCCTGCGCGAAGCGGGCCACGGACAAAGCGACGTTCCCATCGTGGCCTGCTCGGCGCATGTTTCGGCCGAGGACGAACGGCGCTACCATGAGATCGGCATGACGTCGTTCCTGCCGAAGCCCGTCGACCGCCAGGATCTTGCCCGGGCGATCGACGAAGCGGTCGCGCACCAAACAAGCAACGCCTGACGCGAATTGTATCCAGACGGGCTTTTGCCGGGCGCGGCTCGTGCGGTAGCGTCTGCGCATAGTCAGCCGGAGCGTTTCACGATGACCAAGATCCCTTGCGTGCCCGTCCTCGGATGTGCGGTCACGGCGGCTGTCTTTCTGGCGGGGGCCGGCGCAGCCCTGGCGCAGGAAGACCGCCCGAGCATCGATTGCGGCGCCGCGTCGGGTGTCGTGACGGCCATGGTGTGCAGCGATACCCAGATCGGGGCGAGCGACGGGCGCTTGGCCCGGCACGTCGATTCGGTCGTCTCGATCCTGGAGGAGGACGACAGCGACGATGCGGCCGAGGCGATGACGGCGTTCGAGGAAAGCCAGGAAGCCTGGGTGGCGACACGCGATGCTTGCCGCCGTTCCGGCGATCCGCGTGCCTGCGTGGCCGAAGCCTATGCCGACCGGGAAGCGCAACTGGTGACCACATTCCAGTTGGAGGAACCCGCGAACACCGCCAGCTACACCTGCCCGGGGGAGGCCGCGGGCGGGCTCTCGATCTCGTTCTACGATCTGGAAACGCGGGCCGTGCGCATCGAAGGGGCCGGGGACGAGGCCGTGACGGGAAAGGCCACGACCACCGTCGACGGCGCGAAATACGCGCTGTCCTCCGGGCAGGAAGTGTGGGTGCGCAAGGACGTGGCCCGCTTCACCGCGGCGGACGGCACCTCCGTCACCTGCCTGATCGAAGACGGCTGATCGGCTTGCTGCGCCGCCCCGACGGGCGTAGGCAGCACGGGTGCCTCCAAGCCCAGACCTCTCTGCCCCGGCGCCTGCGCCGTCCGTGCCAGCGCCCGAAGGCCGCCCGCTCGTCGCGATCGGTTGGATGGTGGTGACCGGGCTGATGTTCGTCGGCGTGGTCGCCACCGTGAAATTCCTGGGTGACCGGATCCCGGCCCAGCAATCGGCCTTTCTGCGCTATGCGCTGGGCCTCGTCTTTCTGATCCCGATGTGGCCCGCCCTGCGGCGGGCGCGCCTGACGCGACGGTCCTGGGTTCTGTTCACCTGGCGGGGCGCGTTCCATGCGGCGGGGGTCGTGTGCTGGTTCTACGCCATGACCCGGATCACGATCGCCGAGGTGACGGCGATGAACTATCTCAACCCTGTCTACATCACCGTGGGCGCGGCGATTTTTCTGGGCGAACGGCTGAAGATCCGCCGGTTGCTGGCCGTTGGCTGCGCGCTGCTCGGCGCGCTGGTGATTCTGCGCCCCGGTATGCGCGAGCTCGACCCCGGACATCTCGCAATGGTGTTCTGCGCGATCTTCTTCGCCGGCTCCTATCTGCTGACCAAGCGCCTCAGCGCGGATGCCGGGCCGGCAGTGATCGTCGCCCTGCTGTCGATCATGGTGACGGTCGCTCTCGCGCCCTTCGCGCTCGCCGTCTGGGTTCCCCCGACGGGGGCGGAGCTTGCGCTGCTTCTGCTGGTCGCGGCCTTTGCGACGGCCGGTCACTACACCATGACGCTGGCGTTCCGCGAAGGCTCCATGGCCGTCACGCAGCCGGTGGTGTTCTTGCAGCTTGTCTGGTCCGTGGCGCTCGGCGCGGTGGTGTTCGGAGAGCCGATCGACCCCTGGGTCGTGCTGGGCGGGGCCCTCATCGTGGTGTCGATCACCTTCATCGCGTGGCGGGAGGCGCGGCTGCGCGCCGGGCTCGCCTGAGGGGCGGGACCCTTAGAACGGCATCTCGCGACCGTCCCATGTCAGAAAGCGGCCGGTCGTTTCGGGCGAGAGCGCTTCGAACTGCGCCACGAGCCCGGCGGCCGATTCCGCGACCGAGATATCGGCCTGCGCGCCGCCCATATCCGTCCGGACCCAGCCGGGGTGATACGCGGCCACCGCGATGCCGAGGCCTTCGAGATCGAGCGCGAGGTTGCGCGCCAGATTGACCGCCGCCGCCTTCGACGCGCGGTAGATGTAGCTCGAGCCGCCGGCCCGGGCCGACGAGCCCATCTGCGAGGCGATCACCGCGATGCGGGCGTGGCCGTGCAGCCCCGCAGCCGCCTGCAGCGACGGCAGCAGCGCCTGCACCGTCAGGAAGACGCCCGTCACATTCACCGCGAAAGTCTCGGCCCACATCTTGGATGGGAAGCCGTCGGCCAGGTTCTCGTGCCGATCCAGAAAGACGCCGGCGTTGCACACCAGCAGGCCCACCGGGCGCCCGTCGAGATGCTGTTCGAGCCGGTCGAACGCGCCGGGGTCGGCGGCGTCGAGGCCCAGCCATTCCACCCCGTCGATGGGCGACGGGACCGGGATCGTCCGGGCGGTGGCGAGGACCGGACGGCGCGGGGCGAGGCGTTCGGCGATTGCCGCGCCGATCCCGCGATTGGCACCGGTGATCAGGGCGGGAGAGGTCGCCTCGTTCATCAGTTCACCTGACGCGTCGGGCGGAAGGGCAGGGGCAGAACCGGCACCCCGTCTTCGACGAGGGCCTTGGCCTCACCGATCTTGGCTTCGCCGCGGATCGCCCTGTCCGGAGCGCGCCCCTCGTGGATGGCACGGGCCTCCTCGGCGAACTTGCGGCCCACGTCCTCGGTGTTGGCTTCCACCTTCGCCCGGAACTCTGCCAGTTCCGCCTCCATCGCCGAGGCCGGCGTCGACAGGTTGTCCGCCTTCGCGTCCGGCTTCGTTGCGGGCGCGGGGGCCTTGGCGCGCGCCGGGCGCACGCGCGGCGTCATCAACGCCTTCTCGACGCCGCCGCCGCCGCAGACCGCACAGGTGAGGCGGCCGGACGCCGCGAGCGCGTCATAGGCGCTTGCAGAGGCGAACCAGCTTTCGAAATCATGCCCCTCGGCGCATCTGAGCGAATACTTGATCATCGCAAGATCATGTATCCCAGAGAGGGGTTAATGCAACCTGCACGCCCTCCAGCGCAGGGGCCGGCCCCTCCTGAGACGGCGCGTGCGGCGCCGGGGCCGCGCTCAGAACGGCGCGGCGCGGTGGCGGGCGCAGAACGCGCGCGGGGTCAGGCCGTGATGGGCACGGAACAACCGGTGAAAGTGGCTGAGGTTCTCGAGCCCGACATCCGCCGCCACTGCCGCCAAAGGCAAATCCCCGGCGGTGAGCAGCGTTGCGGCCCGGTCCATCCGGAGACGGTTGACATAGGCCGAGGGTGTCAGGCCGAGATGCCGCTTCATCTGGCGGCAGACATGTTCGTGCCCCCGACCCGCGGCCTCCACCAGCCCTGCCGCGCCACGGCGATACACCTCTGGCCGGCGCGCCGCATCGCAGGCCTGCGCCAGCCAGTGCGGCATGGCCGATGCCACGCGCGCGGTGGGATCGGTCAGTTCCGTCATGAGCACGAGCAGAAACGCCTCGATCCGGGCGAGGCTGCGCGGCCCCGTCTGCAGCCGATGCACCAGCGCCATCACTTCGCCCATCCGCTCCGGCGGCAGCGACAGCGTCACGGGGTTCTCTCTCTTGGCCCAGAAGAACTGGCCCGACAGATCCTCGGCATAGCGCTGTCCCAGATGGGTGATGCAATCCGGGCGCAGCATGACGTTGACGATCCGGCACAGCTCCCGGCCCGCGGTGGACAGGGCATGGGCGTCGTGCGGCCGCACGAAGGCGAGCGTGCCGGGCTCCAGATCCTCGGTCAGCCCGTTCACCTCGTGCCGGCAGACCCCCGTCTCGACGATGAACACCTCGAAATAGTCGTGGATATGCAGCGGTGCGTGCCCGGTCTGTGCCAGCGGTTTGTGGGCAAGATGGAACGCATCGCCCGGCGCCATGTAGTTTGACAGGATGAAGCGTCGGGGGGCGATCAGGCGTGACATCGTATGCAACAAAGTCAAATACGCACACCAATTAGTCAAGTGGCGCCCTGACGTAAGGTCGACGCACGCCGTAGAATTGACGTGAGATCCCGCTCCTTATCCGGACCATCACGCCATGGCGCTTGCCGAGAAAGAACCGCTAGATCTGTCGTTTGCACCGGTCACGACGTCGAACCCGCAGCGGCTGAGCGCCGCCGACATCGTCCAGTACAATCGCGAAGGCTACGTGCAGCCGTTCGACATCTATACAGAGAACGAGGTGACCGCGCTGCGCGCCTATGCCGACCGGCTAATGACCGATATGGGCGCGGGCGGGGGCTATGGCATCAATTGCTATCAGGCGCGTCTGGCCGGATTGTGGGACATCGCGACCGAGCCGCGGATCCTCGACCATGTCGAGGATATCCTAGGCCCGAACATCGTCTGCTGGGCGAGCGCGATCCTGTCGAAGGCCCCGCACGATCCCAAGGCGGTGCCCTGGCATCAGGATGCCTCGTTCTGGTCGCTCTCGCCGGCGCGCACGGTGACGGTCTGGCTGGCTATCGACGATGCCGACGCCGCCAACTCCGCCATGCGCTTCATCCCGCGGACGCATGACAAGGGCGCGCTGAAGGTGCGCAAGGCCGAGGGCGCGAGCGTCTTCCACATCGAAACCGACGGGGCCGACGCCCTGGGCGAGCCGGTCACCAATGCCCTGAAGGCGGGCCAGATTTCGCTGCACGCGGACATGCTGGTGCATGGCAGCCTGCCCAACACCTCCGACCGCCGCCGCTGCGGCCTAACCTTGCGCTACTGCCCGCCCGAAGTTCGTATCACGGATGAGGGCTGGGCCCGCGGGGTGGAGGCGATCGTGGCAAGGGGCACGGACCCGACCGGCAGGTGGCGCCATCACGCCCGCCCCACGAACGACGACATCACCGCGACGTCGAGCCCCCATGTGGTAGGCAACAACTGATGCGCGTGAAATGGTATGGCCACGCGGCGTTCCGCATCGTGCCGGACAGCGGCCCGACCATCATCACGGACCCCTACACGCCCGAAGGTGTGGGCTACGACCCGATTGCGGACCCGGCCGATCTCGTCCTCATCTCGTCGGACGATGACAGCGCCCATTGCCGCGCCGATCTGATCGCCGGGGCGCCTGCCGTCCTGAACGCGCTCGAGGTCGCCAAGTCCGGCGGCTCGGCCGAGGCCGCGGGGCTGGACGTGCACGCCATCGAGGCGGCGGAGTGGGATCTGCACCCCGAGCACGAGGTGCCCGGGCAGAACGGGATGTACCGTTTCCGTGTCGACGGGATCGCCTGCGCGCATATGGGCGACGTGGGCAACCCCCTGACTGACCGCCAGATCGCCTTCTTCGAGGATGTCGATGTGCTGTTCGCGCTTGCCGGCGGCTATCTGACGATTGAACTGCCGGATCTGATGAAGGTGATCTACGCGGTTCGCCCGAAGCTCGTGATCCCGATGCACTTTCGCACGCTCACCTACCGGCCCCGGAACACGATGTGGATCGAGAGCTTTCTCGCGCACTTCAAGGACGCGGATGTTGACTTCGCCAGTGCCGCCGAGGTTGAAATATCAAAAGGAGACATTCCCGACGACACGCGCGTTCTCGTCATGGACTACGTGCGCGCGGGCTAATCCGGTCCTTGTCCCGGCGCATCGGGGCGGCGATCCATCAAGAAAGGGGCGGCGACGCGCCCCGCTGGGAGGAACAACATGCGAAACTCATTCGCCCTTGCGGCGTCCGTCCTTGCGTTTGCGGCGGCCGGTGGCATGGCGCTCGCGCAGGATATCGCGCGCGAGGACACCGTCATTTTCGATCTCGACCGGACGATCAAGGACCCGGAGAACTTCAACTGGTTCACCCCGGGCACCAAGCGGATGCATGGCGCGCATCAGACGATGTGGGAGCCGCTGTTCATCCTGAACTACGGCAATGGCGAGCTAGAGCCGTGGCTCGGGTTGGAGCTCAACTCCGACGAGGGCGGCGCGGTCTGGACGCTGGTGCTCCGCGAGGGCGTGGAATGGTCCGACGGCGAGGCATTCAACGCCGATGACGTCGTGTTCACCGTCGAGATGGCCCTCGGCAACGAAGATCTCTCAAGCCGCGAAGCGGCGACGGTGCGCGCGCAGGTCGCCTCGGTCGAGAAGGTCGACGATCTGACCGTGCGCTTCACGCTGAACGAGGCGAACCCGCGCTTTGCCGTCGAGAATTTCGGCGTGCGCATCTTCGGGTCGTTCCTGATCATGCCCGAGCATATCTGGGCCGGTCAGGATGCGGCGACCTTTGCTTTCTTCCCGCCGATCGGCACGGGCCCCTACACCTACAGCTCGTCCGCCACCAACCGCGCAATCTGGGATCGCAACGACGCGTGGTGGGGCGCCAAGTCCGGGTTCAAGGAGTTGCCGGAACCCCAGCGCGTGGTCTTCATCGAAACCGGCGGCGAGGAGAGCCGCGCACAGCTGATGGCCGCCAACCAGCTTGATGCCGCCCAGAACGTGACGGTGGGCACCTTCGAGGCGATCCGCGCCCAGAACCCCGCCGTGATCGCCTGGTATGACGATTATCCCTATGCCTCGGCCGACCCGTGCGCCCGCCAGCTCGAGATCAATACGACCGTCGCGCCCTGGGACGATCCCACGATGCGCAAGGCCGTGGCGACCATCATCGACCGGACCCAGATCGCCAATGTGGCGGCGGAGGGCGCCACGGTGCCCTCGGTGACGATGTTCCCGCAATACGGCTCCATGCAGCCCTTCATCGATGCCATCGTAGAGGCCGGGCATGGCCTGCCGGAGCGGGGCGACCCGGATGCGGGCAAGGCGATGATCGAGGCCGCGGGCTGGACGCTTGGGTCGGACGGCATCTACGAGAAGGACGGCGAGAAGCTGGAAGTGTCGATCCACGTGAACTCCGCCTCGACGGAGTACACCCGCACCATCGACGTCGTGGTCGAGCAGCTCAACCGGGCGGGCATCAATGCGCGCTCGGTCCCGGTAGAGAACGGGGTTTTCTGGGGCGAGGTGCTGCCCTTCGGCGCCTTCGAGATGAGCTATAGCTGGCTCTCCTGCGGGTCGGTGAACGAGCCCTGGGCGTCCATGGGCCGCTATACGGTGGCCGATGTGGTGCCGGTGGGCGAACGCTCGCCCGGGTTCAACAACACCTCGCGGTGGGACAGTGCAGCGGCGGCGTCGTACTCCGAAATCGTCGACCAGATGGAGGGGATGGCGCTGGGCGATCCGTCCGTGCCCGGCATGGTGGCGGACGCCTACCAGTATCTCGATGCCGAGATGCCGTTCATTCCCCTGGTCCAGTCCTTCAAGCTTCTGCCGTTCAATACGTCGTACTGGACAGGCTGGCCGACGGACGAGAACTACTACAATCACCCGTTCTTCTGGTGGAATACGGGCCACCAGATCATCCACAACCTCGAACGGGCGCAGTAAGCGGAGAAGCCGAGCGGCCAGCGGCCTCTGGGCCAGGCCCCTGGTCTGCCCCGCCGCGAAGGGGCGGGGCGCGTGGTGAACGGCCCGGCCGCTGGGCTGGCCGGGGCAGGGGGCCACGCGAGGCTCATCTCGCCCGGGGCTCGTGTGGCGGGGGCTCGTGTGGCGTGGCCGCCGCCCGCCGGGCCGCGCGGCCTGTCACGGCGTTATCGGCCTAGGGGAGGAGTGTCATGGGACGCATCCCAAGAAGCTATCTGATCAACCGGCTGATCACGCTGGGGCTGACGGTCTGGATCGCGGCCACGCTGATCTGGATCATCCCGCGGCTGTCGCCGATCGACCCCGCGGATGTGATGCTCAGCCGAATGGCGGCGGGCGGCGGCACCGTCGCCAATTCCGAAGAAATCCTGATGCAGCTGCAGGAGAAGTTCGGGCTGAACGATCCGCTGATCGTTCAGTACTTCAAATACTTGTGGAACACGTTCACCTTCGATTTCGGCCTCTCCACGGCCTCGTTCCCGACGCCGGTTTCGGCGCTCATCGCCCAGGCCCTTCCCTGGACGCTGGGGCTGATGATCTTGTCGCTCATCATTACCTTCGTCATCGGCAATCTGCTCGGGGCGCTGATGGTCTGGGAGGAGAGCCCGCGTCTGGTCAAGGTCGCGATCCCGGCGGCCATGGTCTTCACCTCGATCCCGCCGATCCTCTCGGGCCTCCTGTTGATGTGGGTCTTCGCGGCCCAGCTCCGATGGTTCCCGCTGACCGGCGCCTACGGGCTGATGGTGGAACCCGGCTGGTCGTGGAACTTTGCGATCTCCGTCCTGCATCACGGCTTTCTACCGGCGCTTTCCATCGTGATCGTCACCTTCGGGTTCTGGGCGCTGGGCATGCGCGGGCTGATGATCACGGTGCAGGGCGAGGATTACGTGACGCTGGCCAAGGCCAAGGGCCTCAAGCCGCGCTACATTCTTTACCGCTACATGATCCGCAACGCGATCCTGCCGCAGATTACCGCCTTCGCGCTGAAGATCGGGTTGCTGATCGCCGGGCAGGTGCTGGTGGAACGGATCTTTGCCTATAACGGAATGGGCAAGCTGCTCTACGACGCGATCCTCGATCAGGACTTTCCGGTGATCCAGGGAATCTCCTACGTGATCATCCTGATGACGGCGGTGGCGGTGTTCCTCGTCGATCTGATCTACCCGTTCATCGACCCCCGTATCCGGCACGAGGGGGCGACGACATGACCGAATACTCGACGGACAGCGACGCCCCCGAGGCGGACGACACGCTGTCGAAGAAGCAGCTTCGGCGGATGCGCCGGTTCGACAATCCCTGGTGGAACCCCAAGCTGCTCTGGGGCGTGGGGCTTTTGCTCGGGATCGTCGCGCTGGGCGTACTGGGGCGCGCAACATGGGACCTCGATCTGGTGTTCACGGGGTCCGCGCCGCTGCGGCTGCCGCCGGTCGGGTTCGAGAACCTGCGAGGCCAGGCGGGCGAATGGGCCTATCCGCTCGGGACCGATGGCGCGGGGCGGGATGTGCTGTCACTGATCATCATCGGGGCGCCGAACTCGCTTTTTGTCGGACTGCTGGCCTCGCTCATCGGAATGTCGGTCGGCATTGTTCTGGGCTTCACGGCCGGTTTCGTGGGCGGGCGGACGGACGACACGATCCGGATCCTGAGCGATGTGATGATCACGATCCCGCCGCTGCTGATCCTGGTGGTGTTTCAGGCCGCCTATGGAGACGTGTCGCTGACGGCGATGGCGCTGCTGATCGCGTGCTTCGTCTGGCAATCGCCGACCCGGCTGATCCGGGCGCAGGTCCTGTCGATGCGAACGTCGGGCTATGTGCAGATGGCGCGGCTCTCGGGCGCCTCGACGCCGCATATCATGTTCCGCGAGATGCTGCCGAACCTGGTGCCCTATCTCTTCGGGTCCCTCATCGCCAATGTCACCACCTCCATTGTGACGGCCGTGGGGCTGGAGGTTCTCGGATTGGGCCCGCAGCGCATTCCGACGCTTGGGCGCACGATCTACGAAGCCATCAATGCCGGTGCCCTGATCCAGAACCTCTGGTGGTGGTGGGGCATCCCGACGCTGCTGCTCGCCGTGATGTTCATCGGGCTCCTGCTGATCAATCTGGGGCTCGACGAAGTGTCGAACCCCCGTCTGAGGCGGCTGTCATGAAGGGGGGTGACCTCTCACCGGGAACGCCCGGGCGGGTGGGCCGATGCCCCTTTGGGCGAGGTCCGCGGGACCGGGCGCACGGCGCAGGCGGTTGCCCGTCGGGCGCGGACCTCGTGGCCAAGGCCACATCGGCCCACCCACCCGACGCGATCCCTTTCAGTGCGGCAGCGCCTGTCCGCCCCCTGCGCGCGAGGCTTCCATGACCCCTGCATCTCCAGCCGCCCTGCCGAACGACAAGCCGGTTCTCACGCTCAAGGATCTGTCGATCGACTTTCCGACGCCGGCGGGGATCGTTCACGCGGTCAAATCCCTGTCGCTGACGATTCAGCCCGGCCGCAAGGTGGGGTTCATCGGGGAAAGCGGATCCGGCAAGACCACGACAGCCCTTTCGATCATGCGCATGCTGGCGGAGCCGGGGCGGGTGTCGTCCGGGCAGATCCGTCTGGGACAGCGGGCCATCGACGTTCTGGCCCTGGGGGACGAAGAGATGCGCCGGACCCGGCTGGCGTCGGTGTCCTACATTCCGCAAGGGGCCATGAACTCCCTCAATCCGGTGATGCGGGTCGAGGCGCAGATGTGGGACGCGATCGTCGCCCATGAAGGCAAGACCGAGCGCGCCCAATTGCGCGAACGCTCGGATGCGGCGCTGTCTTCCGTCGGGCTGCAGCCGCGGGTCGGGCAGCTCTACCCTCACGAGTTGTCCGGCGGCATGAAGCAGCGGGTCTGCATCGCCCTCGGCGTCATCCTGTCGCCCGAACTGATCATCGCCGACGAACCGACCTCGGCCCTCGACGTCGTAACGCAGCGTCATGTCATGCAGACCCTGACCGAGGTGCAGGAGGCGATCGGCTGCGGGTTGATCCTGATCGGTCATGACATGGGGCTCATGGCGCAATCCGTGGATGAACTGGCTGTTCTGAAGGACGGCGTACTCGTGGAACACGGGGCGACGCGGCAGATCGTCGAGGCGCCCCAGCATCCCTATACGCAGGAGCTGATCTCCTCGGTTCCGCTCGTCGGTGGGGAGAGCTTTCTCAACCCGGCTGTCGGTGCGCCCGCTTCGCAGAAGACCACCGATGCGCCGCTGCTGGAGTTTCGCGAGGTCTCCAAGGTCTATGGCGGTGTGACGGCGCTTCAGCCCATGTCGTTCGCGCTCGAAGGCGATGTCCCGCAGATCATTTCGATCGTCGGACAGTCGGGATCGGGAAAGTCGACGATGGGCTCGTTGATGCTCGGCTTCAACGCCCCGTCGACCGGTCAGGTCCTCTATGAGGGGCAGGATCTGGCGCGGCTCGGCGCTTCGGCCTCGCTCGATTTCCGCAAAAACGTGCAGGCCGTGTTTCAGGATCCCTATGCCTGCTTCAACCCGTTTTACCGCGTCGAACACGCGTTGCGGTTTCCGTTCCGGCGCTTTGGCCTGTCCCGTGGAGACGACCATACGCAACAGGCGATGGAGGAGGCGTGCCTCGCCGTGGGCCTCGACCCGGGCCAGATCCTGCGCCGCTACCCCCATCAGCTCTCCGGCGGGCAGCGACAGCGGTTGATCGTGGCGCGTGCGCTGATGCTCCAGCCGAAGCTTCTGATTGCCGACGAGCCCGTCTCGATGGTCGATGCCTCGCTCCGCGCCACGATCCTGTCCAATATCTACGATCTGAAGGACAAGCACGGGATCTCAATTCTGTATATCACCCATGATCTCGCGACGGCCTACCACGTCTCCGACTACGTGATCGTGCTGTATCAGGGCCATGTGGCAGAGGCGGGCCCCCCGCACGAGGTGATCGGTGCCCCCCAGCATCCCTACACCCAGCTGCTCATCGATTCGATCCCTTGGCCGGATATGGACCGTGCCTGGGGCACTGCGCGCACGGCGGATGAGGACGCCGCGCTGCTCGAGGACATGGCCCGTGCGCGCAAGACGGTCTACCGAGGTGCCATAGACGGGCTTCGCCTGCAGACGGACGCCGCGTGAGTGGCCGTCCTGGCGCGGTCCGGCTCGCGTGGAGCTCGTGCCGGGCGGCACATCGCCCCACCCGCCCCGGCAATCCCGTCTTCGCACCGCAAATCGCACCGGGATCGCTCGGGCGGGTGGGCCGATGCCCTTTGGGCGAGGTCCACGCGATCCGACGGGACGCGATCCCCTCGTCGGGGCTGAACGCCATGGACGTCGCAAGGCCGGGCTCCCACGCATGACCCATGCCCGCCGGTTCACGGCCGAGAAGATCGGCAAGCGCGTCGCGCTCCTCCAGGCCATGCTGCATCGGGACACACGTCCCCTGGATCCGTTCCGCGTCCGCTGGCTTCCCGACGCCGCGGCCGATCCGCCCCTCGGCCGCGCCCTTGCCGACTGGCCGGAGATCCCGTGGAACAGCTACTGGGCCGGACAGAACCGCAACTTCCTTCTGGCGACCGAGTTCACCATCCCGCGGCTCTGGGGGCGGGGGCCCGTCGGCCTGCACCTGCCTCTCGGCGTGGCCGGTGACATCTTTACCCATCCCGAAGCCACGCTCTTCATCGACGGGCAGGCCTTCGCCTCCGCCGACCGGTACCACCATACGATCTACCTGCCCGAGCGCGTCATCGACGGCCGCAGCCACCGCCTGGAGCTGCACGGCTGGACGGGGCTCACCGGCTGGCCGCCCAATCCGGACGAAGCGACCCAGCTCTTTATGCGGCCCTGCGCCGTGGTCGAGATCGACGTGGCCACGCGCGATTTCCTCTCGCTGGCCGAAGTCACGCTGGAGGCGGCGCTGCATCTGGCCGATGCCCACCCCGCGCGCCACCGGATGCTCACCGCGCTCGACGATGCGTTCCTCAAGCTCGACACCCGCGATCCCCTCGGCGAGCTGTTCTACCGCACCGTGCCCGCCGCGATGGCGGCGCTGGAAGCGGGCCTCGCGGAGGCCGGTGCGCCGCTCGATGTCACGCTGCACGCCGTGGGACACGCCCATATCGACGTGGCCTATCTCTGGCCCGTGCTGCAGACCCGGCGGAAGAACGCCCGCACCACGCTCAACGTGCTGCGCCTGATGGAGCGGTTTCCCAGCTACCGCTTCTCCCACTCCCAGCCGGCGCTCTACAAAATGACCGAGGTGGATTATCCCGACGTCTTCGACGGCATTCGCGCGCGCGTCGCCGAAGGCCGGTGGGAGCCCATCGGCGGCATGTGGGTGGAGCCCGATACCAACATCCCCGGGCCGGAGGCGCTCGTCCGCCAGATCCTGCTCGGGCGGCGCTACTTCGCGGAGAAGTTCGGCCGCGCGGCGGAGGCACCGGTGCTCTGGATTCCGGACACGTTCGGCATGTCCTGGTGCCTGCCCCAGCTCATGGCGCAATCCGGGCTGAAATGGATGGTGACGAACAAGGTCAACTGGAACCAGTACAACCAGGTGCCGGCCTCGACGACCTGGTGGGAGGGCATCGACGGCACCCGCGTTCTGGCCCATTTCCTCACAACCCCGCGCGAGGTGCAGCACCTGCCGTTCCCCACCAACTACAAGTCGGACCTCTCGGCGGAAGAGGTCATCGGAACGTGGGAGAAATCGACCGCCAAGGAACGGATCGACGAGTTGCCGATCTGTTATGGCTACGGCGACGGCGGCGGCGGGCCGACCGGCCCGCTGATCCGGCGGGCGGAGATCTGGGCGAACATGCCCGGCGCGCCGCGCGTGAAGTTCTCGTCGGTCCGCGCCTTCTTCGAAGCGATCGAGCCCAAGGCAGCCGATCTGCCGGTCTGGGCCGACGAGCTCTACCTGGAAGGCCACCGCGGTGTGCTGACCTCCCAGGCCTGGATCAAACGCGCCAACCGGCACGCCGAGGCAGCGTTGCACGAGGTCGAATACCTCGCGGCCCGCGCCTTCGTCCTCGGCGGGCAGGACCTGCCGTGGGACAAGCTGACGGAGGCCTGGGAGATCCTCTGCCTCAACCAGTTCCACGATATCGTCACCGGCACCTCGATCCCCGAGGTCTTCGAGGATGCCCGCCGCGACTACGCGCGCCTGCACGCGCTGGTGGGCGAGATGCGCGCGGCCGCCACCGGCGAAGGCACCGACGGGTTTGGTGTGGTCAACGCAACCCCGTTCCCGATCACGCGGCAGGCTGTGATCCCGCCCGACGCGGCGGCGACCCTCCCGGCGGAGGCGGTGACGCAAACCGTAGAGGGTGGAACCCTGATCGAAGTCGGCCCTCTCGCGCCCTACTCCGTCACGCCGCTGCGCTCGGACCGGCCGGTGGGGGAGGCCAGCGCCGCGCGCCTCCCGAACGGCGGGATACGCCTCGAAAACGATGTACTGACGCTCGACTTCGACACCGACGCAACCCTCACCCGGATCTTCGACAAACGCGCCGCGCGCGAGGTCCTGAAGGACGGGCAGGCCGGCAATCGCCTGCAGGTTTTCGAAGACCGGCCGATCTCGTGGGATGCCTGGGACATCGACGCCTTCTTCGAGGATCGCGGAGAAGTGGTTGGCGGGCTCACACGCTTCGAGATCGTCGAAGCGGGCCCGCTGCGCGCCGCCATCTGGATCGAGCGCGCCTATCGCTCCAGCCGGATCACCCAACAGATCCGTCTCTGCGCCGCATCGCCACGGATCGACTTCGTGACCGACGTCGATTGGCAGGAAACCCATCTGCTGCTCAAGGTGGCCTTTCCCGTCGCCGTCTTCTCGCCTGTCGCTACCTACGAGATCCAATGGGGCTCGATCATGCGGCCCACCCACCGCAACACGAGCTGGGACTACGCCAAGTTCGAGGTGCCCGCCCAGCGCTGGGCCGATCTCTCCGAAGCCGATTACGGCGTGGCGCTGCTCAACGACTGCAAGTACGGCTACGATGTGCACAAAGACGTCCTCCGCCTCTCGCTGATCAAGTCCGCCACCATGCCGGACCCGACAGCGGATCGCGGCCCGCACCGCTTCACCTACGCGCTGCTGCCCCATTTGGGCGACTGGCGCCGGGGCGAGGTGATCAAGCAGGCCTGGTCGCTCAACGCGCCCGCCGTGGCCGAGCGCAGCTTCCGCACCGCGCTCGGCGGCAAGCCCCTGGTTTCGTCCCCGGCGCCCAATGTCGTCATCGAAACGGTCAAGGTGGCCGAAGACCGGGCGGGTCTCGTGATCCGGCTCTTTGAGGCCAATCGCGCGCGCGGCCCGGTCGAGATCCGCTTTTCCCGCCCCCTGGCCGAGGCGCGCCGGTGCACCCTCCTGGAGGTGCCGGAGGGGCCCCCCTTGGCGGTCGACGGCACGACGCTGCCCCTCACCCTCCGACCCTTCGAAATCGTCAGCCTGCGCGTCCGGTTTCAGGAGTGACGCTGCGCCCCGGCTCCGGCGCCCCTCTTCGGGCGCCCAAGCCCGGCCCTACGCCCCCGACGGACACCGCTGCCCGCGCGCACCTTAGGCTCCACCCGAGCAATCATGCGGTCCGCAATGGCCCCTGCGCGCGGGCATCGGCGCACCTTCAGCGCGAACGCGCCAGCCCCCTTCATCTTGCCAGAAATATCCCCGCCGGAGGCAAGCCCGGCCGCCGCCCATCGCTGCGCCAGAGCACGGCGCAGCTCCGGCACCCGCATCGCGGGTGCCGGGCCCAACGACGGCGGCGCCGCGAGGCGTCGTTCGGAGGCGGGAGCGCCACGGCCTGTACATCGCAGATACGCAATCTACGCCCTAAGCGTGGCTACCCACGCGGTGATCCGGGGCCGACCCTCGATGTCCCGGCGCCCGTCGCCCGAAGTCGGAAGCCCCGCTTCAGAGATCGGGATAGAGCGGGAAGCGGCCGCAGAGCGTGGCGACCGCCTCTTTCACCTCGGCTTCCACCGCGCCGTTTTCCTCTTCGCCAAGGGCGGCAAGGCCATCGACGACGGCCGAGATCCACTGCCCGATCTGGGTGAATTCGGGCGCCCCGAACCCGCGGGTCGTGCCCGCGGGCGAGCCCAGCCGGATGCCCGAGGTGATGGTGGGCTTTTCGGTATCGAAGGGAATGCCGTTCTTGTTGCAGGTGATATGGGCGCGCCCCAGCGCCTTCTCGGTCGCGTTGCCCTTCACTCCCTTCGGCCGCAGATCGACGAGCAGCACATGGCTGTCCGTGCCGCCGGTCACCAGATCGAGGCCGCCGTCCATCAGCGCCGCGCCCATCGCCTGGGCATTGACGATCACCTGCTCCTGATAGGTCTTGAACTCCGGCCGCAGCGCTTCGCCGAAGGCGACCGCCTTGGCGGCGATCACATGCATCAGCGGTCCGCCCTGAATCCCGGGGAAGATGGCGGAGTTGAACTTCTTCGCCAGCGCCGCATCGTCGGTCAGGATCATACCGCCGCGGGGGCCGCGCAGGGTCTTGTGGGTGGTGGTCGTCGCCACATGCACATGGGGGAAGGGCGAGGGATAGACGCCCGCCGCGATCAGCCCGGCATAATGCGCCACATCGGCCAGCACATAGGCGCCGACCTTGTCGGCGATGGCGCGGAACCGGGCAAAGTCCAGTTGCCGCGGGATCGCCGAGCCTCCGGCGATGATCATCTTCGGTTGATGCTCCAGCGCCAGTGCTTCGATCTGGTCGTAATCGACGTCCTGCGTGTCTTCACGCACCCCGTATTGCACCGCGTTGAACCACTTGCCCGACTGGTTCGGGCGTGCTCCGTGGGTCAGGTGCCCGCCGGCATCGAGCGACATGCCCAGGATCGTGTCGCCGGGCTGCAGAAGCGCGGTAAAGACGCCCTGGTTGGCCTGGCTGCCGGAGTTCGGCTGCACATTGGCAAAGCCCACACCGAAGAGCACCTTGGCCCGCTCGATCGCCAGATCTTCGGCAATGTCCACATATTGGCAGCCGCCGTAATAGCGCCGCCCGGGATAGCCCTCGGCGTATTTGTTGGTCAGAACCGAGCCCTGCGCCTCCAGCACCGCCCGGCTGACGATGTTCTCCGAGGCGATCAGTTCGATCTCGTCGCGCTGCCGCCCCAGTTCCTGACCGACGGCGGCGGCGAGTTCGGGGTCACGGCTTGCAAGGGATTCGGTGAAAAAGCCACTGTCCCGGTGCGGTGCGTTCATGGCGCTCTCCTGTCGCGTAGCAGAGCGCCCCGGAGCGGGTGGCCTGCAGGCTGGCGTTAACATCTGTGCGGGGGAGATAGAGCAAACGCAACGATCGTAAAAGGTCGGAATCCGGCGCAACGGCGCTCAGGTGCGGCAGTTTGGCCTGCGTCGGCCCCCTTGGCGCCGGATTTGGCCCTGAGCAGTTGCACTTACGGCGACCAGCGGGTTTTTTGGAGCGGCCCGCCGCCTGCGGATCCCAAGCGCGCGAAAGAAGGACATGCCGAAGATCGCCTTCATGGCCAGCGATACCGCCATCGCGCAGGAGGCCCGGCGCGCGCTCGTCGCCGCCTATGGCGGCGTGGCGCCGGAGGAGGCGGAAGTGATCGTGGCGCTCGGCGGCGACGGGTTCATGCTGCAGACCCTGCATGGCACGGAGGGCTTTCCCGCCCCCGTCTACGGCATGAACTGCGGCACCATCGGGTTCCTGATGAACGAATACCACGAGCCGAACCTGATCGAGCGGCTGGACGCGGCGGAGATGGCGGTGATCAACCCGCTGGCGATGCGCGCGATCACCGCGGGCGGCACGGTGCATGATGCGCTGGCGATCAACGAGGTCTCGCTTCTGAGGGCCGGGCCGCAGGCGGCAAAGCTCAAGATCTCTGTCGATGGCCGGGTCCGGATGGAGGAACTCGTGGCGGATGGGGCCATCGTGGCCACACCGGCCGGGTCCACCGCCTACAACTACTCGGCGCATGGGCCGATCCTTCCGATCGGTTCGGATGTTCTGGCCCTGACCGCCGTGGCGGCGTTTCGCCCGCGGCGCTGGCGCGGCGCGCTGATCCCGAAGATGGCCGAGGTCCGCTTCGACGTGCTGGAAGGACAGAAACGCCCGGTCATGGCCGAAGCCGATTCGCGCGCTGTGCGGGATGTCGTCACCGTCGCGGTCCGCTCCGAACTGGGCGTCGCGCACCGCATCCTGTTCGACCCGGGACACGGGCTGGAGGAGCGTCTGCTGCGCGAACAGTTCACGTAGCGCGAGGGATGGCATCGCGTCCTCCTGTGGGACGCCCCGCGCACGCTTGACCGACGGGCGCTCTGAGCCGGGGTGCCAGGGCCTTGTCCCCTCGTCGCGGCCATATCGGGCAGGGCGCAGCGGCGCCACACTGCCACGATGCAAGCCGACGGCCCTAAGGCTAATTCGAGACGGATCTCTGCTGTCGGCCCCCCCGAAGCGAACCGGGGCGGGAAGCGCTGCCTCTGCGTGGGAGGGGAGCGCCTGCCGGCGGCTTACGATACGCGGCTGGCTTCGGCCCAGGCCTCGCGCTTGCGGTAGATCGTGGAGGGCGAGACGCCAAGCTCGCGCGCGGCCTTAGGTATCGACCCGCCATTGCGCGAAATGGCGAACTCGATGGCCAGGCGCTCGATTTCGGCCAGTGTCTTGCCCCGCAGATCCACATGCTCGCCGTTCACTGCCGGAAGGCCGGCATTCACCAGATCGCGGGCAAGCTCGGGATCCAGGCGGCGCGCCGCCTCGGCCCCGCCGGAGGCGGGGTGACGGTGGCCGTACTCGTGGAGGACGCCGTGTCCCGCCCCCTCCATCGCGTGGAGATGCGCCCAGCCCGTGGCGTCGGCGCGTCCGGCCGCCTGCGCTGGCGCCGCAGCCATCGCCGTGGAGACGAGCGCGTCCGGCAGCATGTCGAGCGTCACCCGAGGCCCATCGTGCAGAACGACGACGTGCCGGATCGCATTCTGCAACTGCCGGACGTTTCCGGGCCAACGAAGGGCGCGGAACAAATCTTCCACTTCGGCGGACAACCCGCTGAAGTTCTTACCTTCTTCCTTGCCCTGGCGGGCCAGCAGGGCTTGCGCGATCTCCAGAACGTCCGCGTCGCGATCGCGCAGCGGCGGCAGGTGGATCGGGATCACATGGAGGCGATAGAACAGATCCTCACGGAACCGCCCGAGCCGCACTTCCTCCAACGGGTCGCGGTTCGTGGCGCAGATGATGCGCACGTTGATCTTCGTGGGGCGGGCGGCGCCGACAGGCTGGATCGACGAGGTTTGCAGGAACCGCAAGAGCTTGGTCTGCAAGGCCAGGGGCATCTCGCAGATCTCGTCCAGAAACAGCGTTCCGCCATCCGCGGCGGCGGCGGCGCCGACCTTGTCGGAGATCGCGCCGGTGAAGGATCCCTTGAGATGGCCGAACACCTCGGATTCCAGCAACTCGGACGGGATCGCGCCGCAATTGAGGGGGACGAAGGGCCCGCGGGCGCGCCCCGAGGCCGCATGCACGGCCTGCGCGCACACCTCCTTGCCGGTCCCGCTCTCGCCCGTGACGAAGATGGTCGCCATGGAGCGCGCCACGGACCGGACCCGCGCATAGACCTTCTGCATCGAAGACGACGAGCCGACAAAGCCCATGAACTCCTGCAGCGGAAGGTCCATCGCAGCAGATCCGGACGGCGTGTCCCGCATGCGGCGCTGACTGGTCTGTATGGCGTTGCGGACCGCATTCAGCATGCGGCCTTCCTCGAACGGCTTCACCAGGAACTCGTGCGCGCCGGCGCGCATCGCCTCCACCGCTCGGCTGATCGAGCCATTCGCGGTGACGACCACGACGCTCGTGTCCGGAGAGAGCGCTATCAACTCCTGCAGCAGTGAGAGGCCGTCACGGTCCGGTAGCATGAGATCGAGGATTACGACGGGCGGGGGCGCGGCCTGGAACGCGCGGTAGCCTTCTTCCGCCGTGGAGGCGCAGTGGACGTCGTATCCGGCATGCCTGAGAACCGAGGCATACAGCAACTGAAGCGACGGCGTGTCTTCGATCAGCAGTATGTCGGGTGTGCTCACGCGGGAGGCGCCCAAGTCTGTTCCACGCGGCAAATGCCCTTTCGCAATCGTTGGATCTCGCGGCCGAGTCGGCGCAGGCTAGGCTGCGCCTTGGCAAGGCTCTTGTCCAGAAACGTCCAATCGCTTCTGTGCGAGGCCGAGTTCATCTGCTCCATGATGGATTGCAGCCCACCTGCACCAACGGCGCCCGTGAGCGAGATCAGCACATGGGTCTGCATGCGTGTCGCCGAGATGTTGCGCGTGGTGATCGCCGTGCAGAGCGACTGGACGGAGCCTGAGACATCATTGTCGAGGCGAAGCAAAAGCTCGTCCCGGCCCTCCGGCCCGGCGATTTCGACCAACTGCGCCAGGCGGCTGGCCAGGGGCTCGCGCACCTGTTCATCTGCCGCTGGCCCATCGTGAGGTCTGTCCTCGGCGCGCTCGGTGTCCTTGCGGAGCGCCGATGCGTCCAGGGCGACCGTGATGGCATGGGCGAGGGCCGACAGGCTGAGAACCGGCTTCGCAAGGATCGCGTCCGCGCCAGCGGCATAAATCCTCTCGCGGTCCGCACTCAGAACATAGGCCGTGGCCGCGACGATCGGCACGCGGCGCCCGGGGCTGCCGGTCGCCCGCATGCCCGAGATCACGTCCAAACCGGACAGGCCGGGCATCTGGATGTCGACGATGGCCAGATCCACATCCAGCTCCGACAGGGCTGCGCGCGCTGTCATGCCGTCCCCCGCAAGCTCGACCGTCGCGCCGAGGTTCCGCAGCATCCGGCTGAAGAGCAGCTGCGCGGTGGCGTTGTCCTCGGCCACGAGGACGGTCTTGCCGGTCAGGTCGGGCAGGGGATCGCGCTGGAGGCAGGCCGGTTCCGCTGTCCAGACCTCGCGCGGCAGGACAAGCGCAACGCAGGCGCCGGTGATCTTGCCCGAGCGGTCGCTCAGGTTGGCGACGCTGAGCGTGCCGCTCGCGCGATCGGCCAGCTCTTTCGCGATATGCAGGCCCAGGCCCGTGCCTGGCTGCGTGGCATCGCGCGGCCGGCCGCCGAAGCTGAACAGGCGTCCAAGGGCCGCATCGGAGAACCCAGGCCCCTCGTCGCAGACGGTAAACACCAGGGCACCGTCTTCGCGCTTGTCGACAGCCAGAGAGATCCGGCCGAACTCGGCGTATTTCAAAGCGTTGTCGAGCAGGTTCGACAGGATGCGCTCCAGCTCGATCGCGCGTGTGCGAATGCTGGTCGGGAGATCGCCGTTCAGTCGGGCCACGAAATCGAGGCCCAAGGCGGCCGCGTGTCCGCCCCACCGGCGCTCCAAGGCGTTGAACAGGTCGAGCATCACGATGCTCTCGGCGGGCGCGCTCTCCGGGTCGGCGGGATCCCGCGCGTCCGAGCCGCGCGCGTCGTCCGTACCGGCCAGACGCAGGCCCTCTGTCAGCAGGCGCTCCAACGCTTCCCCGGCGGCGCGCACACGCTCAAGCTGCTGACGGGAGGCGGGGTCGAGCGCGATATCGTCGATCAGATGCAGACCGCCAACAACGTCGCCGAGTGCAGATCGAATGTCATGATTGATGAGCGACAGCGGCTTGCCTTGCACGTGGCCTCCGTAAGGTCCGATCCCAACAAAGTGCCGAAAACAACCGGGAAACAACCGGCTGGCGTTGCCGATGTCGCGCGACTGCACCCCACCAGAGCAGGAAAGCCGCGCGACCAAAGGCAGTTACTCGACACCTATACTATCGAAACCATTAGGCTTACGCCTCATGGTTGTGCGAAACATAGTGGAATGGACCGCCCTCCTCCAACCTGCCAAAAAGGGCAGGTTTACGTGCAGGTCAGCCTGTCGGTGCCGCCGCCTTCGGATAACCGAGCGTTGCAAGCGCCTCTTGAATCTCCGCCAAAATGGCAGGGTCGTCAATGGTTGCAGGCATCTTGTATTCTTGACCATCGGCGATCTTTTGCATGGTGCCGCGCAGGATCTTGCCGGAGCGCGTCTTGGGCAGTCTGTCCACCACGCAGGCAAGTTTGAATGCAGCCACCGGGCCGATCTGTTCCCGGACGAGTGCGACGCATTCACGCACAATTTCCACGTGCGGACGGTTCGTGCCCGCGTTCAAGCACACAAACCCCATGGGCAACTGCCCTTTGAGGTCGTCCGACACGCCGATCACCGCGCATTCCGCCACGTCCGAATGGCCGGCCAGAACCTCCTCCATCGCGCCCGTGGACAGGCGGTGGCCCGCCACGTTGATCACGTCGTCGGTGCGCGCCATGATGTAGAGATAGCCGTCTTCGTCGACGTAGCCTGCATCGCCGGTCTCGTAGTGCCCGGCGAACTGCTCCAGGTAGCTTTTGCGGAAGCGGGCCTCGGCGTTCCAGAGCGTCGGCAGCGTGCCGGGGGGCAGGGGCAGCTTGATCGCGATGGCCCCAAGCGTGCCCGGCGCCACAGGATGCCCGCCCTCATCGAGCACCTGCACGTCCCAGCCCGGCATGGGCACCGACGGCGAGCCGATCTTGACGGGCAGCCGCTCGATTCCGATGGGGTTGGCCGCGATGGCGAAGCCCGTCTCGGTCTGCCACCAATGGTCGATCACGGGCACGTTCAGCGTCGTCTCGGCCCACTTGATCGTGTCCGGGTCGGCGCGCTCTCCGGCCAGGAACAGGCTCTCCAGCGAGGAAATGTCGTAGTCGCCCACCAGTGCGCCCTTGGAATCCTCGCGCTTGATGGCGCGAAACGCCGTAGGCGCCGTGAACAGGCACTTCACCTTGTGATCTTGGATCACGCGCCAGAACGTGCCGGCATCGGGCGTGCCGACGGGCTTACCTTCGAAGACGATGGTCGTGTTGCCGTGGATCAGTGGGGCGTAACAGATGTAGCTGTGGCCCACGACCCAGCCGACATCGGAGGCGGCCCAGAACACCTCGCCGGGGTTCATGTCGTAGATATTCTTCATCGTCCAGTTCAGGGCGACGAGATGCCCCGCGGTGGGCCGCACCACGCCCTTGGGCTGGCCGGTCGTGCCGGAGGTGTAGAGGATATAGGCCGGGTGGTTGCCTTCCACCGGCACGCATTCGGCCGGTTCGACACCGTATTGGAAGGCATGCCAGTCGTCGTCGCGTCCCTCTTCGAGATGGGCGACCTCCTGCTCGCGCTGGAAGACGACGCAGAAGGCAGGTTCGTACTCGGCCTGACGCAGCGCCTCGTCGAGCAGGGGCTTGTAGTGGACGACGCGCCCCGGCTCGATGCCGGCGGAGGCGGCGATGATGCATTTGGGCTGGGCGTCGTCGATGCGGACGGCAAGCTCATGCGCGGCAAAGCCGCCGAAGACGACGGAGTGAATCGCCCCGATCCGCGCGCAGGCCAGCATGGCCTCCAGCGCTTCGGGCACCATGGGCATGTAGATCAGCACCCGGTCGCCCTTCTCGACGCCCTTCGCGCGAAGGGCCCCGGCCAGCGACGCGACGCGGTTCTTCAGCTCCGCATAGGTGATCTTGTGCACCGTCCCGGTGACGGGGCTGTCGTGGATGATGGCCACCTGCGCGCCGCGCCCGGCCTCGACATGCCGGTCGACCGCGTTCCAGCAGGTGTTGACCCGCGCGTCGGCGAACCATTCGTAGAGCGGCGCGTTCTCTGAGAAGAGCGCTCTGGTCGGCGGCGACACCCAATCGATCGCCGCTGCTTCGTTGAGCCAAAATGCCTCGGGATCGGCCTTCGCAGCCTCATAAACACCCTTGTATCCCATCGTGTAGTCCTCCGCTTCCGCCGGGAGGTTGTGGCAAGCGGGGGCGCCCGCGGCAAGGTGGCGAAATGCGCGCGCCTGCGGTGGGCGCGGGGCGGCGCGATTGAGGCCCTCCTGAGGGGTGGCGCCGCGGCCGGGAAGGGCGGTCGGGCGGCGCGGTCAGGCGGCGCGGACGAGGTAGCCCAGCGCGTCGCGGACCGCCCATCGCGGGACTTGCGTGCCCGGCGGCCCGTAGGCCCGCTCCGGCGCTGTCGAGACACCGGGAAACACCTGTTCGAGCCAGCGGACATGGTCCGGCCCGATGGCCCGCAAGGCGCGCGGGCCGGGCCAGAGGGACAGCGCCTGCGCCCCATCCGCAACCAGCGCGCCCAGGGCGGGCAGGAGCAGTGCGTGATAGGTCACACGCCCGGCGCGCGGCGGCTGCGAGATCCCGCGGCAGCCGCAAAGCGCCTTGGCGCGCAGGAACGCCCCCGGCTGTCCCGCTGCGGCGTCCTGAAGCTCCGGCAATTGCGAATCAGAGATCGGCAGGGCGTGCTGGGGCGACAGCCGCAGCGGCCGGCTCGGCCGGCCGGGGCCGAGGGCCCCGGGGGGAATCACCACCGGGCGAACGGGATCGCCCGAGCCGGACAGGCGATGCGGGAACGCGGCCGTCAGCAGAACCGGGGCACGCTCGCCCCCGGCGAGGCTCACCTCCATCCCCGGGCGCAGCGCCTCGACGGGAACCTCCCCGAGCGGGGTCAGGATCCGCGTGCCGGAGACGAAGCAGGGTGGGCTGAGGGCCGGTTTGGCGTTGAACGTGCCGTTCTTGGCCTCCGCGTCGTCCTGCGTGTCGCCATCCTCGTTCAGGTCCAGGTTCTGCGACCGGACGATGGCCGTGGTCTGACCGGTGGTGAAGGTCGCATCGGTCGAGAACACGAGCTTGCCGTCCTCCAGCCCCGAAAACGGGCCGGAGGACGGCGCTTCGACCTCGTCATTCGTGATGAAGAAGGTATCGCCTTGTTCGGGCGCGCTGCCGCCGCCGCATTCCTTGATCTTCGCGCCGTCGTCGACCTCGAAGTCATGGCGCACCCCGTCGCGCACAACAGTCACCTGTTCGAAACGCACCATATGGGGATCGAACTCGCCATTCGCGCCCACGTCGGAATCCCGGATGACGATCTCGACGACATCGGACGCCAGGAACGGGTTCTCGACGCCGGTGAACTTGGTCTTCGATCCGTTGGCATCCATGCCATCGAAGAAGGCGACGTGATCGCCGCTGAAATAGAGGGTCGGCATGGGTGCGCTCCGATCCGTTCGCGTTCCGGAATGGCCGTGTTGTGCCCCGGGGGCCGTTACCAATCCGTTGCGCTGCGATCGGGAGGCATCGCTTCAGGGGCCGGCGACGATCCCGGCATCCATCAGGCGGCCGATCTCGCCGGAGGCAAGCCCGGCGACGTCCGCCAGCACCTCTTCGGTATGCTGGCCGAGAAGCGGCGCGGGGACGGGCGCTGTGCGGGGCGCCGCCCCGAACGTCACCGGCAGGCCCGGAACGCGATAGGTTCCGATGCCCGGTTGTGCGATCTCGGCCATCATCGGGTTGTCCAGAGACAGGTCGGGATCTTCATGGACGGCGCGCGCGAAGCTGCGGAACTCCGACCAGGTCAACCCCGCCGTGTCGAGCGCGGGCGCGACGTCGGGCAGGGTGCGCGCGTGGAACCAGGGCGCAAGGACCGCCGTGATCTCCGCGCGCATGCGCCAGCGGTTGCCCTCGTCCCGCAGGTCGAGCCCGGTGGCCGAGGACAGCGCCGCAATCGCATCGCCCGTGCCCGTGACCTTGACCAGACCGCGCCATTGCCGGTTGGTCAGGCCGATCACCATGATCCGCGCGCCGTCCCCCAGCACGAAATCCTGCCCATAGGCCCCGTAGAGCGCATTCCCGGCCTTCTGGCGATCCACACCGTTGACGGCCACCTCCCCGATGATGCCGAGATGGCCGAGCATGGCGGCGGCGACATCCTTCAGCGCCAGGACAACCTCCTGTCCGTGCCCCGTCCTCAATCGGTGACGCTCGGCCGCCAGCAGCGACGACACTGCGAGGTTTCCGGCGATACAGTCCCACGCGGGCAGGACATGGGCCACCGGTTCGGTCGAGCCTTCGGGCCCCGTGGCCATCGGGAACCCGAGCGCCGGATTGACGGAGTAGTCCACCGCCGGGTTGCCGTGGCGGTCCCCAAGCAGGGTGACCGTGATCAGATCGGCGCGCAGCTTCGACAGCGTCTCATGGTCCATCCAGCCGCGGACGCGGAGGTTGGTCAGGAACAATCCGGCGTCGTCTCCCGGGGCGGTGACGATGCGGGTGATCAGATCCCGGCCTTCGGGCGCCTTCATGTTCACCGCCACGGACCGTTTGCCCTTGTTCAGCCCGGCCCAGAACAGCGACGTGCCGTCTTGGGTGACCGGCCAGCGCCTGGCGTCGAGCCCGCCTTCGAGCCGGTCGAAGCGAATGACGTCGGCGCCCATCTGGGCCAGGGTCATTCCAGCCAGCGGGATCGCGACGAAGGCCGACCCCTCGATCACGCGCATGCCGGTGAGCAGGCCCATCACGCCCACTCCGCCTTGACCTGCATCCCCTGATGCCCCCCATCCTCTTGCCGCGTTGCGGTGCACAGTTTCATCGTCTGCCCCTCGTCGAGGCCGAGCAACCTCAGGGGCTGATGGTCGAACATCGGATGCACGCCCCGGTGCGTGAGCCGAATGGGCGGGGTCCCGCCGCGGTGGCGGACCGCGCGCTCGATCAGCAGCGTCGCCTGAAGCGGGCCATGGACGATCAAGCCGGGGTAATGCTCGACCTGCGTCGCGTAAGGGCGATCATAGTGAATCCTGTGTCCGTTGAACGTCGCGGCGGAGTAGCGAAAGAGTCGCACCGCATCGATCGCGACGGTTTCTTCGAAGGCCGCGCCGTCCGGCGCCGGGATCGGCTTCGGCGGGCGGTAGCTGTCCGGGATCGGCAGGTAGACGATCTGCTGGCTTTCCTCGATCGCAGGGCCGTTTGCGCCTTCGATGACATGGGCGAGCGAGACGATGGCAAGGGGGCCGGAGCCGGCCTGCTTCCAGTCGACGGCCGTGATCTCGGAGCGTTTGGTCAGCGGCTCGCCGACATGGAGCGGCTGCAGGAAGCTCAGCGTGCCGCCGGCCCACATCCTTCGCCCGAGCCCGAGATCGGGAAGGAAGGCGCCGAGCGCCGGGTGCCCGTCGGGGCCGATCGCCTCCATCGGCGTATCCTGGGGAAAGGCCACCCAGTGCCACAGCGTCGGAAGGACATCCCCCTCCCGCAGCGCGTCCGCGTGCCAACCGGGGCGCAGCGTGGCGCCGAGCATGTTGGCTAGAACGTGCGTGACACCGCCGGTGGTTTCTATACGCCGCCCAACGGCTTCGGCGCCCCTGGGATGCTCTGAACTCGCGGCCTCCATCCTGCCCTCCCGGTAAGATTTTGTCTTTTTCTGATTGGCTGCCGGTAATTATCTTACTTGCCATTTCTGTCAACCGGCCGCTCGCGCTCCTGCCACGCCGGGGCCCGCCGGTCCACCGCACCGCACCGCGCCACCCGGCGGATCGGTACGGAAATGTGTCCGGCCCGCGCCCGTGCGGGCCTCAGCGTTAACGTAACGTCGCCAATCCAGCAGAGCGCCGCGGATCGTCGCCGAGAATATGACGGAACTAAGGAGATTTTGACGAGAATGCGGCGGACATGCAGTCTTTTCGAGGTGTAGACGGTGTGAGGTTACCATGGGGCCGATTGATCGGGTGCGGGCACGGGCGCTCGCCTACGAGTTGCTGGGGGTCAACCACGGCTCCGATCCGGAAGAAATCCGGGCCGCATGGCGCCGCGTCGCCTTCGAGATGCACCCCGATCGGCATGGCGGCGACCAGACCGGCTTCATCCAGGCCAAGGCCGCCTACGATTTTCTGTGCAAGGACGAGGCCTATGCGTTCTCGACGCCCGCGGGGGCCCGGGACGCAATGAAGTATCAGCGCCAATGCGCCACGATGGGCCGCAAACGGCCCGCGGTGGCCCCCCGCGTCACGCCGCTCCGGCCCGACATCCTGTATGCGTGCCGGGGGTTGCTGGCCGAGCGCCGTTGCGGGCGAAAGCACCCGTTCGCGGCGCATCTGCGCCTGCAGGCAGACGCGCCGACCGATCCGGCCGAGGGCGGTGCGGATCACGTCCCGGGTGCCATCGAGCGGGAGGGGCGTCTGCTGACCTATCTCGTGGCGTCGGTCCTGTCGCCCGGGGTGAACTGCGTTGCCCTGCCCACGGCGGTTCTGGAATGCACGCGGCGGCAGAAGCCGCAGCTTCTGGCGATCAGCACGCAGGACCGGAAATCGGGCGATCTGCGGATCCCCGACGCCACCCGGGCGCGGCTGTTTCCGAACGCGCGGGATGTGCGCATCCGTTTCGGCGCGGCCCTAGGCGTGGAGGCCGCGGCAGAGCCGTCGCCGGCCTGAAGGGCGCGTCCCCGTGCGCCCTAGCCGTAATGGGCCACGGGCGTTCCGGCCACGGCGGACATGTTGAGCAAGCCCCGCGCGGTGATCGACGGGGTGACCACATGCGCCGTGTTGCCCATCCCCATTAGGATCGGGCCAACCTCCAGCCCCCCGGCCTTCATCTTCAGCACGTTGCGCACGCCCGATGCGGCGTCGGCCGAGCTAAAGATCAGAACGTTCGCGGCACCCTCGATCCGGCTGTCGGGCAGCAGGCGGGCACGCAATGCCGGGTCGAGCGCGGCGTCGACATGCATCTCGCCCTCGAACTCGAAGTCCACCTCCTGCGTTGCCAGCACATCCATCGCCGCGCGCATCCGGCGGCCAGAATCGCTGTCCATGTTGCCGAACTGGGAATGCGAGCAGAGCGCCACTTTAGGGGTCAGACCGAAGCGTTTGACGTGCCGCGCTGCGCCTATGGCGGATCGGGCGATCTCCTCCGGTGTCGGCACCTGATGAACCTGCGTGTCGGCGATGAAGAGCGGGCCGTCCTCCAGGATCATCAGAGACAGGGCGCCACACGGGCTTCTCTCTCTGTTCGCAAGCACTTGCCGCACATAGTTCAAGTGCCAAAGATATTGCCCGAAGGTGCCGCATATCATGCTGTCGGCGTCGCCCCGGTAGACCATGATCGCGGCAATCGCCGTGGTGTTGGTGCGCATGATCGCCCGGGCGAGATCCGGCGTCACACCGCGGCGGGCCATGATCGTATGGTAGGTCTCCCAATACTCGCGATACCTCGGGTCGTCCTCCGGATTGACGAGGTCGAAATCCCGGCCCGGTCGAATCGTCAGCCCGGCCTGCTCGCAGCGCGCTTCGACGACGCGGGGACGGCCGATCAGGATCGGGCTGTCGGTCGTGTCTTCGATCATGGCCTGTGCGGCGCGCAACACACGCTCGTCCTCGCCCTCGGCGAAGGCGATGGTGCGGGCGGCCTGGGCGGCGGCGGCGAAGACCGGGCGCATCAGAAGCGCCGACCGGAAGACGGAGCCGTCGAGCCGCTCGCGATAGGCCTTCAGGTCGGGCATCGGCTTCGTGGCAACGCCCGATTCCATCGCGGCCTTGGCCACGGCGGAGGCGACGACGCCGATCAGCCGCGGATCGAAGGGCTTCGGGATCAGATAATCGGCGCCGAAGGTCAGCCGCTCGCCGCGATAGGCCGCGGCCGCTTCGGCGCTCGTGGTTGCGCGGGCGAGGGCGGCGATGCCCTCGATACAGCCGATCTGCATCGCGTCGTTGATCTCCGTCGCGCCGACATCGAGCGCGCCCCGGAAGATGAACGGAAAGCAGAGCACGTTGTTGACCTGATTGGGATAATCGGAACGGCCCGTCGCGATGATGGCATCCGGCGCGACGGCGCGCACCTCGTCCGGCTCGATCTCCGGCGTCGGGTTGGCCAGCGCGAAGATGATCGGCGGGCCCGCCATCTTGCCCACCATCTCACGGCTCAGCACGCGCGGGCCGGAGAGCCCGAGAAAGAGATCGGCCCCGTCGATCACCTCGCCGAGGGTGCGCTTGTCGGTCGCCTGAGCGAAGGCGGCCTTTTGCGGGGTCATATCCTCGGAGCGACCTTCGTAGACGAGGCCTTGGACATCGCATAGCCAGACGTTTTCACGTTTAACCCCGAGCTTCAGAAGCATGTTGAGGCAGGCAATCCCGGCAGCCCCGCCGCCGGTGCTCACCACCTTGATGTCCGAGAAGGACTTCCGCGCCACGCGCAGGGCGTTCGTCGCGGCCGCGCCGACGACGATCGCTGTGCCGTGCTGGTCGTCATGGAAGACGGGGATGTTCATCCGCTCGCGGCAGATACGTTCGACGATGAAACAGTCCGGTGCCTTGATGTCTTCGAGGTTGATGGCCCCAAAGGTGGGCTCCAGCGCGCAGACGATCTCCGCCAGTTTCTCGGGGTCGCTCTCATTCACTTCGATGTCGAAACAATCGATGGAGGCGAACTTCTTGAACAGAACCGCCTTGCCTTCCATCACCGGCTTGGAGGCCAGCGCCCCGATATTGCCGAGGCCGAGCACGGCGGAACCGTTGGAGACCACGGCGACGAGGTTGCCGCGGCTCGTGAAGCGCGAGGCCGAGGCGGGATCGTCGGCGATCTGCATCGACGCTTCGGCCACGCCGGGAGAGTAGGCGAGGGCCAGATCGCGCCCGTTCGCCAGCGGCTTGGTGGCGCGGAT
Organism: Pseudomonadota bacterium; assembly: GCA_038757905.1. Classification (GTDB taxonomy): domain Bacteria; phylum Pseudomonadota; class Alphaproteobacteria; order Rhodobacterales; family Rhodobacteraceae; genus HLUCCA09. Next base: position 44,439 of record JBCDGG010000003.1, on the reverse strand, counting down.
CTCGAGTTTTCCGGGGCGCGGGTGCTCGTGGTAATGCAGCGGTGCGGAATGGACGTCTGCGCCGGGATCCTCCGCATCGGGCGCCTCTTGGATGCCATCGGCCTGATCGTCGTGCATGATTGGTCCTCCCTTGGGACAGGGTTAGACGAGGCGCGGAGCGAGGGAAAGGGCGGGCTGGCGCGCAGGGGCGTGCCGCTGCCTGCCGCCGCCTCGGCGGCGCGCGGTCAGACGGCGACGATCAGCTTGCCGGTATTCGCGCCGCGATAGAGCATCTCGATGGCGCCGGGCGCGGCCTCCGGTCCGTCGAGGATATGCTCGCGCACGGTCAGTTTGCCTGCCCGAAGCCAGTCGGCGAGGGCGGCACGCGCCTCCGGCAGCCGGTCCTTGTAGTCGAAGATGAGAAAGCCCTGCATCCGCGCCCGGGCGACGAGCAATTGACGGTGCACGCGCGGCCCGAGGGGCGGCGGGTCCCACTCGGTGACGGCGGCCGTGCCGCAGACGGTGATCCGCGCCCCGGGCGCGAGATGCTGCATCACGGCGTCCGAGATTGGGCCGCAGGTATTGTCGAAATAGCAATCGACGCCGTCCGGGCAGTGCAGCGCGAGGGCAGCGGACACGTCCTCGGTCTTGTAATCGATGGCTGCATCATAGCCGAAGGCGTCGCGGCACTGGCGGATCTTGTCGGGCCCACCCGCGATGCCGACCGTCCGGCAGCCGAGGATCTTGGCGATCTGGCCCACCGCCGATCCGACGGCGCCCGCCGCCGTCGAGACGACGACGGTGTCGCCCGCCGCGGCGCCGCAGCTTTCCCGCAAGCCGAAATAGGCGGTGGTGCCATTAAGGCCGAGGATGCCCAGAGCGTAGGTCGGCGGCAGGTCCGTCTCCGTCACTTTGCGCCCGATCTCCGCGCCTGTGACGACTGCGTGAGTCTGCCAGCCGAAGAGGCCCTCCACGAGGTCGCCGCCGCGGTAGTCGGGGTGGTTGGAGGTCAGCACCTCTCCGACCGCGAAGGCCCGCATCGGGGTGCCAAGGGGCACCGGGGGTGCATAGTTCGGGCCGTCATTCGCCCAGCCGCGCATGGCCGGATCCACCGACCAATGGGTGGCGCGCACCAGCACCTCGCCCTCCGCCGGCGTGCCGATCTCGGCCGTCTCGATGGCGAAATGCGCGGGGCGCGGCACACCGACCGGGCGGCGGGCGAGGATGACCTGGGTGTTCAGCATGCGCGACCTCCTGCGCCGAACAAGGATCTGACCCGGGCCTGCCGTCAAGCCCTTCGATGCGCACCCACGCCGGACGCGCGCGGTTATCTGGTGAGAAAGGTGAGAGGGAAGGAAGGGGGCTTTGAGGCATGGTGGTGATCAAGAGCGGCAGGCGCCCGCAGATGCCGGGGGCGTTGCGTCAAACCTTTCGGTTTGCGCTCAGGCCGCTGACCCGGGACGCCTCACGCATGGACGGGGCGGAGAGGGGCGGCTTGCACCTTGGCCGTTTGCAGCCCGGGAGTTGCCGTCGAGTGTTCCGGCACACGCTGCTCTTGGAGGCGCGGCCCCTTACATATGGGCGTTGCGGCGAAGGGACGGACAGAGGCGCCGTGTACCGAGGTCCGCCGTTGACCGGGACTCGTCGTCGAGGTCTTCGGTGCGCGCCCCTTCCGGTGACACGGGCCCCCGTCACGGACGAGCGGTGAGGCATGGGCGTTCCGAGAGGCGGCTTGCCACGGGGTCGGTTGGTGCCCGGGACTTGGCGTCGAACAGTTCGGTTTGCCTCCCTTGCTATAATGCGCGGTCCCCTCGGAGATGTGCAGCAAGGCAAAGGGCTGGTGAAGGGCGGTGCCGCCGGGACCTGCCTGTGTCGGAAGCCTCACGGTGGGCGTTTCGGTTTGCGCTCCCGTCGGTGGCGCGCGGCCCTCTCGCAAGAGATCCGAGGGGCAAAGGGGCGGTGCAGGTGGCGCCGCAGGGGCCCGCCGTTGCTTCCGCCCTTTGTAACCTGCCCTGCGGCGCATTAAGTTCAGCGCACGAGGAGCGCATATGACGCAGACAACCGCCTCACCCGACATGCCCGGGACCGATGCGCCCGTGGCCGATCCGACCGGGACTGATGCGCCCGGGGCCGATGCGCTCGGCGAGTTCATCGTCTGCCCGGCCTGCGATGCGTTGTGGCGCATTCGCGAGCCGGAGGTGGGCGGGCGGACAACCTGCGCGCGCTGCCATCACGTGCTGATCCGGCCGCGCGCCGGGGCGATCCTGCAGATCGTGGCACTGGGGCTTGCCGTGCTGATCCTGCTCGTGGGCGCGCTGTTTCTTCCGTTTCTGGAGATCAAGGTGCGGGGCTTTTCGCATGCCTCGTCGATCTTCGACGCGGCCATCGTCTTCACCGGGCCGGAGCTTGTCTGGGTCTCGCTCAGCGTGACCGCCTTCATCATCGGCATTCCCATGGCGAGGGTGTTGCTGACCACCTACGCTCTCGGCCCGATCCTGATGGGGCGGCCGGCCTTGCGGGGAGGGCGCACGGCGTTTCGCTGGGCCGACACGCTGCGGCCGTGGTCCATGGCCGAGATCTTCATCCTGGGCGTCGGCGTTTCGCTCGTGAAGATCGTCGATCTGGCCCGGGTCGAGATCGGCCCGGCGTTCTGGATGTTTGCGCTGCTGGTGCTGATCACGCTGCTGCAGGACACCTTCACCTGCCGCTACACGATCTGGAAGGCGCTGGAGCAGAACCCGCATCCCAAAACGGGAACGGCACGATGAGCGCCCATCTCCCCAATGCACAGGTCGTCACGGCCCGCGGGGCGGGCCTTGTCGGCTGCACCCACTGTGCCAAGGTCTGGCCCAAGGGCACGCCCAAATGCGGCCGCTGCGGCGCCGTGCTGATGAGCCGCGATGCCCGGGCGCTGTCGCGCGTCTGGGCATGGTGGACGATCGGGCTGATGGCTTACATTCCGGCAAACCTCTACCCGATGCTCATCACCCGCACCCTGTTCGGCACGACCGACAGTACGATCATCGGCGGGGCCGTGGATCTGGTGCATCACGGGGCCTATGGCGTCGCCTTCGTGATCCTGTTCGCGTCGGTCGCGATCCCCATCGCGAAGTTCGTTGCGATCGCCTATCTCGCGCTGGCGATCCAGTGGGGCTGGCGCGGCCCGGCGCTGCGCCGTATGCAGCTCTATGAACTGGTGGAATTCATTGGGCGGTGGTCGATGATCGACGTCTTCGTGGTCGCGATCCTTGCATCGCTTGTGCAGCTTTCGGTGGTGGCGACGATCAACCCCGGCCCGGCCGCGCTGGCCTTCGCGCTGTCGGTCATCTTCACGATGCTCGCGGCACGCTCGTTCGACAGCCGCGGAATCTGGGACAACGTGGCCGCGCTTGACGCGGATGCGGACGACGACGGGGCGCAGACCCGTGCAGGGGCCGCCCGATCGCGGCAGGCTGCCGAATGAGCGATCCCCGGTCCGACATTCCGGCGGCCGCGGTTCAGCCGGCGCAGCGCGCGCTGATGGAGCGGATGTCGATCGTCTGGATCGTACCCATCGGCGCGCTGCTCCTGGCCTTGGCGCTGGCGTGGCAGGCCTATTCCGACCGCGGACCGGTGATCGAGATCACCTTCGCCAACGGCTCGGGCATCGCGGCGGGCGAGACGGAGCTGCGCTACCGCGATATCGGTGTCGGGCAGGTGGAGCGGGTGGGCTTCACCCCGGGGCTCGACCGGGTGGTCGTCACGGTGCGGCTCGACGAGGAAGTCGCGGACTACGTCGACGACGGCGCGGAGTTCTGGGTGGTGCGGCCCGAGGTGACGGCCGAGGGCGTCCAGGGCCTCAGCACCGTTCTCTCGGGCGTCTATATCGAAGGAAGCTGGGACGGAACGCAGGGCGCGTTCCTCGAACGCCATGTCGGGCTCGACGAGACACCCGTCGCCCGCCCGGACGAGGAGGGCCTGCGCGTCGTCCTGCGTACGGAGACGGGACGCGGACTGACGGCGGGCGCGCCGATCCTCTACCGGGGTCTGCAGGTCGGGGTGGTCGGCCAGCCCCGCATCGCCTCCGACGGGATCAGCGTTCTGGCGGATGCCTTCATCCGCGACCCGCACGCGGCCCGTTTGACCGACCGCACGCGCTTTTGGTCCGTCTCCGGCTTCTCGCTCGACATCGGGCCGCAGGGCGCCTCGCTCAACTTCGCCTCGCTGGCCTCGCTGGTGCGCGGCGGGCTCAGTTTCGAAACCGTCGTCTCCGGCGGCGCGCCGACGGTAGAGGGCGCGGTGTTCGACATCTACGAGAACCGCGAAGGCGCGGTAGCCAGCCTGTTCTCGGCCGACGATGCCAACGCGCCGCGCCTCAATGTCACGGCGGTGTTCGAGGACAACGTGGCCGGCCTGACGACCGGCGCCGATGTGGAACTGCGCGGGCTGCGGATCGGCGAGGTCGTCGATCTGTCGGGCCAGGTCGACCCCGAGCGCTTCGGAGACGATCGGGTGCGCCTCGTGGCGACGCTCTCCGTACGTCTCGACCAGATCAGCATGCGGGGCGACGACGATGCCCGCGAGGAGGTGCTGTCCTTTCTCGAAACCCGGGTCGGCGAAGGCTTGCGGGCACGGCTCGCCAACGCCTCGCTCATCACCGGCGGGCTGAAGGTGGAACTCGTCGACGTGCCCGACGCCGCGCCGGCGCTCTTTGACCGCGACGCGCTGCCCTTCCCGGTGATCCCCACCGCCCCGGCAGAGATCGAGGACGTCGCCGGAGCCGCGCAGGGCCTGATCGCGCGGGTGAACAACCTGCCGGTGGAGGAGGTGCTGGAAAACACCATCGCCTTCCTGCAGAGCGCCCGCAATCTGGTGGAGAACGGGGACATCCAGCGCGCCTCCGGCGAGGTCGTCGGCCTTGTCGAGGAGGTGCGCGCGGTGGTCGGCAGCGACGAGGTGCAGGCGCTGCCCACCCGCGTCAGCGCGGCGCTCGACACGCTGGAGACGGCCGTCGCGGAAGCGACGGGCGTGTTGCAGGACATCCGCGCGGAAGGCGTCGTGGCCAACCTCAACGAGGCCGTGACCGCCGCGACGAGCGCCGCCGAGGAGGTGGGCACGGCGGTGGCGGGCGTGCCCGCGCTGGTCGAGCGTGTCGACGCCGTCGCGGCGCAGGCGGAGGCTCTGGCGCTCGAAGATCTGGTGGACCAGGCGCGCGGCGTCCTGGCCGATGCGCGCGGCATCCTGCGGACCGAGGAAACCCAAGCGCTGCCCGGCCAGCTCGGGCGGACGCTCGACAGCCTGAACGCCGCGATGACGGACGCGCAGGCGATCCTGGCCGATTTCGATGCCGAGAACAGCGTCGGGCGCCTTTCGACCACGCTCGATGCCGCCGCCACCGCGGCCGACGATGTGGGCGCGGCCGTCGAAGGCATCCCGGCGCTGGTCGAACGGCTTGATGCCGTGGCGGCGCAGGCCCAGGCCCTCGCGCTCGAGGATCTGGTGGATCAGGCGAGCGGCGTGCTGGCCGAGGCCCGCGGCATCCTCGGCACCGAGGAGACGCGCGCACTGCCCGGACAACTCGGCCAGACCCTCGACAGTCTGAGCGCGACGGTGGACGAGGCCCGCGCGATTCTGGCGGATTTCGAGGCCGAGGACAGCGTCGGCCGTCTGTCCGCGACGCTCGACGCCGCAAGCGAGGCCGCCGACGACGTGTCGGAGGCGGTGGCGGATGTGCCGGACCTCGTGGCGCGGATCGATGCGGTGGCCGCACGGGCGGAAACGCTGGAGTTCGAAGCACTCCTGGACGAGATAGCCCAGCTCGCCTCCGCCGCGCGCCGGGTGCTCGACACGGACGGGGCGCGCGCTCTGCCCGAACGCGTCGGCCGCGCCCTGGAGGAGGTCGAAGCCGCGGTGGCGGAGCTGCGCGCGGGCGGGACGGTGGAGAATGTGAACGAGACACTAGCATCCGCACGCCGGGCCGCCGACAGTTTCGCCGCCACGGCCGAGGATCTGCCCGCGCTGGTCGAGCGCACGGCAGACGCGCTGGAGGCGGCGGAGGAGACCTTTGCCACCCTGGGCGAGGCGGGCGCGCTCAACCGGGAGGCCCGTTCCGCTCTGCGCGAGGTCGGCCGGGCCGCCGACGCCATCCGCTCGCTCGCCCGGGCCATCGAACGGCGCCCGAACTCCCTGCTCACCGGTCGCTGACACGGGGGTCTACGCGGGGTGCGAAGACGGGGCAGGGCGCTAGCTCCTGCCGTCTTTGCCTGCGCCGAAGGCAAAAACATTCGCATGCCACCGGACCGTGCCGGGCCGTTGCGGGATCGACGGGAAGCCCGGTTGCGATGGCGCGTCGGGTCAGTTCTGGGGATCGAGCTCAAGCCTGGGCCGCCTCGGCGCTCCGTTTCGGTCGACGCCCCGCTCGGCCAGCGCTGACCTCGGATGGTCGTCAGGGGCGCGCGAAGGCGGGCGGCTTGGCTAGTCCGGGCCGCCGCTCAGGGCAAAGACACTCACACGCCGCCAGACCGTGCCGGGCTGCAGCAGGATCGACGGGAAGCCCGGGTGCGATGGTGCATCGGGCCAGTCCTGGGGTTCGAGTGCGAGTCCGGGCCGCATCGGTGCTCCCAATCCGTCGAGACCCAGCTCGGCCGGCACCGACACCCCATCACCCGTGTGGACCTGAAGCCCCGGCGCCTCGGTCGAGAGCGTCAACGTCGTGCCGTCCGGGCCCGTCACCTGCGCCACGGTCGAGAGCGCGCGGGCGGCATCGGCGACGCAGAAGCAGTGATCGAGCCGATCCCCCGGGCCGAGCGCGCGACCGCCGCGGAAGTCGAACGCCGTGTCCGGCACCGGGGTGATCTCGCCCGTGGGCAGAGTTGCAGCGTCGATCGGCAGATACCGTTCCGCCCAGATCCGCAGCCGGTGCCCGTCGACACCCGGCGGGCCCCCCAGATGCCAATAGCTGTGCTGCGTGAGGTTGATCCAGGTCGGCGCGTCGGTCTCGGCTTCGAGCGTCAATCGAAGGGCTCCGTCCGCTAGCGCGTAGACCGCCCGGAACACGCGTGCGCCGGGCAGTCCGCCGTCGCCGGGGGCCGCAACACACCGCAGCGCGACGGAGGCTGCATCGTGCGTTTCGACCTGCCAGATCTGGCGGTGCAGGCCGGCGCTGCCGGAATGCAGGGCGTTCGGGCCTTCATTGGCTTCCATCTGAACGGACCTGTCCCCGATGGTCCCGCGCGCACCGGCGATGCGGCCCGCCACCGGCCCGATCACGGCGCCGAAATAGCGCATCGGCCCGTTGTCATAGGCCGCCAGGCGCTGCGCGCCGAGGGTGACGGGGCGGCCGGATAGCCGAAGGTCCTGCAGGATGGCGCCGAGGGTCAAAACCCCGGCGCTTAGCGCGCCATCCGAGATCGCGATGCGCTGAACAGGCTGTCCTGCACCCGTCTGCCCGTACTCCTCGATCATGGCGCTCTCCGTCCTTGACGTGCCGCGCCGCCCGGGCGCTCAACCGCGTGCGTTGCCGCGCGCGATCAGGTCGACGCCCATTTGTTCGAAAAGCTGCACGTAATCAAGAAGTACCCAGTTCTCCGCGATCTTGCCGGAGGGATGGCGGGCGTAGTCGCAGCGGTAGAAGTCCATCACCCGCAGGGTCATTTTTCGCTGCGTGGCGGGGACGCCCAGATACGGGCCGCGATGGGTCATGGTCATCGAGGGCCAGCCGGACACGGCGGCATAGTCCCCGTCGCCGATCCGGCAGTAATGATCGCCGCCCTTCCGGTCGGGAAAGGCATGCAGGAAGTCCGCGCGGTGGTCCTTCACGAACCCGTCCCACAGGTAGTTCGCGCCGATGCCGCCGGGCCCATACCACAGCATGTGCTCGTCCCAGGCGCAGTCGTCGCCCGTCTGGCCGTGCGAGTGCTTGGTGTCGGGGTCGAACTTGTGCAGATCGGCCAGCATGCGCTCCACGAGGTCGAGCGAGGCGGTGCCGCGGCCCGGGGTCGGGAGCACGCCGTCATGGGTGGCGGGGCCAGGGAACAGCATCTCGGTGCCGAGATGAGCATCGAAGGGCCGCGCCCCGCATTGGCGCATCAGGTCCGGCAGATCGACGATGATTCGCGCCTTGGTGATCTCTTCGGCGCCTTGCGGGCCATCGAGCCGGTAGAATTCGCCCGCCCGCAGGAACACCAGATGATGCGCGGGATCCACGCCCCAGAGCGCCGCATCGAAGTTGCCGACATAATGCGTGACCGAGGCGACCCAGCGCCCGCCTTCCTCGCGGATGTTCTGCCCGCCGATGAAGATCTCGTCGCGGCGCCGGCAGGCGGCCAGCGCCCCGCGCAGGGGGCGAAGGAACTGTTCCACAATGACATCGCGCCCCTCCAGACGGTTCACCGGGGCCGCGATATCCCACACGGATTCGGCGGAGATGAGATCGCGGGCAAGCGTGCCGAAATCGGCGTCATCGGCCGACATGAGCGCGTTCAATCCGGCGTGCGCCCGCTCTCTGAACCCTGCCATAATCGGTTTCCCTGCTTGCTCGTTTCGATTTCGCGCTCAAGGGGGTTGGCAGAACGCTCGGGATGTGTCTAGCTCTCTTGCATAGGATTGCAAAGCAGGTATGCAAGGCGCGCAGGGCGATCCGACACCGGCGTTTTCGCCGCTGGAACGGGAAGGGCGGCCGGCCATCCGGGCCGCGCGACAGGGGGCGACCAGGGGGCGACATGGCGGAAATCAGACTTCAGAACGTGGGCAAGCGTTGGGGCAGTTTTGTCGGGGTGGACAACTTCGACCTGACCATCGCCGATCAGGAGTTTCTGGTGCTGCTCGGCCCGTCGGGCTGCGGCAAGACCACGACGATGCGCATGATCGCCGGGCTGGAGGATGTGACCGAGGGCACGATCTCCATCGACGGGCGGGTGGTCAACGACCTCGACCCCAAAGACCGCGACATCGCCATGGTGTTCCAGTCCTACGGGCTCTACCCCAACATGAACGTCTACGAGAACATCCGCTTCCCGCTGAAGGTGCGCAAAGTGCCAGAGGCAGAGCATGAGGACCGTGTCAACCGCGCCGCGGCCATGGTGGAGCTTGAGCCCTTCATGCACCGCAAGCCCGCCGAACTGTCCGGCGGCCAGCGCCAGCGCGTGGCGCTCGCCCGGGCCATCGTGCGCGAGCCCAACGTCTTTCTGATGGACGAGCCGCTGTCGAACCTCGACGCCAAGCTGAGGGTCTCCACCCGGGCGCAGATCAAGAACCTCTCCCACGAGCTGAAGGTGACGACGATCTACGTCACCCATGACCAGATCGAAGCGATGACGCTTGCCGACCGCGTGGTGGTGATGAAACAGGGCGTGGTGCAGCAGGTCGGCACGCCGACCGAGATTTACGACAACCCCGCCAATACCTTCGTTGCGTCCTTCATCGGCTCGCCTGCCATGAACCTGCTCGACGGCGAGATGCAGGGCGGCACGTTCCGCACCGAAGGCGTCGAAGTTGCCGGGCTCACGGGACCGGACGGCAACGTCACGCTGGGGTTCCGCGCGGAAGACGCGCATGTCTCGGACGCCAAGTCCGAGGTCAACGCGGCGGTCTACACCCTCGAACTGCTGGGCGATGCCACGATGATCACCGTGAAAGCGGGCGGCGGGCTCGTCGCGGTGAAGGCGCACAAGGATTACAGGATCGAGATCGGACAAGTGGCGCACTTCTCGGTCCCGGCCTCGATATGCCACCTATTCGATACGGCAACAGGAGAGCGCGTCGGCGGCGGCAAGTAAGCCCCGCGCCGCGCAAGAACAGGGAGCAATGAGAATGACCGTGAAATCCATCCTAATGGCGGGGGTCGTCGGCCTGACCGCCTCGGGCGCCTGGGCCTGCGCCTTCGAGAACGAGATCCCGGTCTCGTCGCTTTCGGCCGGGTTCGAAGCGTGGAAGGCCGCGACGGATGCCATGGCCGAGTGCGGCAACTTCGAAGCCGAACTCGATCAGGAGTTTCGTCAGAAGCAACCGTCGGCCTTCGCGGCCAACCCCTGGCTCTACGCGATTGGCGGCGTGGCCAACGGCACGATCACGCCGCTTCTGAACGAAGGCACCATCCGGCCGCTCGACGATCTGATCGCCAAGTACGGCCAGAACCTGCGCCCCAATCAGCTGATCAAGATCGACGGCGAGACGATGGCCGTGGCGATGATGGTGAACGTGCAGCACCTGATGTACCGTCAGGACATCTTCGACGATCTGGGCCTCGACGTGCCGACCACCTATGACGAGGTGCTCGCCGCGGCAGCTGCAATCCAGGAGGCGGGCGTCGTCGAATACCCGCTCGGCATGACGATGAAGTCCGGCTGGAACCTCGCCCAGGACTTCGTGAACATGTATGCCGGCTATGGCGGCGCGTTCACGGGGGATGCGTTCGAAACCATCGGATCCTCGGAACCGGCGATGAATGCGCTCGGTACGATGATGGCCCTGACCGAGTTCACCGACCCCGAGGTTCTGGTGTCGGACTCGACCTACGTGCAGCAGCAGTTCCAGCAGGGCAAAATCGCAATGGCGAACCTCTGGGCCTCGCGCGGCGGTGCGATGGACAACGCCGAGGAAAGCCAGGTCGTCGGCATGGTCAACGGCGCCGCGGCCCCCCTTGCGATGGCGGGCGGCAGCCCGGCCACCACCCTGTGGTGGGACGGCATCGTGATCGCCCAGAACATCCCCGACGATGTGGCGGAGGCCGCGTTCCGCGTCGCCATGGAAGGCATGGACGCCGAGATGGTGACCGGCGCGAACGATGCCGCCATCTGGCTTGTGGAGGGCTACGAGCCCACGCGCCTGGCCGCGGGGGCCATTGCCGCCGCCACCGCTTCGCCGCCGCCGCCGTCCTACCCCTCGTCGAGCGAGATGGGCCTGATGCACACCGCACTTGGCAATGAGCTGCCCGCCTTCTTCACGGGCGAGCGTGACGCGGCCGCGACCCTCGCGGCGATCCAGGATGCCTACCTGACCGCCGCGGCCGAGGCCGGGCTCGCCGAGTAGCGCCACCTCCCTCCGCCGGGCCGCCCGTTGGGCGCGGCCCGGCCCCTTTTGCCTCATCGCGCCGCCGCGCAGGGCAGCCCCCCGGAGACCGCCATGAAGTTCCGCACATTCCTCTGGTTCGTCGCGCCGTCGATGGTGCTGATGCTGATCTTCATCGCGTTCCCGCTCGCCAGCGTGTTTCTGCAGAGCTTTCAGATCACGCAACCCGTCGTCCAGCAGGTGGAGGTCGAGACCTGCACCGCAGGGTTCCTGGAACAGACCTGCGTGACCGAGATGAAGACGCAGCCCGTGCTGGACGAGGCGGGCAACCCGGTGACGACGACCGAATGGGTCGGCTTTCTCAGCTATGCCCGCGTGCTCGGCATCGAACAGCTCGGGCAGGCGTTTTCGGGCGCGGGGCTCGGCTCGATCCTGAGCATCGACTTCTGGAAAGCGCTGCGCTTCACGCTGACCTTCACACTGATCACCCTGCCGCTCGTGATCGGGATGGGCCTGGCCATCGCCGTTACGGTCAATAACGCCGCGAAGGCGATCAAGGGCCCGGTGATCTTCGTCTCGCTTCTGCCCTTCATCATCACGCCCGTGATCGGGGCGCTGTCGATCCGCTGGCTGTTCTACGGCGACGGGATCGTCACCGCGCTGCTCGAAGGCTGGCTGATGACCGACATCTCCGTCGCCGCCAATGGCTGGGCCATCGAGATCCTGATGATGTTCTACCGCGTCTGGCACGTGGCGCCGTTCGCCTTCGTGATCTTCTACGCGGGTCTGCAGACGGTGAACCAGGACACGCTGGAATCGGCGATCATCGACGGCGCCAGCCGCTGGGAGCGGCTGAAATACGTGGTGATCCCGCATCTGATGCCGCTGATCATCTTCGTCGCGCTGATCCATCTGATGGATGCCTATCGCGCCTTCGAGGAGGTCATCGGCTTCTCCTCGCAGGCCTACCGCATCACGCTGCAATGGCTCACCTACGATCTGCTCACTCCCGACGATGCCGGCAACCGCGCGATCTCGCGCGCGTCGGCCTCGGCCATGCTGACCATGGTGGGCATCGTGATCCTGCTCATCCCGCTTCTGCGCCGCACCTGGCGCGACCACCACGGCAAGTCCTGAGGAGGCCGCTCCATGTCGACGCCCAAGGCCCTGCGGCAGCCGATCTGGCTCAAGTTCCTCTCCGGCGGCTTTTTGGCCTTCTGGTTGCTGCTGGCTGCGTTCCCGATCTTCTGGATCGCGGTGATGAGCTTCAAATCCCCGGTGGATGCGTTCTCGGCCAGCCCGTGGGAGGTGATCACGGGCCCGGCCACGCGGGCGGCGGGCAACGGGCTGTCCGTGCTCGACATGATCGCGGGCCTCATCGTGCTCTATCTGGCGATCCGCATCGCGTTTCGGAATCTGCCGGGCTGGATTGCGCGGTTCACGCCCCAGGGCCTGCTTCTGATCGGCTGGGTCGGCGGTGTCATCGCCTATGCGCTGGCTTTCGTGGTGGTGTTCTTCTTCGTTCTGCCGCTGATCCTTGGCGGCCTGAATGCAATCGCCGGTCCGCTCGGCGATCCCGTCCTGGGGCTGACGACGGTGCATTACCAGTCGGTCTGGGTCGACAACGCGTTCTACCGCAACTTCCTCAACTCCATGCTGATCACTGCCGGGGTGGTGACCGTGTCACTCACGGTGGGGACGCTGGCGGGCTACGGGCTGGCGCGGTCGGGCTCCACCATCGCGTTCTGGATCCTGATCATCGCGCTGGTCTTCCGGGCGCTGCCGCACACGGTTCTCGTGGCGGGGTATCTGCCGGTCTTCATCAACTCCGCCGAGATCCTGGCGCCGATCCTGGGAGAGAACGCGCCGACGCTCTACGGTCAGCCCTTGGCGGTGATTGCGGTCCTGGTGTCGATCAACCAGCCCTTCACGATCTGGATGCTGCGCTCGTTCTTCCAGAACATTCCGACGGAACTGGACGAGGCCGCCCGTGTCGATGGCTGCACGCATTTCCAGGCGTTCCGCTGGGTGATCATGCCGGTGATGTGGCCGGGTGTGATCACGACGGGGCTGTTCTCGTTCCTGTTGGCCTACAATGACATTCTGGTGACGTCGCTCCTGCTCGATGCACAGAACCAGACGATGGTTCCGGCCATCGCGGGCTATTTCAACCGTGAGACGACGACGACTGACCAGGTGGAAGCTGTGGCGGCGGCCGTATCGATCACCGCGCCGCTCTTCCTGCTGGTCATGGTGTTCCAGCGCCAGATCGTCAGCGGCCTGACGGCGGGCGCGGTGAAGGGATAGGGCGGGGCGGCCGCAAAGGCCGTCCGTCAGTCCGTCACCCGGCGGCCCCTTGTCTCATCTGTTTCGTGTGCCCTGTGGGGCTGTTGCGGGGGAGGTGTGGGGCGACGGCGCGCCGGACATCTCCGCGCGGCGCTACTCGTCCTTCAGATAGTGCCCCGAGACATAGCCGCGCAGCCGCCGCACCTCCTCGAGCGAGACTTCGCACCAGGGCGTGCCGCCCACCCGCTCGCAGCCGCGATTGATCAGCGCCGTGCCCTCCGGCAGGCCGACGATCACGCGGAAGCCCGTGCCGGGCCCGGCGCGGAGCTTCAGCATCTCTTCGCCCACCAGCCCCGTCACCGTCACTCGCCGCTCCAGGGAGTGGGCGGGGAGAGCGCTGCCGAGCGCCGCTGTGGCGATCAGAACTGCACCAAGAAAGCTACGGGCCATCCGGCTCCTCCCGTGTCGTCTGCCCGCAATGCGGGACAGCGGCTCCTGCTAGAGCGAGTATTCCAGCGCAATAGTGGCGAACAGGCCCAGCAGCGCAAAGGCAATTGCATGCGCCGCTCCGTACTGTGCCATATCCGCCCGGGTTCCGCCCCGAGCACGGGCGCGGTAGGCGCCGAGAACTGCGCCGAACAGGGCGGCGGCAAGGATGATCATGTTGGGCGCGCTCCGGAGGTCAGCGCCGATGGCTTATCCGCCGGATCGGGCCGGAGCAAGACGTGGTTGACCCAGACTTGCAATCTCCGACGCGCGGGCCCGGACAACCGCGTCCGAGCCGAAGCCGTAGCGCGCCCAGCCAAGGGCCTCCTCCTTGACGCGCGCGGCCTCGCCATCCCGGCCCGCCAGCTCCAACGCTTCGGATTGGATCAGCATCAGGGTCGCCAGCAGGGCGGCGTTCTGCGAGGCGGAGACTGCGGGCAAACTGTCCTCGACAAGGGCCAGGGTGCTGTCGATCTGGCCGGCGCTCAGCGAAAACGCGGCGAGTTGCATGGCCACGTGGGCGGCCTGGATGCGGGTGTCGGACCGGGAGCGGTAGATCGCGCCTGCTTCCAGGAACGACGCCAGGGCCAGCTCGGGATCGGTGCCCAGGGACAACCGGCCAAGCGCATAGAGCGAGAACGCCCGTCGCGGCCCCGTCCACCCCTGCGCCTGCGCGATCTGGACGGCGTTGCGGGCGGCGGCCTGCCGCTGCGGCCCGGAGGCGCGCGGCCCGAGCGCGGTTTCTATGGCGTCCTGCCACTCGCGCGGTGTCGGCGCGGGGCGGCGGCCGGGAATGCCCTGTCCGCGCGGATTGAGACGCGCCAGTACGCCCGGCAAACGGCTCGCCACCTCGGCGCGCGACAGGCCCGATTGCAGTGCGGAATCGTAGGTGATCCGCAGGATCAGCATGTCGAACCCGGTCAGCACCGTGTGAAAGTTGTCGTCGTTGAAGACGCTGTCGGGCAAGCGGTAGAGGTCGTTCAGCGGGCCGAGGGCCTGGGCTACTTCCTCGTGCAGGCAATCGCGGATCTCCTGCGGGCTGACGTCGCCCGGCAGGAAGATCGCAGCCTGCGTGCGCTCCGTCAGCGTCGTCCAGTCGACGGTGCGGGACCGGCGTTCGCGGCGGAACTCCTCCCAGCTCGACACACGCGGCACGACGAAACACGCCGCCTGCGGGACGAGGCGCTGAAGCTCCCGGCGCGTCAGGACCTCGACCACCAGGTTGGCGTCGTCGCTGTCCGTGGCGCGGGCGATGTCGATGCCCGCCTCGGAGCGCAGCCGCGTCAGCAGGGCGGCGAGGTCGGGCTCCAGGCTGGCCGGTGCCTTGCCGCGCACGGCCACGCGAACGGGCCCCTCGAAGCGCGACAGCGCCATCAGGCGCCGCCCGCTCTCCATCTCGAACGACAGATCCAGGAAATCCGCAGCGATCTCGCGGTTGGAGCGGATCGTCGGTGCCGTGCGCGCGCCGGAAAAGCTCTTCATCGGGGGCAGGGGCCCGGCGAAGCCCGCGCGCCGTTCCGCCAGATCCGGCGCCGGGGCGGGGGCGCAGGCCGCCAACGCCCAGGCAAGGGCGACGCCGCCGATCCAGAAGCGCCGGGATGCATAGCTCAAACCTGAAAAGAGCGGGATACGATACGCCATTGGGCCAGCCTGTCCGGTTTACCAGTACGCGGTACGGGGCCCGCGAGTGTCGACCGTAGTGAGAAATTGGCGGGCAGAAAGAAGGAACTACGTCAAAGTGTTGAAGCGTGATGTGAACGTTGCAGCTGCGCCGCGCCCGGATCAAGATCTAGGGGCCGGGGCCGCAGAATGCGCTATGCGCGGCCCCCAAGAACGGCCCGCGCGGGCGCGCGCCGCCCTGTCTTCCCGGTGACGTGCGGCTGGTGCGCCGCCTCGAGCGCCACGTCGCGGTCGGAGCGGAGCTGCGCGCCGGCCGCGGCGATCAGGTGCCGCAGAACGTGGCCTGGACGACTTCTTCCGGCTCCGGAGGAACGGCAAAGGCGCGCGTCGCCGCCGTCAGATCGGCAAACGGCGTGGCCAGCGCGCTATGCAGGGCTCTCGTCGGTTCAAGATCGCCCTCGAGCGCGGCGGCGATGGCTTCCTCGACGCGGTGATTGCGGGGCACGAGCGCCGGATTCGCCGCGCGCAGTCGGGCCGGGGCGCCCTCCGGATCGGGCTCCCGCGCCATGCGGGCGCGCCAGTCGCGTTCCCACGCCTCGAACGGGGCGCGGTCGGTGAACCAGTCCCGCGCCGTGCCGTCTGCGAGGCCGCGGAACGTGTTGGTGAAATCGGCCTTCGCGGTGGCCATGCGCTCCAACAAGGCGATGGCAAGGTCGGCGTCGCCGTCTTCGGCCGTGGCCAGCCCGAGCTTGGCGCGGAAGACGTCGCGCCAGGCCGATTGCGCGGCATCGGGATAGCGGTTGATCGCGGCCTGCGCTCTTTCGATGGCGGCCTCGCTGTCCGGGTCGATGAGCGGGATCAGCGCGGAGGCGAGCTGCGCCAGGTTCCAGGCAAGAATTTCCGGCTGGCGGGCATAGGCATAGCGGCCGCCATGGTCGATCGAGGAATAGACGGTGGACGGATGATAGCTGTCCATGAAGGCGCAGGGGCCGTAGTCGATCGTTTCGCCGGAGATCGTGGTGTTGTCGGTGTTCATGACGCCGTGGATGAAGCCCAGCCCCATCCAGCGCGCAACGAGCCTTGCCTGCGCGTCGATCACGGCCTCCAGCAGACCCAGCGCGCCGTCGGCCTGCGGATAGTGCCGGGCGATGGCGTAGTCGGCGAGCAGGCGCAGCGCCTCCACATCGCCGCGGGCGGCGAAGTATTGGAACGTACCCACCCTCAGATGCGAGGCCGCGACCCGGGTCAGCACCCCGCCCGGATAGGGGCGTTCGCGCACCACGGTCTCGCCGGTCGCGACGGCGGCGAGGGCGCGCGTGGTCGGCACCCCGAACGCATGCATCGCCTCTGACACAAGAAACTCGCGGATCACGGGGCCGATCCAGGCGCGCCCGTCACCCATTCGCGAATAGGGCGTCCGGCCCGATCCCTTCAACTGAATGTCCCGGCGCTGCCCGTCCCGGCCGATGACCTCGCCCAGCAGGATCGCGCGGCCGTCGCCCAGCTGGGGCGAGAAGCCGCCGAACTGATGGCCGGCATAGACCTGCGCGAGCGGCTCCGCCCCCTTCGGAATGGCGTTTCCGGCAAGCCAGGCCGTGCCCTCCGGCGTCTGCAGGATTTCTGGATCGATCCCGAGATCTTCGGCCAGCGCCCGGTTGAGCAACAAGAGCTCCGGCGCCTTTACCGGGGTCGGGGCCATCTTGGTATAGAAGCGCTCCGGCAGCTCGGCATAGCTGTTATCGAAGCGTAGGGCAGTGGCAGTGTCGCTCATGGATCCTCCGGCCGCGGGGCCAGTTACCGGCCCGGGACGGGACCTAGGGCAGAAATGGGGCCTGTCGCCCGGGGCGCAAGCTCAGAGCGTCCGGCTCATCAGGTGGTAGCGCTCCCGCGCGACGAACCGCAGCCGCTCGTAGAGCCGCGCCGCTTTCCCGCCGCGCTCGGCTTCGAGGGAGATGGCGCGGATCCCGGCGGGGCGGAGCGCCTGCACCAGCGCCTCGATCGCCTCGGCCGCCATGCCACGGCCCCGCACTGCGGGCCGCACCCAGATCTCGTCGAGCATCGCGTCCATCCCGCCGAACTCCAGCGACCAGGAAAAGGTGACGACCAGATACCCCACCGGCGCCCGTTCCGGACCGATCAGATAGGCCGCGCCATAGGGGCTGCCCTCGAGCAGCGGGACGATGGCGGCGGCGCGATCCTCGGCCGTGCTCTCGAACGCCATCTCGGTATGGAACGCCGCGACCATCGGATCGAGCCGGGCGAGGGCGTCGGGGCCGCAGAGGGTGAGCTTAGCACTCATCGGGCCGCATCACAGCCGGGCGAGCCGGTCGGTCAGCAGGTCGAAGAACCCCTCGGCATCGACCCCGCCAACGAAATGCGCATTGCGCGGGCGCTCGGTGACGCCCCACCAATCCGCGACGGTCATGCCCCGGGTCAGCGACGACACGGTCTCGACCTCGACGTTGACATGCCGGGCGGTGAAGAGCTCCGGCGCAAGCAGATAGGCAATCACGCAAGGATCATGCAGCGGCCCGCCGGCGCCGCCGTACTTTTCCAGATCGAAACGCTCGTAGAAATCGAGCCACCCTGCGACCGCCTGCGCCACCGGCGTGCCGAGCGCGGCAATCGCGCCAAGCCGCGGCTGGGTGATCAGCGCTTTGTGCGTCGCGTCGAGCGGCAGAACGGTGATCTCGGCCCCGCAGGCGAACACATGGGCGGCGGCTTCGGGATCGACGTAGATGTTGAACTCCGCCGCGGGCGTGATGTTGCCGACCTCGAAATACGCACCCCCCATGAGAACGATCCCGCCGAGGCGTTCGGCAATGTCGGGGGCGCGCCGCAGGGCCGTGGCAATGTTGGTCAGCGGGCCGAGCGGGCACAGCGTGACCGTGCCGGGCGGCTCGCGCCGGACATGGTGGATGATCGCGTCGACCGCGTGGCTCGCGGCGAGGTCCGTCACCGGGTCGGGCAGGTCGGCGCCATCGAGCCCGGTCTTTCCGTGCACATGCTCCGCCGTCACCAGATCCCGAGCGAGGGGGCGGTCGCATCCGGCATGCACCGGCACGCTCTTCTCGCCCGCCAATTCGCAGACCACGCGAGCGTTCCGCGCAGTCAGGGGAAGCGGCACATTGCCCGCCACCGCGGTGATCGCCAGCACCTCGATCTCGTCCCGGGACGCGAGCGCAAGCAGGATGGCGACGGCGTCGTCCTGCCCCGGGTCGGTATCAATGATGATCTTGCGCGGAGCCATCGGCACCTCCCTGTCTGCGAGGGCGGTGTGCCCTGCGCCTTCGGGGATGTCCAGCGGTGGCGCGGGCGCTGTCGGCCCCCGCGCCGGTCGAGCCTCAGGCGGGTTCGGTCACCTCGGCTTCGGTGGTGATCACCTCGGCGCTGGCCTCCAGCGTGCGGTGGACCGGGCATTTGTCGGCAATCTCGAGCAGCCGCGCCCGCTCCGCGGCCGTCAGATCGCCCTGCAGGTGCACGACGCGGGAGAACCGGTCGATCTTCGGGCTCGCCGCCTCTGCCCCTTCGGCGTCACTGCCATGGACCTTGTCATGGGTGACGTCGACCCAGACATGCTCCAGCGCCAGCCCCTTGCGTCGCGCATACATGCGGATCGTCATCGAGGTGCAGGCGGCAAGCCCCGCGGAGACGAGGCCATAGGGCGTCGGGCCGCGATCCGTGCCGCCATAGGCCTTCGGCTCGTCGGCGATCAGGATGTGATCGGGCCCGGCGGCGATATCCTGAAGAAACCCGGCCGGATCGCCCTCGGAGCTGCGCACCACGCCCTCCGGTGCACCCTTCGGCGCCTCCATGGGGGCAAGCTCGATATAGCGGACAACCCAGGCCGCGATCACTTCGGCGGCGTATTCTGCGTCGGCGGCGCGGGTCAGAAGATGGTCCGCCCCGTCGAGCGTGACAAAGCTCTTGGGGTGTTTGGCGGCCATGAAGATGTCGGAGGCGTTCTCGACGCCCACGGTCGCGTCGAGCGGGGCGTGCAGCACCAGAAGCGCGCGCTTCATGGAGCCGATCGCCTTGCCCAGTTCCGCCTGCGCGGTGTCGTGCACGAAGTCGCGCCCGATGGTGAAGGGCCGCCCGCCGAGCGTGACCTCTGCCTTGCCCTGGGCCTCGATCTCGTCGAGCGCGTGGGCGAAGTTGTGCGTCACGTGGTGGGGATCGAAGGGCGCCCCGATGGTCGCGACGGCGCGCACGCTGTCGATCTCGGCGGCGGCCTTCAGCACGGCGGCGCCGCCCAGCGAATGGCCGATCAGCAGGCTCGGCGCCATTTCCTGCGCGGCGAGCCAGTCCGCGGCGGCCTTCAGGTCACCCACATTCGAGGTGAACGTGGTGTTGGCGAACTCGCCGTCGGAATGGCCGAGCCCGGTGAAATCGAACCGCAGCACGGCGATGCCCATGGCGGCCAGACGCGCCGAGATCCGGCGCGCGGCCGCGATATCCTTCGAGCATGAGAAGCAATGCGCGAAGAGGGCCGTTGCGCGCTGCGGGCCGTCGGGCCGGTCGAGCCGGGCGGCGAGCGGTGCGCCCAAGGCGCCGGGAAACGAGATCTTTTCCATGGGTCTGTGGTCCTGCAATCGAGGCGGGTATGTGCCTGGTACTCCAGAGTGGGGGGCGCCGGCCCGCGTGCCAAGCGGACATGTCCGCCCGTCACAGGGAGGTGAAGCGCGGTGCGGGTTGGGGCCCATGCTTTCCGCATCGCGCATCGGGCCCGCCCGCCGACCATTGGCAGCGGGCAGGGATCGGACGGCCGTGTCTGTCGATAATGGCCGGATCGTGCACATGCCCTGGGTGCCTTTCTATCTCTAGCCACCCGCTGCGGACCGGTGCCACCCGCCGGACGACAAGCGCACGCATCCGTACTTGTCCCGACCCGTGGGCGAAGATGGGTCGCATCGATCCCTGCGGGAGCGGCTGGCTGCACGCGGGCGTCGGCCCTCACCGGCTTGGTGCCCCGTGCTGCGCGTGCCTCCTCCACTCCCGTGCATAGCGTTCCAGCAACGTCACCGTTTCTCGGGGCGGTGCGGGCTCTGGCGCCGGGGCGGACCGGACCGATGGCGGGCCTGGCGCGCGCGCTCCCCGATGGGCCAGCAAAGCGGCGCCCTGGCTCGTGCCCGTCGTCCCGCCGCTCGTTTCAACGCTGCAGCCGGTCGCCGCGCCGAGCATCCATTTGAAGCCCATGTTGGCGGCAAAGGGCCCTTCCACGACGATGGGGCCCCGATGGCCGATCAACTCGAGGCACTGGCTGGCGACGAGCGCGAGGTAAAGGCCGGTGCAGACCCCGCGTGCGACCGTTCCCATTTCGGGCTCGGCCCCGACCCAGCGGGCTTTCCGTCCCGCGAACGGACCGATCTCCGGCACAAGGGCGGGCAGCAGCATCGTGCCGGCCGTCAGCACGCGGCGAATGTCGGCTGCGGTCGGCTCCGGATAGGCCCCGCCCGTGGCAAGGTCATGCTCGCGTCCGCCCATAAAGCGCGCGGAAGGCACCGGGTCGCCGAAGGCATTGACGTTGACGAGCGTATCGCGAGCCGGGTCGAGCGTGACGGGAGCCCCGCCGACGGCCATCGCGATGACCCATGTTCCGGTCGACAAGACGCTGAAAGGGGCGCTCCGGTGCAGAAGATGCGGCACCAGCGAGGCGTTGGAATCGTGGAGGCCGCAATGCACGGGTGTGTCCGCGGGCAAGCCGGTGCGCGTGGCGATCTCCGGCAGGATCGGCCCCAGGACATCGCCGCACGGGCGCGGCGGCGCCATCTTGCCGGCGAGGCCGAGCCGGTCGACCAGGGCGGAGAACCGCCCCTCGAACGGATTCCACAGATCGGTATGGGCGCCGAGCGAGGTGACATCCGTCGCCGCGACGCCGGTCAGCCGCAACGCCCAGTATTGCGGATAGGTAACGACGGACCGGGTGGCCGCCCTGACGCCCGGGAGGGTTTCGAACTGATAGTGGAGTTGTGCGCCGACGTTCAGACCCATCGCCAGGCGGGGCGACCCCGTTTCGGAAAACGGCGGGCGCAGGGCGTCATAGGCTGGCGCGAGGCGTTCGGGGCCCGTGTACTCGTAATCTAGGATCGGCGCGGCGAGCGCACCCTCCCGGCCGATCAGCGCGGCGGCCGCGCCGTGGGTGGTGATCGTGATCGCCGCCACGCCATGCTCTCCGTGAAGGCTTCGCAGGTTGTCGAGGAGGAACGCCCAATGCCGCTCGACGTCGAAATGCGGGTAGGGCGGCCCGGGTCGCACCGTATTCGGCTGCGTGACCACGGCGATCTCGGACAGATCGGTCGGATCGACAAGGGCAAGCTTGGCGTTGGTCTTGCCGATATCGATGACCGCGACATGGCCGCCCGTCATGGCATGTGAAACACGGGCGTCAGCGGCACCGCCACCGGCTCGTTATCGGGCCAGGTTTCCATGAGGTCGGCCATATGCGCCCACCACTTCTGCATGATCTCCTGCTCGGGCAGGCGATCCATCCCGTGATCCTCGGTCCGCCACAGGACGCCGAACAGGCAGTTCGTCTGCTCGTCGAGGTGGATCGAGTAATCCGAGATGCCGGCCCCGCGCAGAAGGTCGACGAGCTCCGGCCAGATCTTGTCGTGCCGCTGCCTGTAGGCGTCGCGACAGCCGGGTTTGAGGCGCATCCTGAACGCGTATTTCTCCATCACCTCTCCTGCCGTTGCCAGAGTTGGGGCAGCGCGATCACCGCGATCAGCAGGGCCCCGACAACGATCGACATCACGATCCCGGGCACGTTCAGCAGGCCCAGGCCGAACGTTACAAGCCCCATGACGAAGGCGGCGATGACCACGCCGGGGATCGAACCCGATCCGCCCAGAATGCTGACGCCCCCCAAAACCACCATGGTCACGATCTCCAGCTCCCAGCCAAAGGCGATCGAGGGGCGCGTCGAGCCGAGGCGCGAGGTCAGGCAGATCGCGGCCACACCGGACATCAGCCCCGTCAGCAGGAACAGCACGAACTTCACGCGTGCCACGCGGATGCCTGAGAAGAGCGCCCCCGTGGGATTGTTGCCGATGGCATAGACGGCGCGGCCGAAGTTCGTTTTGTGCAGGAGCACTCCGTAGATCCCGGCGAGAAGGGCAAAGAGCAAGAACTCGAACGAGATCACCCAGAAGACATAGCCCTGGCCGAAATAGGCAAAGTCGGCCGGATAGCCGCGGAAGGCCTGATCGCCCAGAACGATATAGCTTATGCCGCGAAAGAGGCTCATCGTGCCGATGGTCACCACGATCGACGGCAGGCCGAGCCGGGTCACCAGCAGCCCGTTGACGGCGCCGCAGATCACCCCCACCGCGAGGCCGATCACGACGAGGCCCGGCGTCCCGACCCCGACCTGAACCGCCGCGCCCATCGCCGTCGAGGCCAGCGCGATGATGGAGGCGACCGACAGGTCGATCTCGCCGGAGATGATCAGCAGCGCCATGGCGAAAGCGATCATGGCTTTCTCGGTGAAGTTGAACGTCGCGTCGGAGAGGTTCCAGGCGTTCAGGAAGTACGGGGTGGCAAAGCTGTTGGCGGTGAAGATCAGGATGGCCACCAGAAGGAGCAGGCTCTCCCAGCTTCTCAGCCGCCGTTGCAGGGGCGAGTGCAGACGATCCGGGATGAAGCGTTCGGTCTGGCTCATGTCGCGTGCTCCGCGCGCTTCAGGATGATGCGCCCCTTGTCGCGATTGGCTTGGGCGTTGAGAGCCACGGCGATGATGATCGCGCCGCCCGAGATCGCCAGTTGCCAGAAGGGCGAGATGTTGACGACCGGCAGCGCGTTCTTGATCACGCCGAGAAAGAGCGCGCCGAGAACCGCCCCGCCGACCGACCCGATCCCGCCCATGATCGACACGCCGCCGATGACGCAGGCGGCCACCACGTCGAGCTCGAACCCGCTCGCGATGTCCACATAGGCCACCGCGTAGCGCGACACCCAGAGATAGCCCGTCAGACCGGCCAGCGCGCCCGAAATGGTGAAGGCCCAGAACCGGGTCCGGCCCACGTCGATCCCGGCATAGGTCGCCGCCTTTGGGTTGCCGCCCACCGCGTAGAAGGCGCGTCCGAGCGTCGTGCGGGTCATGACGATGGCGAACACGATCACCGCAAACAGTGCGATCCAGCTCAGCACCGGCAGGCCGAGCACCTCGGCCCGGGGCAGGGCCTTGAAGGCCGGCGACATCTCGTGGCTGTTCACCCACTTCCCGTCAGAGAGCAGGAAGATCACGCCGCGGAAGATCGTCATCGTCCCCAGCGTGACAACGATGGGCGGAATGCTCAGCTTCCAGACGAGCAGCCCGTTGACCATGCCGAGCCCCGCGCCGAGCGCAACGGCCAGGAGCAGGATCACGCCCACCGGCACGCCCGGCGCCGCGACGTTGATCATCGACACCACCATCCCGGTCAGGGCGAGGTTCGCCGCAACGGACAGGTCGATGCACTTGGTCAGGATGACGATCATCTGACCGATCGCCAGAAGGATCAGCGGCGAGGTGTCATTGAAGACATGGACAAGGTTCGCGGGGGCCACGAAAGCGGGGAACCGCGCCGCGATCACCGCCAAGAGCAGCGCAATCGCGCTGACCAGCAGCACCTCGCGCGATCTGACCAGCGCTCTCAGCATCGGCCCGCCCCTATCCCGGCGGCATGGCGGACGAGGGTCTCGGGCGAAAGCGCGTCCCCCTGCAGTTCGGCCGCGATGCGCCCTTCGCGCATCACGAGCGCGCGGTCCGACATTCCCAGGATCTCGGGGATCTCGGAGCTGACCATGATCACCGCCAGCCCCTGTGCGGCCAGCTCCGCCATGAACTCGTGCACGGCGGCCTTCGACCCGATATCGATGCCCTTGGTGGGCTCGTCCAGAATGATCACCTTCGGCTGGGTCGCCAGCCACTTGGCGATCACTACTTTCTGCTGGTTGCCGCCCGATAGGGTGCCGACGGGCGCATCCAGAGCGGCGGCGCGCAACTCCAGCCGTTCAGAATAGGCGCGGGCCACCTTGAACTCCTCCGCCAGCCGCAGAAAGCCCTTGTGCGAGGTTCGCCCGAGCGAGGGCAGCGACACGTTCTGAAAGATCGGCAGGGCAGAGATCGTGCCTTGCCGCCCCCGGTCCTCGGGCACGTAGACGATCCCGTGCCCGATGGCGTCGGCCGGGGAGCGGATCGTCACGGCGGCTCCATCGATATGCACCGTCCCGCGCGCGGCGCGCGTGATGCCGAAGAGCGCCTGCATGAACTCGGAGCGCCCCGCGCCGACCAAGCCGTAGACGCCCAGGATCTCGCCTCGCCGAAGCGTGAAGCCGATATCGGCGAACTCCGTGGGGTGGTTGTAGTCAGCCACCACCAGAACCTCGTCGCCGATCCGGCGCGTCCGGTCGGGGAAGATCTGGCTGACGTCGCGCCCCACCATCATCTTGATCAGCTCCGCCTCGGTCACGTCGGAAATGTCGCCGGCCCCGACCAACGCGCCGTCCCGGAACACGGTGTAGCGGTCGGCGATGCGGAAGATCTCATCGAACTTGTGGCTGATGAACAGGATCGCCTTGCCCTGGGTCTTCAGGCTCTCGACCAGATCGTAAAGGTCTTCGATCTCCTTGTGCGAGAGCGCGGCGGTCGGTTCGTCCATGATCACGACGCGCGCATCGATCGACAGCGCCCGTGCGATGGCCACCATGTGCTTGTTGGCGATCCCCAGCTCCTTCAGCAGATGCGTGGGGTCGACCTCGGCCCCGATGCTGCGCAGGATCTCTCCGGCCCGGCGCACCATCGCTGCCCGGTCGATCAGGCCGAACCTGCCCTTGGGAGCGTGGCCGAGAAAGATGTTCTCCGCGACCGACAACTCGTCGAAGAGCACCGTCTCCTGATGGATCGCCGTCACGCCGGCCTCCGCGGCCGCCTGCGCGGAGGCCAGGTGCACCGTCTGTCCGTCCATCACGATGGCGCCGCTATCGGCCTGGTAGATGCCGGTCAGGATCTTGACGACGGTCGACTTCCCCGCGCCGTTCTCCCCCACCAAGGCGGTGACCTGCCCGGGGTAGAGCTCCAGCGACACCTCCGACAGCGCCTTGACGCCCGGAAACGACTTCGACACCGCGTCGAGCGCAAGGACCGGGGCCTCTCCCGCGGCCACGTGATCGGGCGCCCTTTGATCGGACGCCGCCGTTGGAGCCTGCACCAGCATTGGGCCTCAATCTCGCTGAAGTGCCGCCCCGGCGCCGAAGTCGCGCGCCAGGGCAACGGGCCGGATCAGAAGATCGACTTGAACTGGTCGATATTCGAGCTGTCGTAGACGAACGGATCGGCCATTGCGGCGGAGTTCGTGTCGTCGAGCGTGACAGACCCCATCCGCCCCATCGGGATCTCGGCGCCCGGCTTTGCTTCCGCCGCGCCCGTGGCCAGCGCATGGGCCAGCATTGCGGCCGAATACCCCAGATCGATCGGGTTCCAGATGGCAAAGGACTTCGACGCGCCCGATGCGATCGCCCCGGCCATTTCCGAGGGCAGTCCGAGGCCGGTGACGTTGATCTCGCCCACCTTGCCGGCATCCTCCACGGCTTGCGCAGCCGCCACGATGCCCACGCTGGTCGGCGCGATGATCGCGTCCAGATCGGGGTAGGACTGCATTAGCCCCTGCGCCTCGCGGTAGGATTTGTCGGCCAGATCGTCGCCGTAGACCGTCGCAGCGACCTGGATGCCGGGATAGTTGCCCATCACCTTGTTCATCTCTTCGATCCAGATGTTCTGGTTCGTCGCGGTGGCCGAGGCCGACAGAACCGCCACCTGGCCCCCGTCGGGCAGATGATCGGCAGCCAGCTTGATGATCATGTTTCCGATCAGCGCGTTGGAGGACGGATTGAGATGCATCGCGCGCCCCTCCTCCGCCACACCGGAATCCCAGGAGATCACAGTGATCCCGCGCTGCTGCGCTTTCTTGAGGGCGGGCACCAGCGCGTCGGGGTCGTTGGCCGAAATGGCGATGGCGTCCACGCCCTGCGCGATCAGCGCGTTGATCACCTCGATCTGGCCTTCTGCCGTCGTGTCGGTCGGGCCGGTATAGATGATCTCGACATTGCCAAGCTCGGCCGCGGCCTCCTCGGCGCCTTCTGCGGCCGCTTCGAAAAAGCCGATGCCCAGGGCCTTGACGACCAACGCGATGCGCATGTCGTCCTGCGCCATGGCGGTTGTGCCCATCATGCCCGCGGCGAATCCGAGCCCGGCGACGAGCGAAGTGAACGTGCGACGTCTCATGTTTCATTTCCTCCCTGAATGCGACGTTTGCCTTGTCTTGTGCGCGTTACGAAGCCGCTCCTTCCTGCTGAGCGGCGCCGGCCGGAGCGACGATGAGCGTCACATCCGCGGCCTCCAGCATCTGGGCCGCCTTGTCCGGAATGCCCTCGTCCGTGATGACGGTGCTGATCCGGTCCAATGGGCAGAGCACGAGGCTCGAGCGCTGCGCGAACTTCGAACTGTCGGCCAGCACGACCAGCTCATCGGCCTGTCCGATCAGCTTCTGTTCGGCCTGGATCAGCAGCGGATCGGCTTCCATCAGCCCCAGAGGGCCCAGGCCCTGGGCGCCCATGAACATGCGCCGCGCATAGAAGTTGCGGGTCACATCGTTCTCGAACGGCGACAGGATAACGTTCTGCTCGCGGTAGATCATACCGCCGGACAGCATGATGTTGTTCTTGGAATGCTTCAGCAGATGCTCGGCGATCGGGAAGGAGTTCGTGAAGATCTGCACCCGGCGCGAGGCCAGCGGGTGCACCATCTGAAACGTCGTGGTGCCGCCGTTGATGATGATCGACTCGCCGTCTTCGCAAAGATCCACGGCGGCGCGCGCGATCGCCTGTTTCTCCTTGATCTGGATCGTCTCGTTCACCGCGAAGGTGCGCCCCGCGAGGCCGATGATCTGCGGCGGCGTGATCGCCTCGGCGCCGCCGCGCACCCGGCGGACCTTCTTCTGCATGTGAAGGGTCGCGATATCGCGGCGGATCGTGGCCTCGGACACGCCTGTCAGGCTGCACAGATCGACGACGGTCACCACCGGCCGGTCTTCGACGGCGGACAGGATGATTCTGTGTCGTTCCTTTTCGTGCATCGACAACTCCCTTGGCCGCCGACCGTGCGAGGATTCGCGAATCCTGTCAATCACAAACGATCAAGTTCAATCATTCTGCGGTGCAGCACGATCAATCATGATTGAAACTGATTGACTTCTGACCGAAGCATCCGCAGCGTCGGATCGACGGATTGCATCAGGCGCCCCGCGCCGACTGGGAGGAGTTCATGCTCAAAACCATCGAAAATCAGCTTCTTGCGAACCGGTGGGACGCGGCGAGCGCCGATGGGCTGAGCGAATCGGAGCTGCTGCTTTATCGCTCGAACCTTCTGGGGGCGGATAAGCGCGTCACCAATTACGGCGGCGGCAACACCTCGGCCAAGGTCGCGGAGACCGACCCGCTCACCGGCGAGCGGGTCGAGGTACTTTGGGTCAAGGGATCGGGGGGCGACATCGGTTCAATGACGCTCGACGGGTTCGCCACGCTCTACATGGACAAGCTGCAGGCCCTGAAGCCGCTCTATCGCGGGGTGGCGTATGAGGACGAGATGGTCGGCTACCTGCCGCACTGCACGTTCGGCCTGAACCCGCGGGCGGCCTCCATCGACACGCCACTCCATGCGTTCGTGCCGCGCAAGCATGTCGATCATGTCCATGCCGATGCGGTGATCGCGCTGGCCGCTGCGGCCAAGTCCGAAGCCCTGACCGCGGAGGTCTTCGGCGGCCGGATCGGGTGGTTGCCCTGGAAGCGCCCGGGCTTCGAGCTGGGGCTCTGGCTCGAACGGTTCTGCCGCGAACACCCCGATGCCGATGGGGTCGTGCTGGAGAGCCATGGCCTGTTCACCTGGGGCGACACGGCGCGCGCCTGCTACGACACCACCATCGACACGATCAACGTCGCCACTGCTTGGCTCGCCGAAAGAACCGCCGATATCCCGGCCTTCGGCGGTGCTAGATGCGAAAGCCTGCCGCCCGCGGAGCGCCGCGCCGTCGCCGCACGGCTGATGCCCGCGATCCGGGGCTTCGTGTCGAGCCAGCATCCCATGGTCGGACACTTCAACGACAGCGACGCGGTGTTGGAGTTCGTAAATGCCCGGGACATGGCGCCGCTCGCGGCGCTCGGCACGTCCTGTCCGGATCACTTCCTGCGCACCAAGATCAGCCCGCTCGTGGTGGAGTTCGATCCGGCCAAAGGCGAGCTGGACGAGGTCATCGCCCGCCTGCCCGCGCAGATCGCGTCCTACCGCGACCAGCACAGGGCCTACTACGAGCGGTGCAAGCGCCCCGATAGCCCCGCGATGCGCGATCCAAATGCCGTGGTCTACCTCGTTCCCGGGGTGGGCATGATCACCTTTGCCAAGGACAAGGCGACGGCGCGCATCTCGGGCGAGTTCTACGTCAACGCGATCAACGTCATGCGCGGTGCGTCGGCCGTGAGCGCCTATCGCGGCCTGCCGGAACAGGAAGCGTTCGACATCGAGTACTGGCAGCTTGAGGAGGCAAAGCTGCAGCGGATGCCGAAGCCGAGATCCTTGGCGGGCCGCATCGCCCTGGTGACGGGCGGCGCCGGCGGGATCGGCTCGGCCACGGCCGCGCGCTATCTGGCGGAGGGCGCCTGCGTGATGCTGGCCGACATCAACGAAACGGCGCTGCAGCGCGCGCATGACGATCTTGCCGCCCGCTTCGGAGACGACGTCGTCCGCTCCGTCGCCGTGAACGTCACCGAGGAAGCGGCCGTGGCGGCGGCATTTGCAGAGGCGGCGGTGGCGTTCGGCGGGGTGGACATTCTGGTGTCGAACGCGGGGATCGCTTCGGCCGCCGCGATCGAGGACACCACGCTCGCCCTCTGGACCCAGAACATGGATGTGCTGGCGACGGGGTATTTCCTTGTCAGCCGCGAGGCGTTCCGCCTGATGCGGGTGCAGGATATGGGCGGCTCCATCGTGTTCGTCGCCTCCAAGAACGGCTTGGCGGCTTCGCCCAACGCCTCGGCCTATTGCACCGCCAAGGCCAGCGAGATCCACCTCGCCCGCTGTCTGGCGCTGGAGGGGGCCGAGGCCGGGATCCGCGTCAACGTCGTGAACCCCGACGCCGTGTTGCGCGGCTCGAAGATCTGGGAGGGCGAGTGGCTGGCGCAGCGGGCCGATACCTATGGCACGGACAAGCAGGGACTGGAGGAGATGTACCGACAACGCTCGCTCCTCAAGCGCTCCGTCCTGCCGGAGGATATTGCCGAGGCCTGCTACTTCTTCGCCGCGGAGGTCTCGGGCAAGTCCACGGGCAACATTCTGAACGTGGATGCGGGCAATCCCCAGGCTTTCACACGCTGAGGGGGCCGCGATGACCTATGACAGCGCGAAGGCGGCTTTCGCCGAGTGGGAGGTAGATACCGAAGCGGCGCTGACGCGGCTGGCGTCGATCCCCATCTCGATGCATTGCTGGCAGGGCGACGACGTGATCGGGTTCGAGGCGCGCACGGGCAGCTCGGGCGGGGGCATTCAGGCCACGGGAAACCACCCCGGCCGGGCCCGCACCCCGGACGAGTTGCGCCGCGATCTGGAGTTCTCCTATGCGCTGATCCCGGGCCGCCACCGTCTGAACCTGCACGCGATGTATATGGACACCGACGCGGCGCCGGACCGGGACGAGATCGAGTACAGCCACTTCGCCCCCTGGGTCGACTGGGCCAGGGCGCAGGGCCTCGGGCTCGATTTCAACCCCACGTTCTTTGCCCATGAGAAAGCGGACGACAACCTGACGCTGTCTCATCCCGATCCCGGCATTCGCAATTTCTGGATCGAGCACGGGAAGCGCACCCGCGACATCGCCGCCCGGATGGGGGCGGAGCTGGGCGCGCCCGCGGTCAACAACATCTGGGTCCCGGACGGGTACAAGGACACGCCCGTCGACCGGAGCGCCGCCCGCGCCCGGCTGGAGCAAGCGCTGGATGCAATGCTGGCCGCGCCCCTGGATCGCCGCCACATGCTGGATGCCGTCGAGAGCAAGCTGTTCGGCATCGGGGTCGAGGCCTGCACCGTGGGCAGCCACGAGTTCTACCTGGGCTACGCGATCCGCAAGGGGACGCTTCTGTGCCTGGACATGGGCCATTTTCACCCGACCGAGGACATTGCCGATAAGCTGAGCGCCGTCGCCCTGTCGCTCGACGAGTTGCTGCTGCATGTGTCGCGCCCGATGCGGTGGGACAGCGATCATGTGATCTTGCTGGGCGACGATATCCGCGCCATGGCCTTCGAACTGGTTGCGGCGGATCTGCTTGAGCGCACCCATATCGGCCTCGACTTCTTCGATGCCACGATCAGCCGGACGGCGGCCTGGGTGATCGGCACGCGGAACATGCAGAAGGCACTGCTCGCGGCTTTGCTCGCACCGATGGACCGGCTGAAGGCGGCGGAGGCCGCGCTCGATTTCACCGCGCGCCTGACCCTGACCGAGGAGGTCAAGGATTTGCCGTTCGGGGCGGTGTGGTCGGAGTTCTGCGCGCGGCACGAGGTGCCGACGGGCCTTCCCCTGATCCGCGAGTTGGACGCCTATCAGGCGGCGGTCTCCATCCGGGGCTGAGCGCTGCGGAGCAGGGGAGCCCGGTGACGCCCGTGCAGGCTCGCCCGTCATATGGCAGGCGCTCTGGGAGGGCGGATGCCCCCCGGCGGCGCTGTCAGCGCGAACGCACCCCGGTCCCTAACGCGGCCCACTTGGCGGGCGATTTGGAAGGTGAGCGGATAATGATCACGGCCCGCCTTTGCACTGCGGCCCGGCCGCAAGCGGCGCGGCGCCGTGGCTAGCAACCCATCAGGGCGGTGTCGAACGGGTAGGAGGTCAGGTTTTCGTGGCCGTCCTCGGTGATCAGCACCTGATCTTCCAGCTTGATCGAGAAATCGCCGCCATCCTCGGCCACCAGCGCTTCGACGCAGAGCACCATGCCGGGCTCCAGCACGCCTTCGAAGGCGCCGGGCTTGGCGTCTTCGGGATAATCCAGATGGGGCCACTCATCGCAAAGGCCTACGCCGTGCATGAAGCAGCTATACTTGCGCTTCTTGAACTTCTCGTCGAGCGGATGACACTGCGCGCGCAACTCCGCGAAGGTCACGCCGGGGGCGAGATTGGCCATGTTCGTCATGATGTGCTCGTGCGCATGGCGCATGGCATAGATCATGTCGGGCCGCGGCGGCGCGTGGCCGATCCAGAAGGTGCGCGAGATGTCGGTGCAGATGCCGTAGGGGCCGATCAGGTCGGTATCGAGGCCGACGATCTCGTTGTTGTGCACGATCCGTGGCCCGCTCTCCTGAAACCACGGATTGGTTCGGGGACCGGAGGCCAGCAGCCGCGTCTCGATCCACTCGCCGCCGCGGCGGATGTTCTCGGCATGGAGCACCGCCCAGATGTCGTCCTCGCTCATGCCGCCCCGGGGCACGCCGTCGCGCGCGGCGTCTTCCATCGCCGCCATCGACTGCTCGCAGGAATGGATGGCGCAGCGCATCGCCTTGATCTCGTCGGGTCCCTTGATGACGCGGGTCTTCTCGGTGACCTCTTCGCCGTCGTGCAGCTCGAACCCTTCGGCCTCCAGCGCGCGGGCGCCGACCAGCATGATCTTGTCGACTGCCAGCCGCTTGTTGCCGGGGGCGTGCTCGCGCAGCAGCTCGGCGACCTCTCCGGCAAAGGCGCGCGCCACGTCGCCGGTCCGGTCGCCGGTGGAGAAGTAGAACATCGACGCCGAGCCGCGCGCCTCGCGCACCAGCGGATTGAACTCCGACAGGAAGGGGGCGAGCTTGTAATCCCACAGCACCATGTAGCCATCTGCACAGACCAGCAGCGCGCGGAACGGGTTATGGGTGTTCCACAGCTGCATGTTGGTGCTGTCGGTGGCGTAGCGGATGTTGAGCGGGTCGAACACCAGAAGCCCCGCCAGATCGCGCTCCACGATCTGCCGGGTCAGCCGCTCCCAGCGGAACCGGCGCATCGCCTGCAGGTCGGGCAGATCCAGCCCCGCAGCCTCCCATTCCCGAAAGGCCAGCTGCGTCGGCCCGATCTCCACCCGGTCGGCGTCGTTGGGTGTGTTGTCGCCGAGGAAGGCGCCCCGTGTCGGGTCGATCTTTCGGCGGTCGCGGGAATGGAGGTTCATCGCGGGGGCTCCGTCTGGCTAAGGGCAGGGTTCTGCGGCCAGGGCCGGCCCGCCCGCCCGTTTGCGGCGCAAAGCGTCGGATTCGGGGCGTTTTGCCCGCCGCGCAGGCCGCGCGCGCGACGGGCAAGTGTGGCGATCGGCAAAGGGGCGGCTTATCGTTGAGGCACGGCGCCAGCACCAGGGGAGGGTTGCGAGCACCATGCGGCAAGCGGGCAAGGACAAGGGGGGCGACAGCTTGGCCCCCGCCGCCGCTGGCGGACTGGATGCCCCGCCCGTGGCCGACGGGCGCGCCGCCGGTCGGATCGCCCGCGATCCGGAGCGCGATATCGTGCTGCACGAACGCCTTGCCTCAGCGCCCTGGGATGCCCCTCATACCGCGCGACTGCCGGGCACAGCGCCGCTGCAGCCGGACGACTGGCTCGCGGTGGACGAGGCCTATGCCGCGCAAATGGCGTTGCGCACCCGCCTGATCGAGGGCCATCGCGGCCGGGTGATCGGCGCTCTCGACCGCGCTGGGCCGGCACTGCATGAGCTCTATCGCACCGTCACCGCGGCCCTCGACGCGCGGCCGGACTTCGACGTCGGCCCCTCGCGCATCGTGCGGCCGGATGGTGGCGCCGTCCGGCCCGACCCTGCAGACCCGCTGGGCACGCTGGGGCGTCTGGTTACGGAAGATCTCTGCATCCTCGAAAAAGCGCCAGAGGCGCCGGAGCATGTGCTGACCGCGGCGGTCCTGTGCTTTCCCGCGCATTGGTCCCTCGCCGAGAAACTCGGCCGTCCCATGCGGCGGATCCATGCCCCCGTCGGCCGTTACACCGATGTGGTGGCGCGACGGGTGCAGCGGTTGCTGGACGGCTTGGCCCCGGGCCGCATGCTGATGCGCATGAACGCGCTCGGTGCGGAGACGCCCTGGTTGTTCACACCGGGGCGCGAGGCGGACGCGGTGGAAGATCTGGACGCGGGCACGGCCTTCCTGCGCTCCGAACGGCAGGTCTTCGTGCGGCTGCCGCAGAGCCGCGCCATCGTGTTTTCCATCCAGACGCGCCTGCTGCCTTGGGGCGCGCTGACGCCCCAGCAGGCCGCGGGCGCCGCGGCCTATCTCGCCCGGCAGCGCGAAGCCGCGGCGGAAGCGGCGCACGCTGCGACGGACGGGCGCAGCGGGGCGTAGGGCGCGGTTGGGCGAGAGTTCGCCGGTGCCCGATCCCCCTGCGGCGCCTGCGACGTCGCTGCGCTTGATGCATATCAATGCATCTGTCACTTCGTTGAATCAGCCTTAGGGCGAGCCGTTTCCGGTGCTGTGTCTTTAAGTCGACTACTATCTAAGAAGTCTTTCTCAAGCCTCGGAAGCGGCAGAGGAGGAGAGGGCCAGTCGGACCCAGGCCCGGATTGTGGGGACTCATGAAGACCGAAGACAGGACGGGGCGACAGCCACGCCCAGATCGGCCGGAGACCGAGTCTTCCGCGGTGCGACGACGGGCGCTTGTTCGCGAAATCGTCGCCGGGGCGGTGCTTCCCGGATTGATCGCCAAGAAAGATGCCGGCGCGTTCGACCGGGGGCCAAAGATCTTGCGCGTCTCCACCCGCTCCTCGGGCACCTGACGT
The DNA here is from genome assembly GCA_038757905.1 of Pseudomonadota bacterium. GTDB lineage: Bacteria > Pseudomonadota > Alphaproteobacteria > Rhodobacterales > Rhodobacteraceae > HLUCCA09. The sequence goes on along the minus strand of JBCDGG010000003.1, from coordinate 10,269 downwards.
AACACGCGTACGTCGCGTTCATCGCGCCGAGCCGCGCGGTTCGGAACCGGAACGAACCGGCGCGCGCTCTGCCAAAAACACGCCGACCGACTTGCCCCGGTTGACCCCCCCGCCGGGGGACGCCATGAGAGGGCACGCGGCGTTCCGCCCGCCACTCAGCCCGTGCAACGGAGCGCCCCTTGGCCGACAGCCCGCATTCCTTTCGACGCACCCCACCCTTTGCCCGCTACGAATGGATGATCGCGTGGCGCTACCTGCGCGCGCGCCGCTCCGAGGGCGGGGTCAGCGTGATGACTTGGATCTCGCTGATCGGGGTCACGCTTGCCGTCTTCGCGCTGATCGTCACGCTCGCGGTGCGTTCCGGTTTCCGGGCGGAGTTCGTCGACACGATCCTCGGCGCGAACGCCCATGTCACGGTCTACAATGCGGTGGCTGTCTCGGAGACCGGCCAGCAGGATCGGACGATCGACGATTACGATGCCATGGCCGAGCGTCTGCGTGCCGTCGAGGGAGTCACCCGTGTCGCGCCGCTGATCAAGGGGCAGGTCATGGCGACGGCCAATCAGCGCAATGCCGGGGTCGAGGTGTTCGGCATCGCGGCGGCCGATCTGGCGACCATTCCACGGGTCGCAAGCCCCGAACGCGCGCGGGGCGAGATCGCGCGCTTCGCCGAGGGGGTCGCGGTCGGCTGGGGGGTCGCGCAGGAGTTGCAGCTGCAGCCGGGCGACCGGATCCGCCTCATCTCGCCCGACGGTGCACGAACGCCTTTCGGCACCTCGCCCCGCGTCAACAGTTACGAGGTGGTCTACATCTTCCAGGCCGGGCGCTGGGACATCGACCGGACCCGCCTCTACATGCCGTTCGCCGAAGCGCAGAGCTACTTCAACCGGGAGGGGGCGGCGGACGAGCTGGAAGTGATGGTCGACGATCCCGACAGGGTGGGCGACTACACGTTGCCGCTTCTGCGCGCCGGGGGCGAACGGACGCTCCTGTGGACATGGCGCGACGCGTCGGGCGCGTTCCTGCGCGCGCTGGAGGTCGAAGACAACGTCATGTTCGTGATCCTGTCGATCCTCGTCCTGATTGCCGCGATGAACATCATCTCGGGTCTCATCATGCTGGTGAAGAATAAGGGCCGCGATATCGGCATCCTGCGCACCATGGGGTTGACCGAGGGCGCGGTGCTGCGGGTGTTCTTCATTTGCGGCGCGTCGGTGGGGCTGGTGGGGACGCTGGCGGGCGTGATCCTGGGCTGTCTCTTCGCGATCTATATCGACCCGATCTTTTCTTTCGTGAACTGGGCAATGGGGGGCGGTGTCTGGGATCCCGCGATCCGCGGCATCTACGCTTTACCGGCGAAGCTGGAGTTCGGCGATGTGATGTCGGCAGTGTCGCTGTCGCTCGGCCTGTCGTTCTTCGTGACGATCTTCCCCGCGCGGCGTGCGGCGCGGATGAACCCGGTCGAGGCGCTGCGCTATGAGTGAGGGCCACAGGGGCCTGGGCTGGGGCACGGGCCGGGGCATGCGCCGGGGCATTGGCTGGGGCACATGCTGGGGCAGGGGCCGTGGCCGTGGCTGAAACAGTTCTGGAGCTTCGGGGGCTGCGAAAGTCCTACAATCCCGGCATGCCCGGCGAGGTTCAGGTGCTGGAGGGCGCCGATCTGCGCGTGGCGGCGGGCGAGGTGGTGGCGCTGGTGGCGCCGTCGGGTGCGGGCAAGTCGACGCTACTGCACATCGCGGGCCTGCTCGACACGGCCGATGTGGGCGAGGTCTGGCTTGCCGGCCGCGAGATGAGCGCGCTTGGCGATGCGGCGCGCACGGTCGCGCGGCGCGATCTGGTGGGGTTCGTCTATCAGTTTCACCATCTGCTGCCGGAGTTCAGCGCGACCGAGAACATCGTGCTGCCGCAACTGGCGGCGGGACAGGGCCAGGGCATGGCGGCGGACCGGGCGCACGCGCTGCTCGACGCGGTCGGTCTGGCCGGGCGGGCGCTTCACCGTCCGGCGGAGATGTCGGGCGGCGAGCAGCAGCGGGTAGCCTTCTGCCGGGCGCTGGCAAACCGCCCGCAGCTTCTCTTGGCCGACGAGCCCACCGGCAACCTCGACCCGGCGACGTCGGACACGGTGTTCGGCGTCCTGATGGATCTGGTGCGGGAGACGGGGTTGTCCGCCTTGATCGCGACGCACAACCCCGAGCTTGCCGCGCGGATGGACCGGGTCGTCCGCCTCGACGGAGGTCGCCTGGTCGAGGGCGCATAGGGCAGCCCAGCGCCTGTCGCCGCGATGCCGGCACCGGGTCAGGATCGTATCCCGGTAGAAGACATCGACTCCCGCGGGCCGGACAGCATCGGAAAGGAGCGGAACCCTTTGGCCGGGCCATCGGCAGACGCGTTATTCACGGTCTGTGGGGTGGCGAGTCTTCTCCCTCGCGGCGCGCCTCAGAGTCCCGGATCGCAGTGGGCCGGTCTTCGGCGATCACCGGGCGCGCTGCCTGACGTCCCCGCGCGGCGAGCGTTCAGACGAGCGCCGTGGCCACCGGTCAAGCAGGAGTGGCGGCGCTGCCGTGGCACAAGCTGCCGGGCGCCTTTGCGACGTCGGCCAGACCTCCGCGTTCGAGCTCACCCCGAAGCACCGCTTTGGATGCGCATCTGCCTATCGGCGCGCCAGGCATTGGAAAGAGAATGGTGAGAAGGCACCCCGCTCTTTTGGCATCATTGCGTGCAATGCCTCGAAAGGAAGGCAGCAAACAAGCGATCTTCTCACGGACAGGACCCAGGCGCCAACCCGTCCGAATGACCCCTGGATAGCAGCCAGACCGTGGGAGCGGTGTGGCGCTATGCGCCGGAGCGTTGGGTCAGCGCGACGCCCGCGGCCATGACGAGTATGCCGCCCGCGCGCTCCAGCGTCAGGGGGGCGCGTGGGGCGCCGAAGAGGCCAAAATGGTCGAGCGCGGCGGCGGACACGAGCTGCCCGAGCAGAACGAAGAATACCGCATTGCCGACGCCGAAGCGCGGCGCGATGGCGGTGATGGCGACCACGTAGAAGGCCACGAGGAGCCCGCCGAGGAACAGATGCCGGGGCGCCCCGACCGCGCGAAAGAGCGCGTCAGGCCCGGTTGCCAGCAGCACCGCGACGGTCGCGATCAGCGCGACGGCAAAGAGGATCACCGCCGCCGCCGCGGGGCTCGACATATGGCGTCCGAGGGCGCCATTCAGGGCCGCGAGAACGGGAATGCCGAATCCGGCGACGAGCATAATTGCGGCGTAGGAGAGCTGTGACACAGGGCCTCCGGTGTGGAATTCTAGCCGGAATGCGCATTCCGACAGGGATAACGGTTGTGTGCAAAAACTTGGTTTACCCTCGGGAAATGCACGCAGAACGGGCACTTGCCAAGTGGTGCCAATCATTACTCGGAGGCTGATAGCCCTAACGGTCCCCATTCCTGTTTGCCTTTTTGTCGCGGATGAGTAGTGTCCGCGCACTCGACAAGAACCGGCCCGGCAAACGGGCCATGACTGTTACTCTAGGGGAGGTCCTCAATGGATCGTCGTTCTTTTCTGAAAACGTCCGCCATCGGCGGGACGGCTGCCGCGGCATCTTCGCTCGCGGCGCCGATGTACGCGCAGGGCAATCGCACGCTCACCATGGTCACGTCCGTGCCCGACGGATTTGCGATCTTTGATGATGCGGCGCAGCTGCTCGCCGACTACGTCACGACGATGACCGACGGCCAACTGACCATCGAAAAGAAGCCGGCAGGTTCGCTTGTCGGGGCTTTCGAAGTCTTTGACGCCGTTTCGGCCGGTCAGGCCGACATGTATCACTCGGCGGACTACTACTTCCTCAACCAGCACCCCGCGTTTGCGTTCTATACCTCGGTGCCCTTCGGCGCGACGGCGCAGGAGTTCGCCAACTGGTACTACAAGCGCGGCGGGATGGACCTGCACCACCAACTGGGCGAGCTGTTCAACATCAAGTCGTTCGCAGCCGGCTGCACGGCGATGCAGCCCGGCGGGTGGTTCAACAAGGAAATCACCTCCGCCGACGATCTGCAGGGTCTGCGTTTCCGGATGCCGGGCCAGGGTGGTCAGGTGCTCGGCCGCCTCGGCGCGTCGGTCCAGAACATCCCCGGCGGCGAGATCTACCAGGCGCTGTCCTCCGGTGCGATCGACGGTGCGGAGTGGATCGGCCCCTACGCCGACGAGCGTCTGGGCTTCCAGGAAATCACCAACATCTACTACACGTCCGGCTTCCATGAGCCCGGTTCGGTTCTGGCCACGGCCGTGAACCTGGATGTCTTCAACGACCTGGCGCCCGCGCATCAGAAGATCATCGAAGTCGCGGCCAAGGCCGTGTTCATCGACAACACGTCGCTGTCGCTGGCCGAGAACGGTGCGGCACTCGCACGTCTCCAAGCGCAGGGTGTCACCGCGCGTCAGTTCCCCGACGACGTGTGGGATGCCTTCGGCGCCGCTGCGGCCGAGGTTCGCGAAGAGAACATGGGCGACCCGATCTACTCCGAGACGGCGAACAGCTACTTCGCATCGATCACGGAATCGGCCAGCTGGTTCGAGATCGGCGACGGCGAGTACATCCGTCAGCGCAACCGCGTGAACGCGGCCTGATCGGCGTCGGGCTCGCGTTGATGACGCGATTGGCCTAACCTGAGTAATGCGCCGCCCCGTCGGGTACGGGGCGGCGTTTTGCGACAACGATGGGCGCGGAGCGCATCCGGGTTCGAGACAGGCGCATCATGACGCGCCAAATGGGGGGACGATGCTCGACGCGCTCGTCTGGTTTCTTCAGCAGGTCCTGCTGGGCTTCTACAACTTCATCTACGCAATCACGAACTTACCAGATTGGCTGAACTGGTCCGACGGTCAGGCCATCGTGCGCACCGTGTTCTACGGCGCCTCGGTGGAGTTCTTCTTCGTCGTCTTCAATACGGTGGTCATTCTGACGCTCATTGGGCTGTGGCGGCCGAGCTTCATGTGGTCGGGCGTCCGTTTTCTGGAAGGAACGGCCAACACGATCGGGCGATTTGCGGCCTGGGCTGGCCTGCTGATGGTGCTGCAGCAGATCATCGTCGTCTTTGTGCAGCGCATCTTCGCGGTCAGCCAGATCTCGATCGGCCTCGGCACCGCGGTCACCTTCGATGTCTCATGGTGGTCGGAAGGGCTGAAATTCTACAACGCCATGCTCGTCGCGCTGTGTGTGTCCTACACTTACGTGCAAGGCGGGCACGTGCGCGTCGATATCCTCTACTCCAACATCAGTTTCCGCGCGCGCAAGATCATCGACATGGTCGGCGCGGTCATCTTCATGATGCCCGTCGCGATCCTGATCTGGTTCTACGGGTGGTTCTTCATGTGGCGCCACCTGATCCTGCCGGCGCCCTCGGCGTCCGACCAGTTGGACCGGCTGCTGCAGCGGGCGCAGATCCTGCGCTGGAACGTTGAAACGACAGGGTTTTCACCCCAAGGCTTCTCGGCCTACTTCCTCTTCAAGGTGCTGCTCGTTCTCTTCGCGGCGCTTGTCTTTTTGCAAGCGGTGGCCGTCATCTGGCGCGCGATCTGCGAGTTGCGGGAAGGAGAGCAAAGCGAGGGCAAACACGTCGATCAAGATGTGCTCGGCGACCCCGCCGAAGAAAAACAACACGAAATCCACTCGGGGGCCACCTAAGCCATGTCGTTCTTCGGTTTGGACGGGGTCGAAGTCGGCCTCATCATCGTCTTTCTGACTCTCTTCGCATCCATCCTGTCCGGGTTTCCGGTGGCGTTCGCCATCGGCGGCGCCGGCGTCATCTCCTTCGGTATCATCGCCGCGCTCGATTCCGGCGGCTTTCTGATCCACCAGGCAATCGACAGCTCTTCGGCGGCCTATAACGCGCTGATCCAGCAAGGCGTTCGGCCAGAAGCCATCTCGATCTTCCGATACCCGGACTTGCCCCGGATTCAAGAACCGGTGTTCCCCTCGGGCTGGGAGACCGCGCTCGACCGGAACCTGTCCTTCGTCGTCAACCGCATCAACGAGCGCGTTCTGGCGGGCCAGTCCATCGAGACGCTGCTCGCCGTGGCGATGTTCGTCCTGATGGGCATCACGCTGGAGCGCTCGCGCATCGCCGAGGACCTGCTGACCAACATGGCGCGCGTCTTCGGCCCGTTGCCGGGCGGCCTTGCCGTCTCCATCGTCGTTGTGGGCGCGTTTCTTGCGGCTTCCACCGGGATCGTGGGCGCGACCGTGGTCACCATGGGCCTGCTGGCCCTGCCGACCATGTTGCGCAACAATTACTCGCCGGAACTCTCAACCGGTGTGATCGCGGCCTCGGGGACGCTTGGGCAGATCATCCCGCCCTCCATCGTGATCGTGCTTCTGGGGACGCTGGTGGGGGACTTGTACTCCACCGCGCAGGAGACGCGGGCGCAGCTTGCCGGGTGTAGCGACGCGCTCACCTTCCTGGGCGAACCTGCCGTTCTGTCGGTCGGAACGCTGTTCCAGGCGGCGCTTGTGCCCGGGTTGCTGCTGGCGGGCCTCTATGCGGCCTTTGCCTTTGGCTATGCGTTCTACAACCCGGCCAAGGCGCCGCCCGTTGTCTTCGAAGACGGGACGCAGAGCCAAGCGTCGGCCAGCACACCCGGCGAGCGCCTGACCTGGCTGCTCGGCGTGCCGTCCGCGTTGATCGTTGCCCTTGTGCTGCTCGGCTCCGCCGGTGTTGTGGGTGGCCAGTCCGTCAATGTCGGGGTCTTCTCCGATGCGCCGGACCGGGCCTCGCTGCGCACCGGTGTCTCCGAGCAATGCCAGGCGTCGATGATCGAACTGCACGGGCAGGAGGCGTGGGATACCGCCGTTGCGGAGCAGGAGCAGATCAACGCCGCCGGCGGGCCGACCGAGATGGTGCAGCTCACCGACGAGGAAATCGCCGAACGGACCGAGCAGGCGATCTCCAACGTGGCCCCGATTGGGTCGGGTCTGGCAATCGGCTTCCTGCTGTTTGCGATCCTGCTCTGCGTGGCGCGCGGCATCTCGCCGTCCTCCGATCCCGTGCCGCTGATCATTGGCGCCGCGGGGGTAGGGCTCGCGCTCTTCCTCGACGCCACGGTGATGGATCCGCTGATGTCCCCCGGGACGCGCTTCCTCTATCTGGTCGTGCCGTTCCTGATGGTGTTCTACGGGATGCGTGCGGCGGTGCCGATGATGGGCAAGTCCGACCTTCTGAAGGTGGTCTTCCCGCCGCTCGTCCTGATCGTGGCGGTGCTCGGCTCGATCCTGGGCGGGATCACCAACCCGACCCCGGCCGCCGCGCTGGGCGCGGGCGGGGCGATCCTGCTGGCGGCCTACCGGCTGCTGAAGGAAGAGGACAAGTCCGGCAAGTTGATCATCCAGGGCGCGTTCGCCATCGTGATCATGATCCTGATCGGGGTGAACTTCGACCTGCGGGTGACGCAATCCGACGTCGGGTTCGAGAACTGGGCGGCCTATATCGCGGCACAGGCGGCGTATCTCTACGCGCTCTTCGGCCTGGGCTATGGCTGCTGGGTGCTGTGGCGCCGTTCCGTCCTGTCGCCGGTGGTGCGCGAGACGGCGAAGGTCACCTCGATGGTCTTCACCATCCTGATCGGCTCGCAGATCCTGAACCTGACGCTGATTTCCTTCGGCGGCGAGCACTACATCCAGCAATGGCTGCGCAGCTTCGACAACGAGATGGTCGCGTTCCTGATCGTGATGCTGGTGCTCTTCGTGCTGGGCTTCGTGCTCGACTTTCTGGAGATCATCTACATCGTCGTGCCCATCGTGGGCCCGGTGATCTATGGCGGCACGCTCGACCCGAAATGGGTGACGATCATGATCGCGGTCAACCTGCAGACCTCGTTCCTGACCCCGCCCTTCGGCTTCGCGCTCTTCTATCTCCGAGGGGTCGCGCCGCCGGGCATCACAACGGGGCACATCTACCGGGGCGTCATACCCTTCGTTCTGGTCCAGGTGTTGGGGCTGGCGCTGCTCTGGACCTTCCCCGCGATCGTTACCTTCGTTCCGGATCTGATCCCGAACTGATCCGCGGCTGAAATCTTCCCTGGGGCGGGCGCAGTGCCTGCCCCAGGGGCCGTTCCCGCCCAAGGCCCCGCGCAGGCGCCCGTGGTGGAGCGCACGCCCCTTGGCATTGCATCAATGGGCGAAACCTCGCCGGCCTGCATGACAATGAGACGTTCGGGCGTTGCGTGCGTCGGGACGTGTCGGGGCACCCGTACGGCGCTTCAGGCAGCCGGATCGGACGGCTGGAGAAGATCCCACAGATTGCCGAACGGATCCTGCCATTGGGCCACGCGTCCGTAGGGTTCGTCGCGCGGCTCCTCCAGAAACCGTGCCCCGGCTGCGCGCAATCGCGCCGCCTCGCGTTCGAACGCCTCGGTTTCGTAGAAGAAGGCCACGCGGTCGCCGGCTTGCCGCCCGATGGCCTCGGTCTGGCTTGGCCCATCGGCGCGCGCAAGCAGCAGCCGCGCCCCATGCGCCCCGCCCTCCGGCGCGACGACGACCCAGCGTTTGGTGCCCTGGTCGATGTCTTCCAGAAGATCCCACCCCAGACCTGCGCAGAAGAAGCGGATGCCCGCGTCATAATCCGGCACGACGAGCGTGACGGTCGCAAGCCGTCGGGGCGTCATGGGTTACTTTCGCGGCGCGCGGGTGTCGGGCAGGGTGATCTTGGCCACCTGCTCGGCGATGGGATCGACCGAGAGCGGATGGGTTTCCGCCGAGTGGTGATCGGGCTCCCCGATCTCCTGCCAGCGCCCGTTCTTGTAGATCTCCAGCGCGCCGAAGCTGGCCTTGTATCCCATCTTCGGCGATCCCGGCACCCAATAGCCCAGATAGACATAGGGAAGGCCGGCGGCGCGGGCGATCTCGATATGGTCGAGGATGATGTAGGTGCCCAGCGAACGCGGTGCGAGCGTCGGCTCGTAGAACGAGTAGACCATCGACAGGCCGTCATCGAGAACGTCCGTGAGACAGACGCCGGCTAGATCGCTCTCGACATCGCGGACGGCGCCGCTGCCCTCGGACAGCCTGTCGGACAGGCCGTTCTCCTTGTACTCGACAACGCGCGAGCGCACCGGCGTTTCTTCGATCATCGCGGCGAACTCGAAGATATCCATATCCGCCATGCCGCCATCCGCATGTCGGCTGTCCAGATAGCGCCGGAAGAGGGCATATTGCTCCTCCGTGGCCCAGGGGCTTGTTGCGGCGCGCACCATGTGGCGATTGCGCCGGATGGTGCGCTTCTGGCTCTTGGACGGCGCGAAGTCTTCGACCCGGATGCGCGCCGACAGACACGCCGCGCAATCGGCGCAGGACGGCCGATAGAGCACGTTCTGCGACCGCCGGAAGCCCTGCTTGGAGAGCGAGTCATTCAGCGCCTCGGCGTGATCGCCCTGCAAAGCCGTGAATAGTTTCCGCTCCATCCGGCCCTTCAGATAGGGGCAGGGCTGCGGGGCCGTCACGTAGAATTGTGGCGCTATGGGCAGCGTGTGGCGCATGGAGGAGGGCAGAAGCGAGCGTGTGAGGAAATGACAAGTCGTATGGGCACGCTAACATTGGCATTCCCGTGCGCCAAGCCCTCGCTCCGCCAATCCAGCGCGTCGGTCTGACACGGGGTTAACGGCGGCGGTTGAGCGCCACCGTGCCAAGCGCGAAATCGGGCAACCCCTGTCCGCGCGGAGTGGTCAGCATCAGAACGATCGAGGCAACTTGCGGCACCACGAACGCCATGCATACGGAATAGATCGCCGTATGTGCGGCCGCGTCCGCCAGCGCGAAGCGCTCGCCCCGGAACGTCCGCATTTCGATCCCCATGAAGCGCATGCCCCATGTGGCCGACCCCTGGGCGAGCGTCACGGTGCGATAGGCAAATGACAGCACCAGCCAAAGGAACGGGAAGTAAAACACGGCGGTGAAGAGTGTCAGCGGCAGCACCAGCAGCGTCAGCGCCAGGATCAGCACGCTGTCGACCACCCAGGCCGCGAGGCGTTTTGCCGGGACGCTCTCATAGAACGCCGCATCGCGCACGGGGTGGGGAAGATGGGGAAGATCGGTGAAGGGCATGGGCGTGATATCGGGTTGGTCCGGGCCAGCGTCAATGTGGGGGGCGGCATCGGCGGCGCCGTTCAGGGGCGCCGCCGGCAACTTCAGGGATCGGGGGGGGAGGGGGAGCCCAGCAGGGGCCACCCGGCCAAGCGAGCGGGCGGCCCGGTAAGCGTAGGCGGCACCGGGCTCGCCGTTGG
>JBCDGG010000002.1:0-77364 GCA_038757905.1 Pseudomonadota bacterium | reverse complement strand
GGGCGGAAAGCGGAAGTTCGCTGCGAGAGCAGATGACTTGGGTCGTGGTTTCAATAGCTGACATTCGCATGGGGTCAGTCACGTACCCTGTGCGGCGGATGCGCGTAACGGGTGAGAGTGCGTCAGTCGGTCCTTCGACACCTCAAGCGGGAAGGGAATGTCAGCTCGGGTGCGGTTGCTGTCCTATGCCCCTACCACCAGCCCAGTCGTCAAACGCGGGAACGGAAGCCCGGGCCACGATCGAAACGGACGGACCACAAGAGCGGCCGCCTTGGCGGTTCAGATACTCGGAAAATCTTCGACGGTGAGTGATGTGTTTCGCCGACAATCCTTTAGACTGACGTAACGCGATCGATTCGACGGGTTTCTTTAATGGGGACTTGGATGCTCCGCCCTTTCAAACTGATCTGCTTTATGTGTGTCGCTCTTGTGATACAGAGTGCGGCCTGGGCGGAGGGCAAGCTGGTGATCGCGGTCGAGGACCGAAGCTGGAGCCCCTTCTATGTCTGGACGGATGGGGAGCTGAGCGGGCCCTGCTCCGAGATCGCCGAAGGCGCATTCGCTGCCATGGGCTACGAGGTTGAGTTCCAGCGGGCACCGTGGACCCGTGTCTTGAAGTCGGTCGAAGACCAAAGCGTCCATGGCGGGCTCTGTGCGACCATGACGCCCGAACGCGACGCCTATGCGATCTTTCATGACGAGCCGCTGTTGCACTTCGATACGACCCTTTTCGTGCTCGAGTCGTCGCCGCTGACCTCCTCTGACCCGGCAGCATTGACCGGCATGTCATTCGCCACGGTGAAGGGCTATTCGTTTGGCGGTATGGAGACCCAATTGGTCGAAGCAGGCATGGAGCGCAGGGACGCCAACTCGCGCGATAGCTTGATCCGGGTGCTGCTGGCCGGACGGGTGGACGCAATCCTCGATAGCACGCTTCCCATCCTGGTTGATGCGGATCGGCTTGGGGTGATGGACCAGGTCCGACCTTTGCGTCCGACTCTGTCGCAAACGCCAAGTTATGTCATGTTTAGCGAGATGACCGGCAACGATGTCTTGGCTGCGGAGTTCTCTGACGCATTGAAAGCGTTCAAGGAAACTGCGGCCTACCGGGAAATTCAGCTGAAGTACAATATGTACAACTGACCGGGCGCGCCGGCGATCCGTGCCCCATGGAAAGGACACTATGCGACGTCTACTTCTTGCTGCTGCGATTGTTCTTGGATGGGGCGGAGCGGCCCACGCTCAGGACCAGACATTGTCCTTGGCGTCGACGGAATGGCCGCCCTTCTACGGGGCTGACCTTGAAGGCAACGGGTTTGTCACGGAGATTGTACGCGAAGCCTTTGACCGCGGCGGATATGGGACCGACGTGAGCTTCCTGCCGTGGAAACGGGCGATGTCGGGGTCGGAGACGGGCCGGTTCGATGGGCTTTACACCATGTGGCACCGGGAAGAGCGGGAAGAGGTCTTTGTGTTCTCAGACCCGCTTCCAGCCAACGAGTACGTGTTCTTCAAGCGGGCGGATGTCGATATCACCTTTGAAAGCCTCGAAGATCTGACCGAGTACAAGATTGGCATTGTGCGCGGCTACGCGCCGCCACCGAATTTCGATCCAGAGGACTACAGCACCTTCCCGGCCAACGATGACGAAGAGAACCTGCGCAAGTTGCTGCGGGGTCGGGTGGACTTGATCCTGACCGATCGGATTGTCGCGACCCATATCCTAAACTCTGTCATGCCTGAGAGTGCGGCAGAGGTTGAAGCGATGAGCCCGCCGCTTAACGTCGAGCCCCAGTATTTCGTCATCGCGAAAGCAGTCGAGAACCATGCGGAACTGATGGAGGCTTTCAACACCGGTCTGAGTGCGATGACCACGGACGGGACATTGCAGGAGATCCTGGACCGATACGGGTTTTAGAGCCTGACGATCGGGACTGGTGAGCTGGTGTCGCGAAGGCTCTATGTCGGAAAACGCAGCCCAAGACGCTCGGCCGAGCGGCCGAAGGTGGCTTTGACCTGACCATTGCGTCTCGACAGGTCGAGCAGGAGCGGGCCGCGTTTGGTGCCCAGTGCCAACCAAGTGGGTGTCGGAGAAAGCTCGCCCTCTGCGCTCACAGTTTGCGTGCTGATCCGCACCTGATTGGTGTCTTTGAAAGTGTCGATCGCCAGTTCCTGAACGCCATCCACGTGCTCTAAGTTGCCCTCACTGGCGACATGCGTGGTCGTGACACCTGCCTTGGTGGTGATCCTATGGGGAAGCGAGAGGGGCTGCCCAGCGCGGGTGAAGCTGTAGAGGATCCCATGGCCGCGGACGCGATCATCGAACACTTCGATCAAAAGGGTAGGTCGGAAGGCGCCGCGCAGGGCCACGATGAGGATCAGGACCAGGACCGCGGCGCCGAAGACTAGCGCCAGCACTTGCTTGGCGGGCGCATCCCACAGAACGAGCGCATGGACAAGGTAGCTCGCCAAAGACAGCCCCCACACAAGGAAGACTGCGGTCCAAGAGCCCCAAAACCGTCCCATCCTCCAAGACACATCGCGGCCGGCATTGCGCGCGGCCTTGAACAGAAGGCACGGGAAAACTCCCGCTATGAGCGGGGCCAGGAGCACCCCGACGGTGTTGAGGGCCGAGGTGAAGGACACCAGATCGAGGGCATAGAGCACTTGAACCGCAAGGAAGATGAGCAACAGCGGGATGGCCAGTAACAGTTGAGACTGGATTCGCCGCTTTGCCGGAGTGGTCGAAGGGTCGTGTTGCGCCTTTTCGGTTGCACGGCCTGTCCGGGCAAAGGTCCGGTCCGTAACGCTGCTGGCGGCCTTTGGGACGCGCAGCATTGCCTGGGCATGAAAGCCATCAGCTGATTGAGTCAGCAGGCCCTGCGATTGCAGCGTGTGAATGGCCTCTTGATATGCCCTTGCCGTCATGCCCTCCGGCGGCGCTGTGCCCATCGGGTCTGAGCGCATGATGTGGGTTAGAACGCGGCGCTCTTCCTTTGGCAGCGACAGGACGCCTGACATACGTCCGGTAAAATCGGCGTCCCTGACCCGCGTTGGACCGGTGTCGCCGCTGCCTCTGTTGAGGTAGTCTTCTAGGATCTCCCGCCCCATGTTTATCACGCCAAGGCCGTTCGCGATGGCCGACGTGCCAAAGGCGAGAAGGATGAACACGGCGCCAAAGACTTGGATCTGAACGCCGGCGCGCTCTGCCATCGGGCCCAGAGCGGTGCTGCTTTCCTGCAGGATGTCCTCGGCGGGCAAGGCGCCGTTTACGACCAGTATCCAGGCGCAAAAGAACACCACCGAAAAGACAAAGCCAGCGATGCTGCCCCGGGCCAGGGACCGCCCGGATGGGTCCGCCTTTAGCACCGTTTGCGCGCAGTTGGTCACCGCCGTCTGGGCGCAAAGGGCGTAGAGCGTGATCCCGAAAACCAAGGTCAGGGTTGACGGCTCGGTCAGCACGCTGATGTCTGTGGCGGCGAATGCCTGGCCGAAGACGTCTAGCGGGGTACTGAACAGCACCAGGGCCATCATGATGGTGAGCATCGCGACGTTGATGGCCCCTACGATCAACCCGCTGGTGATGGTGAGGTGCAGCGTCTTGCGTGTCAGCACAAAGGCGACGACCGCGAAGATCAGCCCAACGCATAGCCCTTCGTAGAGCCCGGTCATCTGGCTGGCCGCGGCCCCGAAGCCGACGAAAATGACAAAGACCACAAGGGCGCAGAAGACAAACAGCGCGATCTGTAGGGCCTTTGCGGGAACAGGCCCAAGATAGTTGGCGGCGAGCGAGCCGATGGTGCCGCTGCCCCGGGCGATGCCGCTGTTTCGGGCGCAGGCCTCAGAAAGGTATCCATAGGTCAGGGCATTCACGCCGGCCAAAAAGATCAGCACCGCGACACCAAGCAGCGGCCCAAGCCCGGCGAATGCGATCGGCATGGCCAGGATCGAAGGGCCAAACATCGTATTCGCGGTCAGCGCGAAGGCGGTCCAGAAGGGCGGCAGGGTCTCAAAAGTTTCGGTGATCGCGGCGCGGCGCCAGGCGAAGCGGTCGCGAAGGCTGAGCGTGTCGGCAAAAGCATCGGCGAGCGCTCCTGAGGTCTGTGCCTCAAACGCTTTCATGACGCCCAAGTCTGTCGCACCAAGCGCCCCCTGCAACCGTGGCGTCCGGCTCAGGGGGACCTGGTATTTGTCAAAGAGCTGTTTCAGCGTGGCCGCGCGGATGTCGGCGCTTTGCGGAACAAGGCTGGCCCATTGCGGGGCAAAGCGTTCCAACTCGTGGATCGTCGTCACAGCGCTGCCGTCCGACGAAGCCAGGGTTTTGAAATAGTCCGCTGTCCGCGCGGTGGCCGACGCGCTCCCGAACTCGGGGGCGAGCGTTACTTCGGCCTCGCGGCTAAGCTGCGCGGTTTTGGCCTCGATCAGCGCCAGAACGGATTGCGCCGAGCGCTGCCGCCGGCCTTTCAGGGCTCCTCCTAGCAACTCGTCGCGAGAAATGAGGGGCTTGCGCGACATCGAGGGGACTTAGGCGCTGAGGGTGGCGCGCAGTTCGGCGTAAAGCGCTGTCAGCGGATGATCTGGGTAGACCATCGAAAAGATGCCCCCGCTGGCGAGCGCCATCATCTCATCGCTATGGGGCAGCACGGTGACGGTGTCGACGTCATAGGCGCCTTCGACCCGCGCGCGCACGTCCGCCACATCAAAGCTGGCGGGCGTCTTGTTGACGACCAAAGCAAGACTGGGGATGTCCAGCGACCGCGCCACTTCGACGGTGACGCCGGTGCCCTCGTAATCCTGCTGGTCGGGGCGCATCACGATCACCAGCCCATGGGAGATCGCGATGGAAAATAGTGTCTCTTCGTTGAGCCCGGGGTGCGTGTCGATCAAGAGGACGTCGAGGTTGAGCGCCGAGACCAGTTTCTTGTAGCCCTCGGTCAGCGTGGCCACGTCATAGCCTTCGCGCAGAATGCTGACGATCTCGCTGGCATTGGCGCTTGAGGGGATCAGGTAGATCGTCCCTGACACAGGGCTTGGCAACGTGCCTGTCACATCGTGCGCGGCCTCTTCGATCGGCAGCTGACCACTGAGAAACCCGTTAAGTGACTTTTCGATGGCCGACCCGTCAAGGCCAAACAGCACATGAATACCCGGGCTTTGGATGTCGGTATCGACAATACCCACGCGCTTGCCGGTGAGGGCAAACTGCGCCGCCAGATTTGCGGTTGTGTTCGACTTCCCGGTTCCACCACGGAACGAGTGGATCGAAATGATCTGGCTCATACGCCTCCCCTCTTGGAGTTCAGCGCCTCCAAGTCGCCCAACGGCGTAGTTATACTCAAAGACTTGGACTGACTACTCTGAATCTCCGGGCGCGTTGAAGGTGCGCCGCAGGTCGTCGGCCCGCCCCCGCAGGTCGCGGAAATAGTCGGTATCGACGATCGTGTTGACCTGTTCGGCCTGCGCGGATTTGTCGATCTTGATCTGAAGTTCAAGGACCTGCCGTTTGAGCGTCTGTTCGCGGTCGTGGACTTTTCCGGCCATCTCTTTGAGGACCCGCGCCAGACCGCCCAAAGCATCGCCCCGCGCCATGATCGTGTCCACGTCCAACTGGCTGGGTTCAAAGTCGTCCGCCTCGATAAGGGCGGCCGCTTCGGCCAGACGGTGGGCCTGGCGCATGTAATCCTTGTCGAGGTCGCGCAGGCGCTTTTTGTCGAGGCTGGCGCTGATGCGCGCCTCGAACAGGACTGGATCGAAGGATTTGGGCATAAAGTCCTGGGCGCCCAGTTTAATTGCGCGGACGATGGCGTCCATCTCTTCGATGGCCGAAATCACGATGACCGGGATGTCGCGCAGGTCGGGATCGGCCTCCATGGCTTCGAGCACCGCAAAGCCGTCCATGTCGGGCATTTCGATGTCGAGCAGCATGAGGTCAAAGCTACCGTTCCGCAGCAGGTCCAGGGCCGGTCCGCCATCTTCGGCCTGCTCAACAGAGTGGCCCAGCCTTTTGACCGCGATCGACATTTTTGTGCGGACGGTGCGGTTGTCATCGACAACAAGCACGTGGCCCGGCGCAGCGGCTTCCATCAGATCTCCAACCGTCTAAAGGGTCCCCAAGTGATCGCGGAGCGCCTGGGACACTTCGGCGAACTCTACTTCAATCTCTTGGGTCGCGGCAACGGCATCCACGCTTTCGCCCGCGCGAACGGCGTTCTCCAAGGCGCGGCAGAGGTCCGTCAGGCGTGTTGCGCCGAAATCCGTGGCATTGGCTTTGATGGAATGCGCGCCCCGGCGGATGGGGTCCATCTCGCCGCTTTCGGTTGCGGCTTTCATTGTGGCGAGAATCCCTGGCGCATCGTCCAGGAAGGACTGGGTCAACTCCGAAAAGACTTCGGGATCGTCGCCCACAAGCTCCATCAGCGCCGCCAGGGCGGCCGGGTCAAGTATGCTCGATCCGCCGTCCGGCGCTGAGGCCGGGGTCGCCGTGACCGCCGGGTCCGGTTGCGGCGGGTCCGGTTGCGGCGGGGTCGGTTGAGCTGGGGCCGCGCTTAACCCAAGGCCGATGCCCAGGTGACGAGCGCAGGTCTCGAGCGCCTCGACCAGAGCGTTGATGCGGATCGGCTTGCTGACATAGCCGTTCATGCCTTCGCGAATATACTGATCTTGGTCGCCGACCATTGCGTTCGCGGTCAGTGCGATGATCTGTGGGCCAGCATCGCCATAGTCCGCGCGGATGGCCCGGGTGGCATCAATCCCATCCATCTCGGGCATTTCGACGTCCATCAAGATCACGTCGTAGGATCGGGTCTTGAGCCGCTCCACCACTTCGACACCGTCGCTCGCCACGTCCGCGACGTAGCCCAATCGTTTGAGGATCTCTGTGCCCAGTTTGCGATTGGTGGCATTGTCATCGGCCAAGAGGATCGACATCGGCAGCCGGACGGCCATGTCCGCATCAAAAGCACCGCTTGCAGACGACGGCTCTGCGCGCACCTTCACAGGCCGCCCTTCAAAGACGGATGCCAAGGTCGTGAGAAGCTGAGCCGGCTTGATGGGCTTGGCCAGCATCTCGGCAAAGGCGGCGTCTTCGAGGTCTCCAAACTCGTCCTTTGTCAACCGCCCGAGCGAGCTGAGAAGGACAATGGGCAGATCGCCACCTGGCAAATCCCGGATCCGTATGGCCAGATCCAGCCCGCTGAGCCCCGGCATGTTCATGTCGAGAACTGCGACGTCGAAGGTCTTGCCCGCTTCCATCCAGCGCAGCGCCTCCAATGGATCGGCCGTGGACTGATAGGTCATCTGCCATTTGGAGGTCAGATCCTCTAGGATCTGGCGGTTGGTGGCGTTGTCATCCACGATCAGCACATTCTTTTGCTGAAGTTGGGGGATCAGTGCCTCCGCGCCCGTCTCTTGGACGGCGCCCTCTGCCACGGGCAAGTTGATCTCAAAGGAAAAGACGGTTCCGACACCCACTTCGCTGTCCACACGGATGTCTCCGCCCATAATCTGAACCAGTCGCTGGCTGATCACGAGGCCAAGGCCCGTTCCTCCGAAGCGGCGCGTGGTCGAGGCATCGACCTGGCTGAAGGACTGAAAGAGTCGGTCCATTCGATCCTTTGGAATGCCGATGCCTGTGTCGCGCACGGCCACCGCCAGGGTGCAGGCGCCACCGGAAACGAGACCCTCCAACGTCAGCACGACCTCGCCTTCTTCTGTGAACTTGACGGCGTTGTTGATGAGGTTGAGCAAGATCTGCCGGATCCGGGTGGGGTCGCCGACAAGATACTCCGGTGTTCCGGGCGCCATCACATATGCCAGATCGATGTTCTTCTTTGCCGCGATCACCGCCACGACGTCGAGCGCGTCTTCGACACAGCTCCGCAGGTTGAAAGGATGCGCCTCAAGCTCAAGCTTGCCTGATTCCACACGCGTGAAGTCGAGAATGTCATTGATGATCGTTAGGAGGCTTTCAGCCGAGTTGCTGATTGTTTCGCAGTAATCGCGCTGTTGGCCGCTCAGGGACGTGTCCGCCAGAAGGTGGCTCATCCCAATGATCCCGTTCATCGGGGTCCGGATTTCGTGGCTCATCGTCGCCAGGAATGTCGATTTCGCCTCATTGGCGCTTTCAGCGGCCTCCCGCGCGGCCTGAAGTTCGGTGATGTCGGTATAAGTCGAGACCGTCCCGCCATCTTCCGTCTTGCGCTCATTGACCTGGATCCACCGACCATGACCCCGCTGCTCGAGCGCCGGCTCGCCGAGGCTGACATGCCGCTCGAGGCGCGCGGCAGCCCAGTCGCTCGGGTCCACTGCAAAGAAGCCGTCGGGCGCGGCACTCGCCTCGGCCTCAACAATCTCTGAGAAGCGCGCCCCCTTTTTCAGCCTTTCGCCGACATGCGGGTAGACCCGCGCGTAAGTTGTATTGGCGATGAGCAATCGGTCGTCAGCATCGTAAAGCGAAAAGCCGGCAGGAATGCTCTCAATCGCTTCTCTGAGCTGATCACTGGCCGTCGCAAGCTCCTGGGTCCGTTGCGCGACCCGTTTTTCAAGCTCGTCCCGCGCCTCCCGCAGGGCCTGTTCATCGGCCTCCTGCCGCGCGCTCATCTCGTTGAACGCCGCGACGACTTCTCCGAACTCGTCCTGAGAGGTCCAGT
Organism: Pseudomonadota bacterium; assembly: GCA_038757905.1. GTDB lineage: Bacteria > Pseudomonadota > Alphaproteobacteria > Rhodobacterales > Rhodobacteraceae > HLUCCA09. The sequence continues at coordinate 68,716 of JBCDGG010000002.1, read as the reverse complement.
CAACAACCTCCCGCTGGCCGCTGTCCCGGGACGCCTCAATGGAATGCAAAAGGCGCCCCAAAGGCGCCTGAACCAGCCGCCGATTTGCGACCAGGGCAGAGCCGACCACCGCAATCAGCAATATCCCCGCCATGGCCGAAACCAGGATCAGCCGGCTTTGGCGTTCGGCCACCAAAGCATTGTCGTTGAGCGCAATCTCCATCCGGCCGACTGGCGTGCTCTCATCATCATAGGTGTAGACAACGTCGCGGGTAGCAAAGAAGCGGTGGCTGTCGATTTCCTCGATATCGCCGTAGGAGGCGATAAGTGTCTCTGTGTCATCGTAGACTGCGATAGCAATCACATCGGCATTGATCGCGATGGCGGAGAGGATCAAGTCGGTCTGTTCTTCGGCAACGTTCCAGATTGGATCCGCGATGACTTTGCTTTGGACGTCGATCAGCCCGCTCAGTCTGCTTTCGACGCGCTCGGTGGTCCGCGCGCTGGCCCAAACCTCGAACGCCAAAAACACCAGGATGATGGCGAGCAAAACAAGTGGCACCACGATCAGCAGAAATTTGGCCTGCAGCTTTTGAAAAACCGGCGTCGACGGCACGTTCTGTTATCCCCTCTGTACGAGGTCAGAATCCTCGCCGCCCGCCTGATTATCAAGTGGGCTGAGAAACGATAGGAGCCGCGCTCGGACTGGGCAAGCCGCTGTCAAGAGGCCCTTCTTTCCTCTGGCCGCATGCCCGACTCTGCCGTGATGACCGTTCCCAGGTGAAGCGATGCTCTCACTGGCGCCCCAACGGGTGCCCACCGCGGAGGCAATCCGAACGGTCTGGCATTGGACACGATCGAGCTTGCGAGGCGGGGTGCCGTATCCGATTTCCATGTGTTCGCAAAAGTAGCGCCATGGCTGCAGTTCGATTGCGGCATTGCGCGACGACCGTAAGCGCCACCGCCCGCACCCAAGCCACCTCGGCCTCGGCCCATGTGCGCATCCCCAAGGGTCAACAAAGAACCAAAACCCGCACAGAGCGTCTTTGTACACACGGATTGCAAGGCAAGCAGGTCAGCAGAGAACACGGTATGCATCTATTTGGAATAAGTGGCCACGTCGTCTGACGAACTCGAACTCTAGCGCCGCCGACATCCGGAGCTTACAGCGAAGGTCCGCTGCGACGGATCGTGCCACAGCATCTCAACCCTGTGGGGAATGGCCGCTTTGGGCCGCCCCCGTCGGGAGCGGCCCTCCGTTCAGATTTCGACGGCCTCAGCGATGGCAAGAGCATCCTCAAGTTCGACGCCGAGGTAGCGCACCGTGCTGTCCATCTTCGTATGCCCCAGCAGGAGTTGAACCGCTCGTAGATTGCCTGTCTTATGGTAGATTTGTGCAATCTTCGTTCGCCTCATCGAATGCGTACCATACGCGCTCGGTTCCAGCCCGATCGAAGACACCCAAACTCGAACCAGGCGTGCATACTGCCGGGTTGAAATGTGAGGCCGCTCGTGGAAGCGGCCCGGCCAAAGGTAAATCGACCCGATCATCATCGGGTCGGCAAGCCAATCGTCGAGGGATTTCCGGGTGCCTTCGGTGATCTCGAAGCGGACAGGCTTCTGTGTCTTGCTCTGGACGATAGAGGCACGGTCTTTGACCCGACCAGCAGCGTAGACATCGGCGACCTTCAGCTTCACCAGGTCGCAACCCCGCAGCTTACTGTCGATGGCCAGGTTGAAGAGCGCCAGATCACGGGTGTTTCCTCCGATCTCAAGCCGAACACGGATCGCCCAGACATGTTTTGGCAGAAGAGGACGCTTCTGGCCGACGATCCGGCCCTTGTTCCAAGCTGGTCGGCAGGCGCGGATGGCAGGCAAGTTGGAGACGGGCATGTGAGTACCTCCGACCCACCACGATCCACCGCATCGCCAACCCGACGTTGGCGCATCATGATACCATGAAGGCGTGCGGCGGCAGAGAAGGTCGGGTCCGAGCCCATACCTACTAAGCTGTACATTCGCAGCTAACGAACGCTGTCGGGTACGGTCGTCTCTGAAACTCGCTGTCTAGTAGCATCGGGAAGTTTTCGAAGACAGTATTCAATGGAAATCGACTTTGGCGTTGCATGTGCTTTGCAAAGGGCAGCAACAAGACCACTTGTATACCTCCATAGTAGCAGGCCGCTGGGAAAGACCGTTTGCTACGGTGTAGGTACATAGATACCACACGAAAGGCCGAGCTGTTGCTTGCACTCCCGATTGGTTGTGCGTGACGGACCCCTCGGCAGGGTCTCTGTATGTTAGAGGCCTCTACAGACTTACGGGCGTACTGGCTGGCCGTCGCGTCGAGACCGGGGCTTAGGGCCAGCGCTCATAAACCGCCCGCCCGGCGCTCGTTGGGAGCCTGCTCCCAGCCCTCACCCACCCAGAGACCGTCCCACACCCGAGATGTTCGCCGGACGTGATCCGGCGCCATCACCGGAGAGGACATCCAATGTTCAATCGCATCGCCACTCTTATGGATGCAGGGCCGCTTTGCCGCTCTCGCGCCCTTCAGCATCTGGAGGGCTCCTGATGGCTCACCTGGATAACAACGCGCCGCTCTTCACGGTCGCTTTCCTCCTTTGGCTCGCCCGCCAGTACGACCGTTCGGTCAAGCCGCTCCTCCTGACCGTCGCGATCATCTCTGCGATCTTGTCGGCAGCAGGCATCTTCGCGCAGTTCGATAACCCCACCTTCGCCGATCTGGTGCTGTCGATTGTCATCGGGGTCGCGCTGCTCTGCATCCGCCTGATCTTCTGGATTGGGGCATGGCATCTTCCCCAACTGGCCGGAAAGCCTTCGTTCTCCATTTACGCGCTCGTTGCTGTTCTAGGCTTCTCCGCCTGCGCCGCGCTCTCCATGACTGCCAATCTGAGCGCGACGGGCAGCACCGCTGCGGTGCAGATCGACCAGCAGGAGGAAATCAATCGGTTTGACAATGCCGGTGCAAAAGCGGTGCTCTATGTCGATCAGGCCGTCGTCGCCCGGGACGCGATCCAAAGTCGCGCGGCGATCGCTAAGAAGGCTGAGGCTGATGAGATTGCAGGCCGTGGCCCAACCGGGATCGGCGGCGCCGGGTCCGTGTCGAATTCGTTTGGTGAGGCGGCCGGGATTTATGAGACGGCCGCCGAGTCACTAGACACGGTTCTGGCGCGCGCCCGTGGTCAGGCCGATGCCCTGGCCGCTACGGTTGCCGAGATGCGGACCGTGCAAGCCGATGCGGGCATGTCGGCGAAGGAGCGGTCGACGCAGCTCAAGATCCTCTCGAGCCAGGCTAGCAGCGATATCCGCGGCCTGCTCGCGCTCGACCCCGCGCTCAGCATCCGCGCTGCCGCCGATGCCATCGCGGTCGGCGTGCCGCCGCGCAGCCAGGCCCGAGCCTCGTCCCAAGCGCGGATCGCGGAGATCAGCGCCGATATCCGGGCCTTCGCATCGGTGCTTGAAGCGGAAGCCGACCGGGTCGCCGCGCGCGCCCCACAGGTGCCGGAACAGGTCGCGCGCAGCCACACAGAGGTCCTGTTCGCCGCAGCGACGCGCATGCCCGCCTTGATGATGGTCGCCATCCTCCTCGATGCCTGTGGCTGGGTGGCGATCGGGTGGCGCGTTGCCATCTATTCCGCGCTCAAGGCCCGGATGCGCGACGAAGAGGACGCGCCGGGGCCGAGCTACATCACGATCACGGACGTCAGACGCTTCACGGACTTCGTCGATCTGATGCTCGCCGCGCGGAACCAGGTCGAGAACGCGGACGGCAAGCCCCGGCGCGGTCGTCGGCCCGCTCTGACGAGTACGGTGAAGCGCAAGACGCAGACGCGGATCTTGCCGAAGCCGGACAAGCCAGTCGCGAAGGCCAAGCCCGCCCGCAAGGCCAGCGGCAAGGCGTCCGGCTCCCGGTCTTCTTCCAAGGCAACGAAGCAGCGCGGGGAGGGCCAGTCCGATGCGTAAGCTTGCCAATGTCTTGGCCTACTGGCCTGTGCCGATCGCTGTCTTCCTGAGTGCCTTCCTCTTCGTGGCGATCGCCGCGGAGAGGGTGGTGATGCCGGACTGGCTGGTCGGGCTGTTCATCGAGGTGCCAGAGGAAATCCCTCCGGCGCCACCCGCCCCGGCGCCGGAGGTTCCGCCTTCGGTCTCTACGATCCCCTACGCACCCGTGCCGGGCCGGGACGACCGCACGCCGATTGCGTATTTGAGCCATGTCTTCGAACTCGACGACGCGGCTCTGCCGGACAAGCTTGCTGCGATTGGTCCGGTCTTCTGGACGCATAGCGGACGTGGAACCGGTGCGCTCATCGCCCCCGATTTGGTTCTGACAACTGCTCATCTCTTCGTCGACAGGGGGAAGTGGAAAGGTCCAAGCGGGTTGACTGAGAAGCCGCCGGCGCCTTCTGATGGGCGGATACACTTGGAGATCTGCGGCCGGTCGTACGAGTTCGCGGCGATCCACCCTGGCAGCGTGTCGCCGCGCCAGCGGCTTGGCCTCGACTACGCCATTGTCGAGCTCGCGGAACCGGCTTGCCCTGCGGCACGTCCGCTTCCGGTCGCCCTTACACCGAGCGATATCGCTAGGCGTTCCGACCAGGTCTTTCTCAGCACCGGCATCTACGCGTTTGCCGATATCGAGCGTTACGCAAATCACCCACACTATGCCTCCCGAGGCGTGACTCAGGCTTATGCCCGTTACGACCTATTCGGCGTCGTGTGTCAGCCGGTTGGGCGGGAAGACACCGGCTCGGTTCCCGCAGGGACAACGGCCCTTATCGCAACCAATGGCTGCTTCGGCCGCCCCGGCAGCAGCGGAGGGCCGGTTCTCCTGTCGCGAGATGGAGGCAATGAATACGCGATCGTCGGTGTTCGAAACAGCCATCGGCCGAACACCGAGTATAACAGCGATACCCGCGTTGAAGGCGCGTTTGCTGCCCATCTAAGCGCGCTCGTAACCATTCAGGTCTTCCCGTAAAGCAATGCCGGAAGCAAAGGAACCGACTCCTTCGACGAAGACGGTCCTTGGGAACCTTCCGACAGAAAAATGGCACAGCGCGAAAGGGAGCGGACCGATGAGCTGGCTCTTCGGGCTGGGCGGGAATGGGGGCGGCCCACGCCCCCAGAACCCGTTGATCGCGACCAGTGGCAAGTGGCTGGCGCGCTGCGTCGGGCTCTATGCCGCGATCTTCTGGACGCCGGATGTCTGGACCATCTGGGAAGACGACATCGCCGAAGCCATCGTCGCCCGTTACGACGGTACGGCGGCTTTCGCGCTGTTCTGGCTGCTCAAGCTCGCCGCCTATCCTCTGGTGTTCTTCGCGGTGAGCCTCGGGCTCGGCGTCGCCTTTGTCGCGCTCGTCATGGGGGTCATGACGAACCTCTTCCGGTGCCGCTGATGGCCTGGCCCTTCTTTGGCAGAGCGGGCGCAGGATCCGGTGCCCGCGATGACAATGCGCGGTACCGGTTCGGCACGACCGAATGGGCGCAATTCCATCATATCGATGAGGCCGGGCTCTTCGATCAGCGGCCCGAGTCGATCTATGTCGGCCTCTTCAGCGGCGAGCCGGTCTACCACCATGGTCCGGCGGGCCACTCGATCGTGGCGGGTGCCAGAGCTGGCAAAATGCGAGATGTGTTGGCCCGGAACCTAGTCACCGGAACCTGTCTGAATTCCCTGATCTTTCTCGACCTCAATGGCGAAGGCGCGGCCATCTCGCAAGACCAGACCTCCGACGGCAAGTTCTGCGCTTACTGGGCGCCCGCCGGGCTCCACGGCCCGATGCTGGCCGACCGGATCAACCCGCTCGACTACCTTGTCATCGACAGCCCGACGCTCGTCGGGGATGCCAAAGTCTTGTGGGTGAACTTGATCGCCGTCTCCGGCGCTTCTCAGGCGGATTACTTTGAAGGCCGCGCCCGCGAATTCGGTGAGGCGCTCTCTCTCGCCGTCGCCGAGATCATGGGCATGGTGACCTTCCCAGCCCTTTACGAGGCTATCAATCACTTGATCGCGGGCGGTGAGCCCTGGCTCGACTTCGCCTACCAGATGTCCAAGTCGCGCTTCCCGCAGGTCCGACGCCTCGAGGCGGAGATCGCCACCGCCCGCAACGATACGACCGGCGGTTTCCGCGGCATCATCGGGGAGCTGGCCAAATCCGTCGCCTGCCTCTCGGACCCAATCCTGATGGCCTTCGTCTCGCCGCCCTATACGATGTCGCTCTGCGATCTCGTCTCAGGCGATAAGGCCTGGCAGCTCTATCTCTGCCCGCCTGCCGAATACGTCTCGGCCTGGGCGCCCGTCCTGAAGTCCTTCTTCGTCGGCGCAATGCTCTACAAGTCGCGCGCGCCGAGCGCCCGCCGGATCGTCTTCTTCCTCGACGAGTGCGGGCAGCTTGCGGGCGGGACCTCGAGCGGATTCCCACTTGTTCCTCGTCTGTTCACCTATGGCGCCGGGATAGGGATCACCCCGGTTGCGGTCTTCCAGTCCGAGCGTCAGATGGCGACGCTCGGCCCAGAGGCGAAGGCCCTGATCCAGTCCAGCGCAGGCGCCAAGCTCATGTTCGCGCTCCGCGATATCGAGAGTGCGCAAGAATGCTCTCGTATGCTGGGGTCACAGACGCTCTCTTATGACGACCAACTCGCTCAAGACCGCGCCGAACATGCCCGCGCCAACGCTCTGACCTCGCTCATCGCGAGCGGCGACCCGATCCAAGCGAGCCTTGCACTGTCTCAGCAGGCTTTTGAGGCGGAGCACCAGACGAAGCACCAGCGAATGATCCGCCTACCGGAGGAGGTCATGAACGCGCCCTCGGATCGTGCTTACTACATCCACGAGGACGTGCCGTTTCCGATCTACCTCGAGCGGCAGCCCTATTGGGAGCAGCGGGACCTTGCGGGCCGCTACCATCCGAACCCGTACCACCCGCCGCTGGACCGCGTCCGTGTTCGCACCCGCTGGGGGATGCGTTGGCGCAACGTTATCACTGAGCCGGTTCCGGCGCGATACGCGCATTACCCGCAATATCGCAGCGGGATGTGGTCCCGCGTGGAGCACTGATCAATGGCGGAGCGTGACACCGACAGCCCGATGCACCGCGAGCCGATCACCTATGCGGATGCGCAACCCGACCTGCCGCAAAGCCCCTTCGCCCGGCGCCTCGCGGAGCTCCGCATCAGCCGTCTCTTCGATCGGGAGGCGGCCAATGACGACGTCGATCTGCGGAGCAATCGGCGCGAAAGCCGCCCGGATCAGGCCCGCGCCGCTCCCCAATCCGTGGTCTCTTCAGTCGTGCACAACCGGCCGCATCCCGCGGCGCGGCCGCGCTCGGACATCGCAGACGAGGTCGATGCCGAAGCGTTCGAAGCCCGCTGGGAAGCCGCCCGCCTCGAAGCCGCAAGGAATGCCCTTTTCCCACCCAAGCAAGGAGACCGAACCATGACCGACGATTACGACCAGGCCGCAGCTGCCCGCGACGCTACCAATCGCCCGGCCGAGACCGTCCGCGAGGGCCAGCTCAAGGCCGCAATCTGGCGCAACGAGAACGAGAATGGCGCCTACCATTCCGTCACGCTCGCTCGGACCTACAAGGATCGCGACGGCAACCTACAGGACACCTCCAATTTCCGTCCCAAGGACATGCTCGGCCTCTCCGAGCTCGCCCGCCGAGCCCATCACCAAGCGCAGGACCTCGACCGGGAGCTCTTCAAGGAGCAGCGGCGCGAGCAGCAGACCCAAGACCGCCCGCGCGGCCAGAGCCGCTAAGTCGCGCTGAGCAAGGCGGGCCTCCAAGCGCGGCCCGCAATGCGCCTGGCTAGGAAAATATTCTTTGCCAGACAGCACGTTATCGGGCAGTATGTTCCTCTTTTGTTCCGCAGCACGGTGTCGCGGACGCAACCCAGGAGACACGCCCACAACCCAAAAGGAGACGCCATGCCAGCCCCGCCCAATCGCCATCCACCCAGCTTCAACATGCAAGCCGCTTCGCCCGCGCCCGTTCAAACGACGACGGAGAAACGTACTTCGATCCATCTCGAATGGGAGGACTGGTTGCCGTACTTCGAAGAGAGTTCGCTGCCTCCGGAAGAGTTGAAGGAGCAGATCCTAACACTCTGGTCCATGATGCTGGCATTCGCGGATTGGGGCTATCGCTTCCACAATCCCGAGGCTGCTGAAAGCTGTGGACAAGTCACTGACCTGACCGCGCTGCTCGCCGCTGCCGTGGTAGAATCAACCAACGCCGAAGACAGCAGGGAGGACGTATGACAGAAAAAGTCATCATATATGCGAGAGTTAGCTCTCGAGCGCAAGCCACTGAAGGTCATGGGCTTTCTAGCCAAGAAGCGAGATGCAGGGCCTGGGCTGAACAGAAGGGCCTTCAGGTCGAAGCCGTTTTCCCGGACACCATCAGCGGAGGGCTAGACTACCTCGAGCGGCCAGGGATGAAGGCTCTTTTGGCCTTTATGGACGCGCAGCCGAATGAGAAGTTCATCATTTTGTTCGATGACCCAAAGCGGTTCGCGAGATCGGTCCGCTATCACCTCGACCTCCGTGAGGAGTTCCGGAAGCGCGGTGCGCGCATCGAATGCCTCAACTTCAAGTTCGAAGAAGACAGCCCGGAATCGGAGTTCATCGAAACCATCATCGCCGCGCAGGGGGAGCTTGAGCGCAAACAGAATGGCCGCCAAGTCGCGCAGAAAATGAAGGCGCGACTGGAATCAGGCTTCTGGATCGCGATCGCGCCGGTGGGTTTCAGGATGGAGACCTTCAAAGGTCGAGGGAAAGTGCTCGTGCCAAACCCGCCCTTCGATGGGATCATTCGGGAAGCGTTCGAAGGCTACGCATGCGGTCGGTTCCAGACCCAAGCGGAGGTCAAACGTTTCTTCGAGAGCTTCCCAGACTTCCCGCGCAACAAGCACGGCCTCGTCACGCAGCGCCGTGTCACCGACATCCTGACCCATCCCGTCTATGCCGGGTACATCTGTTCTGAGAAGCACGGGATCAGCTGGCTCAAGGCTCAGCATGAGGGCCTCGTTTCCCTCGAGATCTTCGAAAAGGTCCAGGAACGCCGCTCGGGCAAAGCGAAGGCGCCTGCGCGCAAGAACATCGGGGATCAGTTTGCCCTGCGTGGCATTGTCTGCTGCGCGGGCTGCGACGTCCCGCTGCGCTCGTCGGTCTCGCGCGGCCGTCATGGACGGGGATACCCATATTACCTATGTCAAACAAATGCTTGTGAATACTATGGTAAGTCGATCCGCCGTGACGACCTCGAAGGCGAGGTCGGCGAGATCATCCGCAGCCTGCAACCGACAGAAGCCCTCGCAAAAGTCGCCACTGCGATGTTCCGCCACGCATGGTCCGCACGACGTGAGCAGGCCGCCGAGATCGTGAGGACGGCGAAGCGGCGGATCACAGCGCTCGACAAGGAGGTCAGCACGATTCTCGACCGAATCCTTGCTGCGACCAATGCGACAGTCGTCGCCACGTATGAACGCAAGATCGATGCGATCGAAAAAGAGAAGGCTCTTCTGAGCGAACAGATCGCCGCGCAGGCCGAACCGAAGGGCACTTTCGAGGACACGCTAGAAACAGCCCTTACCTTCCTCTCGAATCCTTGGAAACTATGGGCAACGGGCAACGTGTCCCTACGACGGACAATCCTGAAACTGGCCCTGGCGGACCGTCTCAGCTACTGCCGAAAAGAGGGTGCTAGAACCCCCGAAATCGCCTTTCCGTTCAAGGCTTTGAGAAGCATAACTGACCCTCAGGTCTGTTATGGTGCCGCTGAAGGGACTCGAACCCCCGACCCCATCATTACGAATGACGTGCTCTACCAGCTGAGCTACAGCGGCATTCTTCTCATTTGGTCGCGTTACTATGACCCTGCTTAAACTTCAACCCACCGTTTCGCGCTCTCGTCGTGTCCGAGATTGGATCGCGAACCCGCGCATCGTTGGCTCGCTCTGGCGGCTCAGGCTCACCGGAACGGCGGCCCCCTCGTACCTGCTCCTTCCAAGCGGCACGGTAGAGGGAGGTCAGCCTGCTTAGCAGGCCGCCTTGACGGTGTGGCTCTCTGCAGGGGTGTCGACGGCCTAGTACCTCTGGTGGACCGATCTGAGGTTGACCCGCCGTGGCTCTTGGCGAGCCGGACGTTGGGGGTGTGGGCATGTCGTGGCGCCCTCAAGTGTCGGCGATCGCGCGGCGGGGGGATTGCAGAGCATCGTTGGCGCGTGGGCCAAGAAGCCAGTGACTCAAAGCAAGTCCAAGGATCGCCCTAGTGCCACTGCGGACTCGACGCTCCGAACGCGTACCGCGGTTTGCGCTACACCGCGTTCATGCGCCCTTGGGCCTCACTAGGTTGGAATTGAGCGGCGGAGGCGAGCGGCATGCCATCCGCCATGCCTTGTGCTCACAGAAACCGGGACCGATGCGCGCTCGAGGGCAACCGCGATGCAGCCTAGCGGTCGCGTCGGCACCCGCAGGACACAACGTTGGCCCTCTACACGGATGCGAGTGCGGTGTTGGATGGCCCCCGCGGAGCGTGTGCCGTTTTCGCTGGTGACATCTCGGGCGTCTGCGGGGCCCGAAGCACGCGCACTCTCCTGGCCTTGGAAACTCTGGCGCGGAGAAGCCCGTCTTCACCGAACCTGGAAGTTTGTCCGATACTCCGACGGGGAGACATGCAGCACCCGCAGAAAGGCGCGGCGCATGTGATCTTCGTCGGTGAAGCCGCAACCTCCCGCCACCCGCTTGATGCTCTGATCGGTCGTCTCCAGCAGCTCCTTGGCCTTCTCGATCCGGATCGCCGCGACCGCCTTCGCGGGGGTGACGCCCATGGTCTTGCCATAGACACGGGCAAAGTTGCGCGGGCTCATGTTGGCCCGTTCGGCCAGGGTATCGACCGTCAGACGCGCCGAGAGGTTTGCGGCGATCCAGGCGTGCAGCGCCTCGAACTGTCCGGCTCTGTCATGCAACTGGCGGCCGAGGATCGGGCTGAACTGCGACTGCCCGCCCGACCGAACCATTTGCGCCACCATCGACCTAGCGACAGCAAAGGCGGAGGCGCGGCCAAGATCCTCCGCCACGATGGCCAGGGCCATGTCGATCCCTGCGGTGATGCCGGCCGACGTCCAGATCGGGCCATCCTTGATGAAGATGGGGTCCATTTCCACACGCACGTGTGGAAACGCTTCCGCGAGCCTCTCGCAATCCTCCCAATGGGTGACCGCCCTCCTGCCGTCCAGCAGCCCGGTTGCCGCCAGAACCAGGGCGCCCGAGCAGACGGAGCAGACGCGTTTCGCACGGCTCGCAAGCTCTGCAACGCATCCGACGAGGCGCGCGTCGCCCATGCCGGGGATCGCTCCGTCGCCGCCGACCACGACGACCGTGTGGATGGGCTGGCCCGCAAGGCTCGATGCCGCCGCGCTGGGAATGGAGACGATCGTGTTGGTCTCGGTCAGCGATCCATCGGGTGACACCACCGCGCAGGCATAGCCGTTCTGTCCGCCTGCGGGATCGAGAGCGTGCGAAAACACCTGTAGCGGCCCGACCAGGTCCAGCAGAACGATGTCGGGATACACGACGAACACAACAAGGCGCGGCTTAGGAGCACGGGCACGGGCCTTCGATTTGGCGCCTTTTTCGATCATCTTGGCATTTCTGCCAGAGCGGGCCTTGGTAGTCTAGGCGCAGATGGAACGGAGATTGCCCCAAATGCTTGCACTGAGACCGAACTGCGAATGCTGCGGCAAAGACCTGCCCCCGTCGGCGACGGACGCCCGCATTTGCTCCTTTGAATGTACGTTCTGCGCGGCATGCGCGGAAACGATGTTTGCCCATACCTGCCCCAATTGCGGCGGGAACTTCGTGCCGCGCCCGATCCGCCCGGAAGCGAAACTGCGCAAGCACCCGGCCTCGATCGAGCGGGTCGTGCACGCCCATGCCGTGTGTGCGGACCTGCAGGGGGAGGCGCATCCATGACCGCGCAAGACCTGCCGGGCATTCTCAACTGGCGCCGCCTCAGCCCGCGCGTCACAACGTCGGGGCAGCCCACCGAGGCGCAACTGGCCGAGATCCGCGATCTTGGCGTGACCCATGTCATCAACCTTGGGCCGCACGACAACAAGGGCGCGCTGGCCGATGAGGCCGGCACCGTGGCGGCCCTCGGGATGACCTACATCTACCTGCCCGTCGATTTCGAGAACCCGACCGACCGGGATTTCGAGGACTTCCGCACCGCCATGGGCGGCCTGCCGGGGGCGAAGGTCCATGTCCATTGCATCTACAACGCGCGGGTCAGCGCGTTCTTCTATCGCTACGCAAAGAGCGGATCCGAACTGTCCGAAGCGGATGCCCGCGCGAATATGGAGAGCATCTGGCGGCCCGGCGCAGATTGGGCCGCGTTCATTGGGAGTGCGGAGGCCAGAGGCCAGCCGAACCGCTACGCGGGCGAGGATTACTGACGACGCTTCGTCTTTGAGCGAGTGCGGGGTGTCCTGCGTGACTCTGCCGGAACCGCCCGCCGCCTGGGCGCCATCGCTCGACGTTTTTTGGGCCCGTGGAAACGCGTGAGGCTTGGGGTCTGCCTTAACCCTGCGTCGACGCAGAGACACTGGCTATATGGCAGATGTGCCCCCTGCTGAGCACATATGCCATTGGCCGCTTGGCAGCAGCGCTTTCTCGTCAACTCTTGTCCGAAGGGTCGTTGTGTCCGGCGTTGGGAACATGGCGCAACCTCACCACGAGGTTGGCCCCCTCCGTGTGTACAAGAGTCACAAAAGCGGCCGAAACAGCGGCAGGTCCCGGCCCTTCCCCGCCAGCCTGGGGCACAGTCGGCGCCTTCTTTGCAGTCGGTCGAGGCTCTAGCCCGTCGTCACCGCCGACGCATTGCCCACCACTGTGGCCAAGCGCCGGATGAGCCCACCTCCGCGGACGCCGATGGACGCAAACTGCACGCGGCGCATCCTCTCAGGTTTCCGATTGTCGCAAAACCGCAATGCTTCCGTCACGGACGGGTCACCGATCCCGCGCTACGGGCCTTCGCCATGAGCTGCGCCGCACCGTCCGCCGCCGAAAGATCCTCCGCGCGATGACCCATGGGAAGATCGCAGCAAGTGCGACCTCGGCGGGCGCTCAAGAACCTGAGAAGGAAGCATGCTGGGGATGCAGAGACTTCTGGCGGGGGCCGCTTCCACGGCGCGCAAACCAAGCGTGCGGCGACCGCAGCGGATCGACCCGATCTCGATCCCGCCCATCCAAACTCAACGGGCCTGGGCGAAGAGGGCTTACGGCCTCTCTTACGCGATGGGGACCGTAAGGAGAATGGCCCGGCATTCGGGATGGCCGCGCGACCGTTCCAAAGAAGCGAAACCTTGATGCCACGGCTCTGCGCAGATGTGCCCCTCCTTCATACCGAATGCGAGATCACCGAAAGCCGATTTGGGGCCTATGTCGAGATCGGACGCGGCAGCCGCATCGCCTATTCGAGCGTGGGCGACTACTCCTATTGCGACCGCTACGCCGATATCGCCAATGCCAGGATCGGCAAGTTCGCGAACATCGCGGCCTTCACCCGCATCGGCGCGACGGACCATCCTCTTCACACGGCCTCGTGCCATCACTTCCTCTATCGGTCGGCCGATTATTGGGACGATGTGACAGCCGACGACGCCTTCTTCACCCGCCGGAGGGCGCGCATCGCAACCATCGGCCACGACACGTGGATCGGCTCCGGCGCGATGGTGAAGCCGGATGTGACGCTGGGCGACGGGGCGGTGGTGGCCGCCGGGGCCATCGTGACAAAGGACGTCGCCCCCTACACGATCGTTGCGGGCACCCCAGCGGTGCCTCTTCGCCTCCGCCAGCCCGCCGCTATCGCCGAACGGCTCATCGCGCTGGCGTGGTGGGACTGGAGCCATTCCGCGCTCCGGAAGGCGCTTACCGATTTCCGCGGCCTCACGGCGGAGGCGTTTCTGGAGAAGTACGGCGGCTGAGGCCTTCGCTTTCCAGCGTCAGGGTGATCCGGTCGCCAACGAACCATGAGCGCCCGAACTCCACCGGCAGGCCTTCGGGGGTCACGTTCACGCCGGAGGTGCGCAAAAGGGGGTCGCCCTCCTGCACCAGTAGATGGAGCGCCTGCGTCGCCGTGGCGCGAACTGCCGTCATGCGCGTGCTTGCGCGGGAGTAATCGGGCACGCCCACCTGCGCGAGAGCTTGCGTCACCCCGCTGAACGTGCGCAGCGCCTCCGTGATGCCTGGCAGGCGCGTTGCGGGAAACAGGCTTTCGAACACCGCAATCGGCTGGTCGTCGGCCAGGGAAAGGCCGTGATAGGCGCAGATCACCGTGCCGGTGGCGATCTGCAACGCCTGCGCCTCGCCTTCCGTTGCGGCCCGTTCTTCGATCTGCAACGCGCGCTTCTCCGGGCGGCGCCCGGCCGCGATCAGGTTTTCGTGGAAGCGGACGCGCGATCCGATCGGATAGTCCGTCGGCACGGCGGCAACGAACGCGCCCGAGCCGCGCCGTGTCCGCACGAGGCCCTCCTCGACCAGGGCGGCCAGCGCGTGGCGGACGGTGTGACGGTTCACGCCGAAGCGCTCTGCAAGCACGGCCTCGGTCGGCAGCTTGTCCCCCGCGCTATAGCGCTTCTCCGCCAGATCCGCGCGCAACGCGTCGGCGATGGACCTCCAGATCGGCGTTTTTCCCCTCGCGTTACGCAAAGTTCACAAATCTTCCCTGTCTTTTCCGGCCTTGCTATCGCATAATAAGTCTAGTTGTATAGATATTTGTTGGGTTGTCGAGATGAAAGACATGTTCGATCCCGCAAACGGCCCGAACGCGGCGCGCCGGGCCTGGATGGGCCTGATGGCGAACGCGGCGGACGGCCGGGTGGCCACGCTGCTGGACGCAGCGCGCACGCGTCCGGCGTTCAGGTGGCTGCGCCCCCCGGAGATTGGCAGCGCCATGGTGCGCGGGCGCATCGGCGCGACGGGCGCGCCCTTCAATCTGGGCGAGATGACAGTGACCAGGTGCGCGCTCGTGCTGGAAACCGGCGAGATCGGGCACGCCTATGTCCAGGGCCGCCGCAAGGCCCATGCCGAGGCCGCCGCCCTCGTGGACGCCCTGATGCAGACGCCGGCGGCCGACGGCCTGCGCGCGGCCGTCCTCGCACCGCTAGAGCAGGAGCAACGGGCCAGACGCCGCGAACGCGCCGAGAAAGCCGCCAGCACAAAGGTGGACTTCTTCACCATGGTTCGGGGAGAGGATTGATGGCGGTCCAACCTCTCGGCGGTGGGTTCTGCGAGCCCTCGACGGATGCCGCCCATGCGTTTCGCAGGATTCTGGAGGCTATGGCCCGCCCGGGCACCTTTCATACGCTGCAAGGAGCGGTGCCGCCTGCGCCCCTGTCCAGCGCCGCCGGGGCCGTCTTGCTGACGCTCTGCGACGCCGACACGCCCCTGCACCTTGCCGGGTCCTGCGACTGCGAGGACGTTCGCCAATGGGTGGCGTTTCACACCGGCGCGCCGATCTCGCCTGCCGCGGAATGCACGTTTGCGGTGGGCCCGTGGGAGGCGCTTGCCCCGACATCGCAATATCGCATCGGCACGGCCGCCTACCCCGATCGCTCTGCAACGCTGATCGTGGAACTGCCGCACCTCGTGGCTGAGGATACGCGCCTGCGCGGGCCCGGCATTCGCACCACCGCAGAGCTCTCGCTGCCCGATGTGGCGGCGTTCCAGGACAATCACGCCCTTTTCCCGCGCGGCCTAGACTTCTTCTTCACCGCAGAGACCCGCGTGGCTGCCCTGCCGCGCTCGACCGAGGTGCTGCCATGTACGTAGCCGTCAAAGGGGGCGAACGGGCGATCCAGAAAGCCCATGACTGGCTCGCCGAAGAACGCCGCGGCGACCGCTCGGTGTCCGAGCTCACGGTCGCGCAGATCCGCGAGCAGCTCAGCCTTTCGGTGAACCGCGTGATGGCCGAGGGCTCGCTCTACGATCCCGACCTTGCGGCCCTTGCGATCAAGCAGGCGCGCGGCGATCTGATCGAGGCCGTCTTCCTGATCCGGGCCTACCGCACGACGCTTCCGCGCTTCGGCTACGCCGCGCCCGTGGACACCGGCACGATGAGGTGCGACCGCCGGATCTCGGCCACCTTCAAGGATCTGCCGGGCGGCCAGGTGCTCGGCCCGACCTTCGACTACACCCACCGGTTGCTGGACTTCAAACTGGCCGCCGATGGCGAAGTGCCGGACGTTGAGCGGACGCGCAGCGCAGATGCTCCCGTGCCCCACGTGACCACGTTTCTAAACCGGGAGGGCCTCATCGAAGATGTGCCCCAGGGCGATGATGCACCGCCCGATCTGACGCGGGAGCCCTTGGAAATGCCGGCCGACCGCGCGCTGCGCCTGCAGGCGTTGAGCCGCGCCGACGAAGGCTTCACGCTCGGCCTCGCCTACTCCACGCAGCGCGGCTACGCACGCAACCATGCCTTTGTGGGAGAGCTCCGCATCGGTGCTGCGAGCGTGGAGATGGAGATCCCGGAGCTCAGCTTTTCGATAGAGATCGGCGAGATCGTCGTGACCGAATGCGAAACGGTCAACCAGTTCAAGGGCTCCAAGACCGATCCGCCGCAGTTCACACGGGGCTATGGCCTCGTCTTCGGCCAATCGGAGCGCAAGGCCATCGCCATGGCGCTGGTGGACCGGGCGCTTCGGTGGGAGGAGTTGGGCGAGGATTACGTCGGTGCGCCCGTTCAGGACACCGAGTTCGTGCTCTACCATTCCGACAACATCCAGGCGACGGGCTTTCTGGAGCACATCAAGATGCCCCACTACGTCGATTTTCAGTCCGAGATGGAGCTTGTGCGCCAGATGCGCAGGACGGCAGAGGCACTGTCAAAGGCGCAGGGCGACGACGGACAGGAGACATCGGGATGAGCGCCTACAACTTCGCCTATCTCGACGAGCAGACCAAGCGCATGATCCGCCGGGCGCTTCTGAAGGGCCTCGCGATCCCCGGCTATCAGGTGCCCTTCGCCTCGCGGGAAATGCCCATGCCCTATGGATGGGGAACAGGCGGCGTCCAGATATCCGCAGCCGTGCTCACGCCCGAGGATCGGCTGAAAGTGATCGACCAGGGCGCGGACGACACCACGAACGCGGTGTCGATCCGCAAGTTTTTCGAGCGCACAGCGGGCGTGGCCACGACGACCGCCACATCGGAGGCGACGGTGATCCAGACCCGGCACCGCATTCCCGAGGAGCCGCTCACCGAGGGGCAGATCTTGGTGTACCAGGTCCCCATCCCCGAACCGATGCGGTTTCTCGAGCCGCGCGAGAGCGAAACGCGGAAGATGCACGAGTTGGAAGAATACGGGCTCATGCACGTCAAGCTCTACGAAGACATCGCGCGCCACGGCCACATCGCGACCGCCTATGCCTACCCCGTCAAGGTGGAGGCACGCTATGTGATGGATCCTTCGCCCATCCCCAAATTCGACAATCCAAAGCTTGGAGATATGGCCGCGATCCAGCTCTTCGGAGCAGGACGGGAGCAGCGGATCTACGCCCTGCCGCCCTACACCCGCGTCGTCAGCCTGGACTTTGAAGACCATCCGTTCGCTCCAAGCAAGGCCGACCATTGCTGCGCCCTGTGCGGCGCCGTCGACAGCTATCTGGACGAGGTCATCGTCGATGATGAAGGCGGGCGGCGATATGTGTGCTCCGACACCGATTACTGCGCCAAACGCCAGGCTGCGGGTCATCGCGGAAGGGACGCCGCATGACCCCGCTTCTCTCCGCCCGTGGCGTCTCCAAACGCTATGGCGCCCAGCTTGGCTGTGAGCAGGTCAGTTTTGATCTCTATCCGGGCGAGGTGATGGGCATCGTGGGCGAAAGCGGCTCCGGAAAGTCCACACTTCTCAATTGCCTGGCCGGCCAGATTGCGCCCGATTGCGGCGAGGTCGTGTTCGACACGCGCGCCTCCGGGCCGCAGGATACCGTGCGGATGCGAGAGCCCGAGCGCCGCATGCTCGCCCGAACGGATTGGGCCTTTGTGCACCAGCACGCGCGCGACGGGTTGCGCATGGGCGTGTCCGCCGGCGCCAATGTGGGCGAGCGGCTGATGGCGGTGGGCGCGCGGCACTATGGCCAGATCCGCGATCAGGCCACCGACTGGCTGGAGCACGTGGAGATCTCGCCCCGCCGGATCGACGACCGGCCCGACACGTTCTCGGGTGGCATGCAGCAGCGCCTGCAGATCGCCCGCAATCTTGTGACGGGTCCGCGGCTGGTCTTCATGGATGAGCCGACCGGCGGGCTCGATGTTTCGGTTCAGGCGCGGTTGCTGGATCTGCTGCGCGGTCTGGTGCGCGACATGGGCCTCTCGGCGATCATCGTCACGCACGATCTCGCGGTCGTGCGGCTTCTGGCCGATCGTCTGATGGTGATGAAGTCCGGTCGCGTCGTCGAAGCCGGGCTGACGGATCAGGTCCTCGACGATCCGCAGCACGCCTATTCCCAGCTTCTTGTAAGCTCGGTTCTGCAGGTATGACCGCCATGATTGCACTGGAGCACGTGTCGAAGACCTTCACCCTGCACAATCAGGGCGGGGCGGTGATCGAGGTTCTTCGGGATGTCTCGCTTGAAGTGGCGCGAGGGGAATGCGTGGCCCTGAGCGGCGCGTCGGGCGCGGGCAAGTCCACCCTGATGCGCATGATCCTGGGCAACTACCTGTCGCAATCGGGCCGGATCCGGATCGGCGGCCAGGACATCGTGGGGGCAGAGGCGCGCGACATCATTCAGCTGCGCCGGACCACGCTGGGCTATGTCAGCCAGTTCCTCCGGGTCGTGCCACGCGTACCGACCCTGCAGGTGGTCGCCGAACCGCTGCGCGTCGTCGGGCTCGACGCTCAGGCGGCGGAGGCCCGCGCGGCGGGCATGCTGTCGCAGCTCAACATCCCGGAACCGCTCTGGTCTTTGTCGCCCACCACGTTTTCGGGCGGCGAGCAGCAACGGGTCAACATCGCCAGGGGCTTTGCCCATGCCTATCCCGCGCTCCTGCTGGACGAACCCACGGCCAGCCTCGATCCCGTCAACCGCGACGTCGTGTTGTCCCTGATCGAAGCCGCAAAGGCGCGGGGTGCGGCCATCCTCGGCATTTTCCACGACGCGGAGGCTCGGGCGCGGGTGTGCGACCGCGAGATCGACGTAGGCCAGTTCAGCCCCGCGCCCGCAGGGTGAGATCGCCGCGGGTCGCACAAACCCAAGCCGCGCAGGGTCGGGCGCCCTACGCCCTGCCCATCGGATAAATGGGGCGACAGCCGGGCGTTGGGCGACCCGCCTAGGCCAGAGTCTCCGCTTCCAAGACCTCCAGAAAGCTCTTCGTGATCCGAAGCCCGAGCTTGTGCTTCGGGATCACGACACAGGTGGAATAGACCCGGTCCAACTCGCGTATCGCGACCTCGGTCAACCGGGTCTCGGCCACCGAACTCGCCTCCAGAAAGAGGCCGACGCCGATGCCCTGCAGGATCGCCTCTTTCATCACTGGGAACGTCGTCATCGTCACGAGGCGCTTGGGCGACAGGCCCCGTTCTGCGAACGCCCTGGACACCACCCGCTGGGTGAGGGAGCCCTTTTCGGGAAGGATCACGGTTTCCTCGGCGACCTCCGCCAAAGACATGCTGGACCGTTGCGCGATAGCGGTGTCGGAGCGCGCATAAAGGACGTAGCGCGCTGTCACGACCGGCTGGATGTAGAGATCCTCCTGCACCGTCGGCTCCGTGATGATCGCGATGTCGACCCGCCGTTCATGCAGCCGCTGCATCGCCGATGCCCAGTCGAACAGCGTGAATTCAAGGGAGATGTTCGGATAGCGTCTGGCATAGCGCGCAAGAAGCGAAAGCGCCGGCTGGGGCGCATTGGCGATCACCGTCAGATGCCCGCGTTCCAGCGCCGCGTGCCCGCGCAACCGTTCCTCGATCTGCTGACCGAGCGCGGTGTACTCGTCCGCTAGGCGAAAGAGCTCCTGCCCCACCTGCGTCAGCGCGACGCCGTCCCGTCCCCGGATCAGCACCTGGGCGCCGACGGCTGCTTCGAGCTTGGCGATGTGCTGGCTGACGGCCGATTGGGACACGCCGATCTGCCGGGCGGCGCCCGAGATGGAGCCTTCGCGGACAACATAGGCCAGCGATTTGATCTGATGCGTGTTCACGGCCATGGACGCCTCGCCTTCCGGTCGCGCCACTGTAGGACCCATTAGCATCGCTAATATGACGTTACAGAATCGAGACCGAATGCCCCCATCTTGCCGCCACACCGGCATGTGGGGGCATCGCCATGGCGAACATTCGCTTGCAAAACATCCAGAAGAGCTTTGGCGACACGCCCGTCCTGAACGGCGTATCGCTGGACATCGAAGACGGCGAGTTCGTCACCCTGGTCGGCCCTTCCGGCTGCGGCAAATCCACACTTCTGCGCATTCTCTCGGGGCTTGAGGCAGCGGATGGTGGCCGGGTCCTGATCGAGGGCAAGGACGTCACCGCAACGCGCCCGGCGGATCGGAACCTTGCGATGGTGTTTCAGAGCTACGCGCTCTACCCGCATCTGAGCGTCGCCGATAACATGATGACCCCCCTGCGCATGCGGGATCTGAGCGGGTTCCAACGGCTGCCGATCCTCGGGCCATTGCTGGCGCGCGGCGCCTATCGCGAGATGCGGGCACTGGTCGCGGAGATCGCCGAGACCCTGAAAATCACGCCTCTGCTGGAGCGTAAGCCCGGGCAACTGTCCGGCGGCCAGCGCCAGCGCGCCGCCCTCGGCCGCGCCATGGTGCGCCAGCCACTGGCATTTCTGATGGACGAGCCGCTTTCGAACCTCGACGCCGCGCTGCGCGTGCATATGCGGGCGGAGCTCTCCGAGCTGCACCGGCGGCTTCGCGCGACCTTCGTCTACGTGACCCATGACCAGGCCGAGGCGCTGACCATGTCGGATCGGATGGCGGTGATGATGCAGGGCGACATCCTGCAGGTCGGCCCACCCGATGAGATCTACGCCAACCCCAACTCCCTCCAGGTGGCCCGGTTCATCGGCTCGCCCGCGATCAACACGCTTTCGGGAGAGATCACAGGTGACGGCGGGCTCGAGGTTCTGGGCCGGCGCATGGACGCTGCGAGGGGTCTGGCGCGTCAGGCCGTGACCGTCGGCATTCGGCCTGAGCACCTGATCCTGTCGGCAACGGGCCGGCACGCCGGCAGGGTCAAGCACCGCGAGAATCTGGGCTCGGATGTCTTCCTGCATCTGGAGGTGCCGGGCGCCCCCGCGCCCATCGTGTTGCGAGCCACGCCATCGGAGGCCGCCGAGGCGCACCTGTCCGACAGTGTCCGGTTCGAGTTCGCCGCCTCTGCGCTGCTGCTCTTCGGGGCCGATGGCGGGCGGGTCCGTCTGGATGCACCGGCCCGGGAGGTGGCTTGATGCGGCAGGATCGGGCGCATCTGTGGTTCATCGGGCCTGCCCTGTTCCTGATGGTGGTGATCCTATTGATCCCGATCGCCATCGCGGCGGGCCTCAGCCTGACGGACTATTCCCTCGGCAATCCGGGGGCGGAGTTCGTGGGCCTCGAAAACTACGAGCGCATCTTCACGCGCTCGACCTACGAAAAGATGTTCGTTGCCACGTTCCGCTATGTCTTCGTTGTCGTGCCGCTGACGGTCGGGCTGGGCCTGGGCGCGGCGTTGCTGATCCACTCGCTCGGGCGCTTCGGCGACCTTTACAAGACGATCTATTTCCTGCCCGTCATGGCCGCCCTGATCGCCATGGCCATCGTGTGGGAGTTCGCCTTTCATCCCACCATCGGGATCGTCAATGCAACGCTGGAGCATGGCTGCGGGACGTTTCTGGAAATGTGGGCCTGGTACGCCGAAGGTTGCGCGCGCACCTTCCCGCTTTGGCTGAATGACCGAGACTATGCCATCTGGACGGTCAGCTTCATCGGTGTGTGGCAGGGCTTCGGCTTCAACATGGTGCTCTATCTGGCCGGGCTCACCTCTATCTCGCCCGCCCTCTACGACGCGGCGGAGATGGATGGCGCGAAGCGCGGCTTGGATCGGTTCCGTCTGGTGACGTGGCCCATGCTCGGGCCGACGACTGTCTTCGTTGTCACCATCAGCTTCATCCGTTCCTTCCAGGTCTTCGACATGGTGGAGGCGTTCTACCCGCAGGGCGGCGGCCCCTCCAAGAGCGTCTACGTGATGATGTTCGCGATCTACGAAAAGGGGATCCAGCAGAACCTCATGGGGATTGGGGCGGCGATCACCGTGATCTTCCTCGCCTTCGTGATGGGGCTCACGCTCATCCAACGATGGCTCGTGGAACGGAGAACACATTATGGCTGACACCTCGGTTCCGGACACGCGGGCAACCGCCTTCCGCTTCAGCACGCGGGCGGCCCTTACCCATGCGGTGCTCATCCTCGGCGCGCTCATCGTGCTGCTGCCGTTCTACACGATGGTCAGCCTGTCGCTGAAAGCCCCGCACGAGATCATGCAGCAGACCGGCGGGTTCCTCGGCGCGCAGGAGCTGTTCCGCGACGATTTCTGCGTCAAGCTGGGCAATGCCGTCGAAGACTGCATGGTCAATCCCATCGTCTACAACTACGCCACCGCGTTCGAGAAGGCGCCGCTGCTGCGGTATCTCCTGAATGGCGTGATCGTCACGGTCTCGATCTTTCTCATCCAGGTGCTCGTGGCGGTTCCTTGCGCCTATGCGCTGGCGAAGCTGCGGTTCTGGGGGCGGGAAGCTGTGTTCGGGCTGGTGCTCTTCTGCCTGCTGATCCCCGTCCATGCCATCGCGCTGCCGCTCTACATCATGCTCGCCAAGCTGGGGCTCACGAATACCTACGCGGCTCTGGTGATCCCGTGGACCATTTCGGTCTTCGGGATCTTCCTGATGCGCCAGTTCTTCATGACCGTGCCGGACGATCTGATCGACGCGGCCCGCATGGACGGGATGAGCGAGTACGGCATCATCTGGCAGGTCATGCTGCCGACGGCGATCCCGGCCCTGCTCGCCTTTGGGATCTTCAGCGTCGTGGCGCATTGGAACGACTATTTCTGGCCGCGCATCGTGATCACCGGCAACCGCGAGCTGTTCACACCGCCGCTCGGGCTGCGGGAGTTCAAGGGCGATGCCGACGGCGACAATTTCGGCCCGATGATGGCGACCGCCTGCATCATCGTCACCCCGCTGATCGTCTGTTTCCTGCTGGCCCAACGCCGCTTCATAGAGGGGATCACGCTGACCGGAATGAAGTGAGACGCGCTGCGCCTCACCTCACACGTCCCGCAAGGGGATCATCACTGGGGTCCGCCAATTGCCAAACCACCGGGCCCCACGCAACAGGAGCAAAGTAATGCAACGCATGCTGACTGCAATGGGGCTTATCCTTGCCGCAACCGCCGCCTCGGCAGACGACAACGGCGACAGGATCGTCGTCGAGTTCGGCTACCCCTACAGCCACCTCTTCGACGTGACCTACGAGGCGATCCTGCCGAAGTTCTACGCGGCGCATCCGAACATCGAGATCAAGATGCGCGCGACCTACGAATCCTACGAGGACGGCACCAATACCATCCTGCGTGAAGCCGTTGCGGGCACCCTGCCCGACGTGACGATGCAGGGCCTGAACCGACAGGCGATTCTGGTGGAAAAGGGCATCGCCAAATCGCTCGAGCCCTTCATCGCGGCCGAGGCCGACTTCGCCAAGGACGGCTATCATCAAGCGATGCTCGATCTGGGCACTTTTGACGGCGCGGTCTACGGCCTGCCGTTCTCGATCTCGCTCCCGGTCGGCTATTATAACATGGAAGTGATGGCCAAGGCCGGCTACGACGCCACGAACCTCCCCTCGACGTGGGAGGAGGTTGTGCAAGCTTGCGTGGCGCTGCGCGATGCCGGCGTCGACAACCCCATGTTCTGGGGCTGGAACATCACCGGCAACTGGTTCCTGCAGGCGCTCATGTGGTCTCAGGATAAGCCCACCGTTGTCGGCACCGACTTCCAGTTGGACACACCCGAGGGCCTGTCGTCGCTCGAAACGATGCAGGGCATCTTCTCGGGCTGCGAAATGCAGAACCTGGAGTGGAAGGCCGCCCTCGCCTCGTTCTCGGCGGGCGATCTGGGCATGATGTACTGGTCGACCTCCGCCGTCGGGGCCGTCGAACGGGCGATGGGCGAGTTCACACTGGTCACGCACGAGTTTCCCGGGATGACCGCATCCGGGCCGATGGGGCTGCCCGCGGGCGGCAATGCCGCGCTTCTCACCTCAACCTCGGACGACCCGGAGGAACTGGCCGCCGCCTGGGCATGGCTGAAGTTCATCACCTCCGGCGAAGGCGCAGCGGATGTGGCCCGCACCACCGGGTACATGCCGCCGAACCAGGCCGCGAACGAGATCATCCTTGCCGATTTCTACGCCGAGAACCCTGCAAAGGCGACGGCCGTGCGCCAATTGCCGCTCCTGCGCGAATGGCAGGCCTATCCCGGCGACAACGGTCTTGCGGCCACGCAGGTGATCTACGACGGGCTCGAAGGCATCGTGACGGGCGAGTTCGGGGACATGACCGAGCTGCAAGAAGAGCTGAGCGAAGAAGTTCAGGACCTGCTGGACTGATCAGCGTCGATCTGCGGCCCCGGACGATTGCGTCCGGGGCCCTTTCCCGGATGAGCCCCATGAAGATCCTGCACTTCACCGACATTCACCTGACGACCCCCGACCAGACCATCGGCGGACGTGACCCGAACGCCAACTTCGCCAAGGCCCTGACCCATGCGATGGAAGGCCATGCCGACGCCGAGGCCCTCTTCATCACCGGCGACCTGTCGGATTGGGGCGACGCGGCCGATTATGCCCTGCTCATGGAGGTGACGGCGCACCTGCCGATGCCTTTTCATCCGATGATCGGCAACCATGACGATCGGGCGACCCTGCTCGAGGTGTTCCCGGAGCTGAAGGGCGATGGCGGTTTCGTGCACTACACTGTGCCGCTCTCGCTCGGCATTGCCATCTGTCTGGACACCTGGGCGCCAGAAACCCATGCCGGGCGGTTCTGTGAGATCCGGGCCGACTGGCTCGCCGCGCAGCTGGAAGCCAGCGCCGGGCCGGTATGGCTGTTCATGCACCACAACCCGGTCGCCACCCAGATCGCCCCGATGGATGAGATCATGCTCCTTGACGCCGACAGGTTCGCGAACGTGATCGAACCCCATGCCAGCAAGATCCGCCACATCTTCCATGGGCATTGCCATCTGCCGCTGTCAGGGTCGATCCAGGGTATTCCCTTCAGCGCGCCCCGGGGC
The DNA here is from genome assembly GCA_038757905.1 of Pseudomonadota bacterium. Lineage (GTDB taxonomy): Bacteria > Pseudomonadota > Alphaproteobacteria > Rhodobacterales > Rhodobacteraceae > HLUCCA09. The sequence continues at coordinate 43,366 of JBCDGG010000002.1, read as the reverse complement.
ACGAACCATGCCGGGTGGCCGAGCTTCGGCGCGACACGGCTTCTGTCCACCGCGGCGCTGCCCGAGGCCTATTCCGTGGTCTTTGCAAATGACACCTCCACCATCGTCCATATGGTCGAGTTCGGGTATTCCGGCGAGATCGTCACCGAAGGCACCCCGCACTACGCAGATTGGGACCGGGCCACCATGGTGCGGTGAGCCGGGGCCGCGGGGCCACAGTGCCGCCGGATCTCAAGACGTCCGACGCTCGCATAGCCTTGATCCGCGACCCGGCCAACGGGCAGTCGCATTGCGTACGCGGCGTGCGATGGGGCGGACAGGCGGAGCGATCCGTGCCCGACTTCGCGGTGAGCCGATCCGTCCCTGCGATACGTTCGGATCGGGCACGGCACGGAGTGAGCGGCACTATTCTACAGCAGGGGGGCGCAGGCCCCTCGCAGAACAGGTGCGGTATTCGGTGCGATTGCACGCCGACACCCCCCAAGTCCGCGGCGGAGCTTTTGCTGGCGGTAGTGTGCATGGACCGGCCCCAGGTGTTTGCGCCACCACGCGGCGCGGCCCCGCGAGTAACACGGCACCGATGACTCAAGCCCCATGCCTCCGATGGAATTACTCTGTCCCGCGAAAGTCCGTTTCGCGCTAGGTCGAGGATCGTCAGCTGCCGTGTGCCAGCACATCGCACTGGGCGCGGACAGCAGCGGCTTGGGCCGGGCATCGGGAGGAACCAATCCAACGAGACCTCCAAGAGGCACGCGCACCGCGGCAACTGCCGCCCCCGCACAGGGCTCGCGCCGGTGCAGGGCACGCCCGACCCTGATCCCTTTCCATGATGCGCCGAGTAGGCTAGGAAAATGGCAGTGACTTGCTAGTCGGGCGCCCGAGCCAGCTTGGTCTTCGAAGAAGGACAAGCGAATGGAACAGGTGCATGCTGCCGGACTGACGGTGTTTCTTTCCCAGGAGATCCTGCCCGCCGCCACCCATTGGCGTTCGCGTTTGCCCGTCGGCATCTGGGCGGGCGTGCTCAATTCCGGCAGGCTGCGCATCACCCGGGAGGATGGCACGACGGAGCATTGGGACCCTGGCACGCATGGCGCGTTCTGCATCACCGAGTCCGAGGAGATCGAGCATGTCACCAAGGTGGACGGCGCGTGCAGCGCGGTGTTCGTCCATATCGGGTTCGATGACATGGCGGACCTTACTGACGACGAGGACACCGCAAGCCTGATGCTGCACGGCCCGTCGGCCCCGGCCAATGCGGGCCTGTCGCGGGGCCGCTCGGCCCTGATCGCCGCGCTTGCGCGCCGGATGGAGACGACGGCCCATACCGGGCTGGGGCGGCGCTTCTTTCTGGCCTCGAAGGCGATGGAAATGCTGGCCGTCATGTCCGCCGAGCCGGCCCCGCCGCCCCGAACCGACATGTCGCCGCGCGAGGTACGCGCCGTGCGCGAGGCGCGCGACCGGGCGATGGCCCGGCTCGACGATCCCCCCAGCGTCCCCGAACTGGCCCGTGCCGTGGGCCTGAGCGTGCGCGGGCTGAGCGACGGGTTTCGGCGCCTCTACGGGCAGCCGCTCTACGCCTTCATCAAGGAAGAGCGGCTGCTGCTCGCCAAGCGCCTCCTGCAGGACGGGGATCTCACCGTCAATCAAGTGGCCCATGCGATCGGCTATGGCCCCGCGCATCTGTCGACCGCGATCCGCGCACGTTTCGGCCAGACGCCGCGCGATCTGCGGGCGCACTGACCCTGTGCACCGATCCCGAAAGCGTCGTGCCGGATCCCGAAAGGACCCGCTGTTGAGTCTGCGGCACCCCTCTGGTGCACATGGGCGCCGAACAGGGTTTGCTTCGGGACGGTGGGCGTATGTCGAGCAGGGTCGGATCTATTGCAAGCGTGCTTGCGGGGCTTGCCGCCGCGGGCGGATCGGTGCCAGCCATGGCACAGGACAACGAGGCCTTCGCGCTGGACCCGATCGTGCTGACGACGCGACTGCGTGAGCAAAGCGCCCTCGATGCGCCCATCGCGGCCACGGTCGTGGACGGTGCGCAGACCGCGCCCGGGCGCAGCGACACGCTGGAGCGCGCCGTGCGGTTTGCGCCCAACGTCTTCTTCAACGATCAGGGCGGGCCGCTGACCATCCGGGGTATCACCTCGCTCGGCATCGACGGGGGCGTGGACAGGCAATCCGCGGTCGGTCTCTACATTGACGGCGTCTACGTCCCCCGGCCTTTCTCCTACCGCGATTTCACGCTGGATCTCGACCGGATCGAGATCGCACGGGGCAGCCAGGCGACGCTGCTCGGCAAGAACACCATCGGCGGCGCGGTCAACCTGATCACGCCCACGCCGGATGGAACGGGCGAAAGCGCATTGACCTTCGGCGTCTCCGACGACGGTGGCGCGCTGGCGCAACTCACCTACGAAACCGCCCTGTCCGATAGGGTGGCTGTGCGCGCCGCGGTGCAGGCCCGCCGGTCCGACGGCTATGTTACCAACACGTTCAACGGCGACTATGTCGGCGACATCGACACGTTGCTGGGCCGCATCACTCTGGCCGGCGAGCTTACGGACGACACCACGTTCAAGTTCACCGCCGACTACAACCGCGATGACAGCGATGGCGGGCTCTGGTTCGCCTTGATCGACGATGCGCTCGACCTGGAGGCGACGCACGACTTCTTGCCGGAGGCCGAGGTGCGCAATGGCGGACTGTCGCTGCGCATCGATCACGATTTCGGCGACTTTGCCCTGACGTCGATTACCGGCTGGCGCGCCCACGAGCTGGAGATCTTCCTCGACGGGGATTTCACGGGCGCCGACCAACTGGGCCAGGGCCAGATCGAAGACCAAACGCAGTTCAGTCAGGAGTTTCGCCTGGCATCTACCGGCGACCGCCCGCTCGACTGGCTCGTCGGCCTCTACGCCTTCTACGAAGACTTTGAAGCCGAACAACGCTTCGATCTGACGAGCTTCCCCCGCTCGCAATGGAGCGCGGGCCTGTTCGACCAGCAGAACACCTCGCTGGCCGCTTACGGATCTGTCGATTGGGAGTTCGCGCCGGGGTGGGAGCTTTCGGCAGGCCTGCGCTACACCAATGACCGCAAGGAAACCCGCTCCGAGATCACGAGCCCCTCGGGCACGGGGTTCTTCGGCGCAACGGGGGTTGCCACCGCCGACCAGACCTTCACCGCCTTCTCGCCCGAACTGGCGCTGAGCTACGCCATCGACGATCAGCAGCGGGTCTATGGCCGGATCGCGCGCGGGTTCAAGTCCGGCGGGATCAGCCCGTTTCTGGATCCCGACGGGGGCGCCAATGTCTACGACCCGGAAACGACCAACTCGATCGAGCTTGGCTATCGCTTCGCCTCCGCCGACGGGCGGGCGTTCTTCGGCGCGACCGTTTTCGCAACCGATTGGGAGAACCAGCAGGTGCGCGTGAATGTCTCGCCCACCATCCGCCTGATCGAGAACGCGGCGGAGTCCCGGGCGCGCGGGATCGAGCTGGAGGGGCGCTACGAAGCCACCGACGGGCTCTGGCTCGGGGCCAGCTATGGCTACACCGATGCGACCTATCAGAGCTTTCGCGACCCGACGACCGGCGCGGAGTACGATGGCAACCGGCTGGTCTACACGCCGGAGCATACCTTCAGCGCGAGCGTGGATTGGCAGCAGCCCGTGGGCAACGGCCTGATCTTCAGCACCGGCCTGGACCTGCAGTATCAAAGCGGCTTCTTCTTCAATCCAAGCAATGCCTTCAAGCAGGAGGCCACGACCATCGTCGATGCCCGGATCGGATTGGCTGGCGAGATCTGGTCGGCCGAGCTGTTCGTCGACAACCTCACCGACGAGCGCGCGCTGACCAACTATTTCGACTTCGGGTTCGCCGAGTTCGGGGTGGCTGCGCCCGGGCGAACCGTGGGCGTCAACTTCACGGCAAGGTTCTAGGATGATGGCGCCCGGTCTCGGCGACTGGCTGACGGACAGGCTGGCACGCCGCCCGTCCGGTGCTCTGGGGCGCATGCTCTACCGCAATCCGGTCGGGCACGCGCTTAGCTTTCGGCTTGCACTGGAGCGGCTCGAGCTCGGGCCCCAGGACCGTCTGTTGGAGGTGGGCTGCGGCGCCGGCGTGTTCATGGAGCAGGCCCTGGACAGCGGCTGTACCGCCGTTGCCCTGGATCACAGCGCCCAGATGCTTGCCGAGACGCGCCGGAGAAACGCGCGCGCCATCGCCGAGGGCCGGCTGTCCCTCGTGGAGAGCGATGCGGCACAGCTCGGCTTCGAGCGCGCCAGCTATACAAAGCTGGCCTGCCTGAACGCCTTTTTCTTCATGCCAGACCCCGTCGCAACCCTGCGCGGCTTCGCGCGCGTTCTGGCGCCGGGCGGACGCGCCGTGATTTTCACCGCACCGCCGGAGATGGAGCGGATGGTCCGGCTCGCCTTCGGCCCGATTGCGCGCCGCATGCGCTTCGACAGCCCCGAAGACCTGACAGGCTACGCCACCGAGGCCGGGTTCGCCCGCTGCGACGTCCACACAGTGCCCAAATCCGGCCTGCTCTTCACGGGCTACACCTGATCGGCTGCAACGGAGGCCCTCCCATGCTGCGTTCGTTCCTTGTTGTCCTCGCCCTTACGGCCCCGGCTGCCGCGCAGGACTTTCCCGTCACGGTGACCGACGATCGCGGGCAATCCGTGACGGTGGCCGAGCGTCCGCGCAACGTCGCGGCTCTGTCCATGGCCGCGGCCGACATGCTGGCGGCCCTCGGCCGGCCGATCCTGGGCGTCACGTCGTTTCAGGGGGCGGGCCCCGTCTATCTGGGCGAGGCGAGCGACGGCGTGCTCGATCTCGGAGAGTTCGACAGCCCGAACCTGGAGATCCTGGCGCTGTCGGACGCCGATCTGATCCTGGGAATGACGCGCTACCACGCGCCCTATGCCGACGAGTTCGAAGACATCGCGCCCTTCATCGCGCTCGACCTCTTCACGCTGGAGGATGCCAGCCGGAACATCGAACAGATGGGCGCCGCGCTCGGCGCGCCGCAGGACGCCACCGCCCTCAACATCGCGTTCGAGCAGCGGGCAAGTCAGCTGCGGGAGGCCGCGCCAGGGGGCGTCACCGTCGTCTTCCTCTGGGCATTCGGCGAGATGCTGTTTGCCTACCACGACAATCTTCTGCCCGCCGAGTTCCTGCCGATCCTCGGCGCGACCAACCCGCTCGGCTTTCAGGAGGGTGCCGACCCGGCGGACGCCTTCAAGATGATGGAAACCGAGGAGATCCTGGCCATAGATCCCGATGTTCTGATCGTTTACGCCTCCCATGGCGGCGAGCTGCAGGCCAATCCCGCATTCGCCCGGTTGAGCGCGGTGCAAAACGGCCGCGTCTACGAAGTGGGGCAGCAATACGCGCAGGCGACCGGGCCGATTGCACGGCGCATGGTGCTGGAAGAGCTTGCCCATCTGCTCTACCCCGACACGTTCGCCCCACCGGCGGATCTGCCGGCGGCGTCCCGGGCCAAGCAGATAGAGATCGTCCCCTGAAGCAGATGCGCGCCCGCCCTGCCGCCGCCGGCCTTGCTTTCTGCGCTGTCGGCTGTCTGTGCTGGAACCTCACGACCGGCGCGGTGCCTGTCCGCCTCGCCGACATGCTCGCCGGAGGCGGAGACGCGGCCTTCGTGGTGCGCGAGTTGCGTCTGCCGCGCGCGCTCGTCGCCCTGGTGAGCGGTGCGGCGCTGGCCCTGTCCGGCGCTCTGATCCAGACGGCGGTCCGCAACCCGCTGGGCGATCCGGGCCTGACGGGCGTCTCGGCCGGTGCGGCCGCCGGTGTCACGCTATCGCTGTCGCTGGCCCCCGTGGCGGCCCCAACACCCGTTCTGCCGGGCATTCTGGGCGGGTTTCTCGCCGGCGCGCTCACCCTGGCAATTGCGCGCCGCACTGGCCTCTCGGCGATCAGCCTCATTCTGGCCGGGCTCGCCGTCTCGATCTTCTTTCTCGCCGTCACGAGCGTTGTCACCATCCTGAACCGGGATCTGACGCAGACGCTGTTTTTCTGGCAGATCGGCGGGTTCATCAACCGGACATGGGGCGACTTTCATCACCTTTGGCCCTGGTGCCTCGGGGGCGGGCTGCTCGCCCTGGCCATCGCGCCTGTCCTGGACGCACTGACCCTCGACGATACGACCGCCCGCGCGGTCGGCCTGAACGCCCATGCGTGGCGGGCGTTTGTGGGCGCCCTTGCCGTGATCCTCGCCGCCGCCCCCACGGCCATTGCCGGGCCGATTGCCTTCGTTGGCTTCCTCTCCCCGCATTTGACGCGCCGGATGATCGACGCCGCCGCTCGGCGGCACGTGGTGCTTCTACCGATGAGCGCGCTTTTGGGCGCAACGCTGACGCTGTTGGCCGATACGGTCAGCCGCGCCCTGCCCCTCGACAGATCCCCGCCCGCCGGCGTTCTGATCGCCATTCTCGGCGGTCTGGCGTTTCTGCTGCTGACGCGGCGCAGCGGGGCCGTCCGGCTGTGACCCGCAGCACCGCCCTCGCCCTCCTGCTGCCTTGCGCCGCACTCTGCGCCGCGCTCCTGTCGATGCGCTTTGGCGCCGTCTCATTGCCTGTGTCGTCCGTCTTCGAAATGGTCTTCGGCGGATCAAGCGCCGAGGCCACGCTGGTGCAACGCTACCGGCTCCCGCGCACGCTGATCGCGCTTCTCGCCGGGTCCAACCTCGCCGTTTCGGGCCTGCTGCTGCAAACGGCGCTGCGCAACTCGCTTGCGGATCCGACGATCTTCGGGATCTCCGGCGGGGCGGCTCTGGCCTTGGTCGCCACGATGACGATCTCCGTTGCCGTTGCGAACCCGGACGCCAGGGCAATCGTCCCTACCGAGTACCTGCCGGGCACCCTGATTGCCCCGATCGCGCTCCTCGGCGCATTGGCGGCGACGGCGGGCGTCTTGGCCCTCGCCTGGGAGGGGGGGCTCGACCCGCGACGCACGGCGCTGACCGGCGTGATCTTCGGTGCGGTCCTCTCGGCGGCGACCATGGGCTGCATCCTGACCCTGCCCGAGGCCCAAACGCAGTTCGCCATCCTCTGGCTCGCCGGATCGCTCTATGCCCGCGACATGGCCCATGTCTGGACGATCCTGCCCTGGGCTATCGCGGGACTCGCCGCATCGGCACTGGTGATGCGGCCTCTCGGCCTCCTGCGGTTCGACGCCACGACGGCGGCGTCGCTGGGGCTGCCGGTGCAGGCAACCCGTGTGACGGCCGTGGTTCTGGCCTCGACGCTCGCGGCAAGCGCGGTCTCCGTGGCGGGCCCGGTCGGGTTCGTGGGTCTGCTCGTGCCGCACGCCGTCCGGGCAGCGGGAATCACCGAACCGATGGCCCAGCTCTGGGGGTGCATCTGGGTTGGCGGGATCCTCGTGGTGCTGGCTGACGTGCTCGGCCGAACCCTGGCCGTGCCGCTGGAAGTGCCCGTGGGGATCTGCACCAGCCTTCTGGGGGCGCCGCTGCTCGCGGCCCTCCTCCTGCGAAAGGAGGCAGCGAGATGATCGAGGCGCAGAACCTGCTGCTCCACCGGGGCGGGCGCCCCGTGTTGCGGGACCTGTCGTTTTCGCTGCGGGCGGGCGAACGCACCGCGATCGTGGGGCCGAACGGGTCCGGCAAGTCCAGCCTTCTGATGGCGCTGTCGGGGCTTCTGAAGCCCACAGCCGGCACCATCCGCCTCGAAGGGCGCGACATCGCCCGGCTCGCACGCCGGCAGGTGGCGAAAACCCTCGCGTTTCTGCCGCAGGCGGCGACCGCGCCAGAGGCCATCTTGCTGCGCGATCTGGTGGGCCACGGCCGGTTTGCACATCGCATGATCTGGAGCGCCCAGACCCCGGCCGACGGCGCCGCGATTGAAAATGCGATGGCCCAGACCGGCGTGACTGCCCTGACAGACCGCCGCTTCGACACGCTTTCGGGCGGGGAGCGCCAGCTCGGCTGGTTGGCGATGGTGCTGGCGCAGCAGCCCCGGGTGCTTTTGCTCGACGAGCCAACCACGTTCCTCGACCTTGGGCATCAGGGCCGTGTCATGTCGGTTCTGTGCGATCTGCCCGGGGACGCCGTGCCCTGCCTCGTCGCGGTGCTCCACGATCTGAACCACGCGCTGTCGCTCGCCGACCGCGTGATCGTTCTGTCGGAGGGCACGATTGTCGCGGATGGCCCGCCCGCCGACACGCTCTTGCCCGACCTCGTCGCGCGCGTCTTCGGCGCCCGGATTGCAGCCCTCTCGCACGAACGGCGCACGCATATCGTCCCGCTCTGGATGTAACACGGAGGGGCACGGCGCCCTCCGGGTGGGGGAGCGCACCTCTTCGGCAGCACTATGGCCACACACGGCGTGGCGCCCGTAGCTGCTAGATCGCTTAGTAGAGCACGTTGCGAGGAGAAAACGTCCGCCGCGCGCAAGGAGCATGCCCCCTGCCGAGGCAGGGATGCCCGCTGTCCGATCAATGCGCCATGAACACGGGGACGGTGGCCTGCGCGATGACATCCGTCGTGACCCCGCCAAACAGGTCATGCGAGAACTTGGAGTGTTCGAAGGCCCCCATGACGATCAGCTTGGCCCCGTCCCGTTTCGCTTCGGCGAAGATCGTATCGGCGACACTGCCCCGCCGCTCCACCGTGCGGGCATCGACAGAGATGCCATGCCGGCGCATGTTCGCCAGCATCCGATCCGTACCGCCGGGTGTCGCGCCGACACTCAGAAGGGTGACGTGGGTCTTTTCGGCGAGGATCCGCATGGCATCGCCCAGCGCGCGCGCTGCCGAGCGTTTGCCATCCCACGCAACGAGCGCGCGATCGGCCAGCCCTTCGGCTTCGAACCCGTCGGGCACCACCAGAACCGGTCGGCCCGATTTCAGCGCCAGAATGTCGGGATGGGGGGAGAGGTGCGCGTCGGTGGAAGCGTCCGTGTTCACGCCGGTGACTATCAGATCGTAGGCATGGGCGAAGGCCGTCAGGGGGCCATCCGTCGACGGGTTCACTCCGACGAACTCGGCCTCGTCCTCGCCCAGCCCGCTCTCGCGTGCGATGGCCAGAAAGCGCTCGGCGATCTCGGCGACATGTTGCGCGTCGGCCGCACGCAGATCCTTCAGCAGCGCCTCCGGGATGTGGGTGCCGTACCTCTCCTCCAGCATGGACTGGCCGTTCCGCAGGACCCCCGTGAGATGCGCCTTGTGGTGCTTTGCCAGCCGAATGGCATGGCGCACTCCGCTGCCCCGCGCCGCGTCCCCGCTATAGGCGCATAGAATAGACCTGACTTGCATGGTTCTCCCTCCGTTCTCCGCGCGTCCCGCAACAGGGCGCGGCCCAGCATCTTGTCTTCTCTATCTATCAATCCGGCGGCGCCTGCACGCGTCCTTGCGTCTGCAGGGGTGTGCGATCGCCCTCCGGCGTCGGGCCTTCTTGGTTGCGTAGCCGCGTCGGCGCGCGCCGGGCCGCTCCCATCGGGCAGGACGCGCCTCTCAATTGGTCCGCCGGATAACGCGGGCGCGCACCGCGCCATCCGCGCTGCGCTGTCTTCAGCCCAGGCCCGGACCCGTGTCCAGCGGGAGCTGGCACTGATCCCGCACGCTTTCGATCGACACATAGGTCGAGGTGGCTGCCAGGTGGGGCAGACGCGAGATTTGTTCGCCCAGCACGCGGCGGTAGGCTTTGACGTCGCGCGTCCGCACCTTGACGAGATAGTCGAAGCCGCCGGCCACCATGTGACAGGCTTCGACCTCGGGGATTTCACGGATCGCGGCATTGAAGGCGCGCAGGCACTGCTCCCGCGTGTCGGACAACTTCACCTCCAGGAACGCGACATGCTCGAGCCCCAGTCGCGCGGCGGACAACTCGGCCCGGTAGCCCGCGATGACGCCCAAGCCCTCCAACCGTTTGACGCGCGCCGTCACCGGCGTCTTCGACAGGCCGACCCGCTGGCCAAGACCGGTCATCGAAATGCGCCCGTCGCTGGCGAGAACGGCCAGGATATGCCGATCAATTGAGTCTAGGTTGCTTTCTGTTTCCACCGCGAACGCCTATGTTTCCTCGATAAGATGGTCGATCCGCCCATCAAAAGTGAAAATATAGGAAAATCGACCAAGCGCAAATTGATAGGCTCCAGAGGAGTAAGGCGAGGTTGCACACCATGATCGACATTGACCGCGCGTGGGACCGTAACAAACGACGCGACGAGGCCGAGCTGATCGCAGACCTCGCGACGATGGCGCGGCTCGACGCCGAGGCACGCGCCCGAATCGTGGCCCGCGCCACCGCATTGGTCCGGGACATTCGATCGACGGCGCATCCCGGATTGATGGAGGTCTTCCTGGCGGAGTACGGGCTCTCGACGGAGGAGGGCGTTGCGCTCATGTGCCTTGCGGAGGCGCTGCTGCGGGTGCCGGACGCCGCCACAATCGATGCGCTGATCGAAGACAAGATCGCCCCGTCCGACTGGTCGGCGCATCTGGGGCAATCCAGTTCGCCGCTTGTGAATGCGTCCACCTGGGGGCTGCTCTTGACCGGGCGGGTTCTGGAATCGACCGAGCCCGGGATCGCCGGCACCCTGCGCACCTTGGTCCGGCGCGTGGGGGAGCCCGTGATCCGGAGCGCCGTCGGCGCCGCGATCCGCCAGATGGGACAGCAATTCGTACTGGGCGAGGACATCGCCGCCGCCATGTCGCGCGCCCGGGCGAAGGAGGCCGACGGCTTCACCTACTCCTACGACATGCTGGGCGAGGCCGCCATGACAGCCGCCGATGCGGCACGCTACGCCGGGTCGTACAGCTCCGCCATCGAGGCCATTGCAGCGGCATGCGCGAGCGACGACATCACGGCAAATCCCGGGATCTCGGTGAAGCTGTCGGCCCTGCATCCCCGCTACGAGGTTTCGAAAACGGATCGCGTGATGGCGGAACTGGTGCCGGTTCTTACGGGCCTCGCACGCCAAGCCGCGGCCGCCCGGATCGGCTTCAACATCGACGCGGAGGAGGCCGACCGCCTGGGCCTGTCCCTGAAGGTGATCGAGGCGACCCTGGCCGATCCGGATCTCGCTGGATGGGACGGGTTCGGCGTCGTCGTACAGGCCTACGGGCGCCGGGGCACCGATGTGATCGACGGGCTCCACCGGATGGCCGAGCGATACGACCGCCGGATCATGGTGCGCCTCGTGAAAGGCGCCTATTGGGATACCGAGATCAAGCATGCGCAGGTGCAGGGGCTCGACGATTTCCCCGTGTTCACCCGAAAGGAAGCAAGCGACATCAGCTACATCGCGCTGGCGCGCAAGCTGCTGACGATGACGGATAGGATCTACCCGCAATTCGCCACACACAATGCCCATTCGGTGGCCGCAGTTCTTGAGATGGCCGAGGGGCTGCCGCCTGCGTCGTATGAGTTTCAGCGCCTGCATGGAATGGGCGAGGCGCTGCACGATATCGTCCACGCCTCGGAAGGGACGCGCTGCCGGATCTATGCGCCGGTGGGCGCGCACCGCGATCTTCTGGCCTATCTCGTGCGGCGGCTTCTGGAGAACGGGGCGAACTCCTCCTTCGTAAATCAGATCGTCGACACCTCCGTCCCGGCGGAGGCGGTGGCCCAATGCCCCTTCGCGCAGCGGGCGGCCGAGATCGCAGCGGGCGGCGGCGGGCTCCGGCGGGGGCCCGATCTCTATGCGCCCGGCCGCCGCAACTCTGCCGGGTTCGATCTGTCCGATGTCACGACGCTGGAGAGGATCGGCGCGGCGCGGCTGCGCCCGGACACGCTGGCGGTGCAGCCGATCCTTGCCGCCCCGCCCCCTGCCACAGCTGCCGTTGCCGGAACGTCCGTGCCAATCGTCAACCCCGCCACAGGACAATCGGTCGGGACGGTTGCCTTGGCCACTGCGCACGATGTCGAGAACGCGCTGTCCCACGCTGCGCCCTGGGGCGCCTCCGCCGCGGAGCGGGCGCGGGTGCTGCTTCGGGCCGCGGATCTCTACGAGGAAGGGTCGGGCGAGGCCTTCGCAATCCTCGCGACCGAGGCGGGCAAGACCCTGCCCGACGCCGTGGCGGAGCTGCGCGAGGCAGTGGATTTTCTGCGCTACTACGCCGGAGGCGCCGAGGCGCTGGCCCACGGTCCGCGGGGTGTGTTCGCATGTATCAGCCCGTGGAACTTTCCCCTGGCCATCTTCACCGGTCAGATCGCGGCGGCGCTGGCGGCGGGCAATTGCGTCCTCGCCAAGCCCGCGGAAACCACGCCCGCCATTGCCGCCTGGGCCGTGGGCCGCTTGCTGGCCGCAGGCGTACCGCGCACCGCGCTGCAGCTTCTGCCGGGCGAGGGCCGGGTCGTCGGGGCCAGGCTCACCTCCGATCCCCGGGTGAACGGGGTCGCCTTCACCGGGTCCACGGCGACGGCCCGCACGATCCAGCGGGCAATGGCCGAGGGCTGCGCGCCGGGCACCCCGCTGATCGCCGAAACCGGGGGGCTGAACGCGATGGTGGTCGATTCCACCGCGCTGCCGGAACAGGCCATTCGCGACATCGTCGTGTCGGCCTTTCAGTCGGCCGGCCAGCGCTGTTCCGCCTTGCGGTGCCTCTACGTGCAGGAGGACATCGCCGCGCCCTTCTTGACCCTTCTGACAGGCGCGATGGACGAGTTGGAGCTTGGTGACCCGTGGGACCTGCCCACCGATGTCGGCCCGATCATCACCGAGGCCGCGCGGCGTGAGATCGACGCCTATGTCGAGGCGGCGCGGCGCGACAGGCGGCTGATCCATCGCGGCCGGGCGCCGGATGTCGGGGCCTTCGTGGCCCCCGCCCTGATCCGCGTTCCCGGGATCGGGGCCATGGCGGAGGAGGTCTTCGGCCCGGTGCTGCATGTCGCTACGTTCGAAGCCTCGGCGCTCGACCGCGTCATCGCCGACATCAATGCCACGGGATACGGCCTGACCTTCGGCCTGCACACCCGGATCGACGATCGGGTGCAGGCGGTGGCCGATGCCGTGCATGCCGGAAACATCTATGCCAATCGCAACCAGATCGGCGCCATCGTCGGCAGCCAGCCCTTTGGCGGCGAAGGGCTGTCCGGCACCGGCCCCAAGGCCGGCGGGCCGCATTACCTTGACCGGTTCACGGCGCATCCCGCACCGCCGCACGGGCCCGACACGCGGGAAGCGGTGACCGAGAGCCAGGTGCGAGAGGCGCTGGCGCGGGCCGCCGCCGATGTGGTTCCGGCGCGCACGCTCACCTTGCCGAGCCCCACCGGCGAGATGAACCGCCTGACCACTCAGCCGCGGGCGCCGCTTCTCTGCGCCGGGCCCGGGCCCGCTGCCGTTGCCGCACAATGCGCCGCGGTGGAGGCGCTCGGCGGGCGGGCGGCGGCGCTCGGCGGCCCTCTCCCGGCCGAATTGCTGGCCGCGTTGCCAGAGTTTGGGGGCCTTCTGTATTGGGGCGACAACGAGCGCGCGCGCATCTATGCCGTGGCCCTTGCGCAGCGGCCGGGCCCCATCTTGCCCCTGATCGCCGGTCAGCCGGATAAGGCGCATGCCTGCCTCGAGCGCCACCTTTGTGTGGATACCACCGCGTCAGGCGGCAACGCGGCCCTGCTCGCAGGCGAGACGGACGCCGGTCGGCACGCCACCAGTCCGGACCAAACCGTGGCCCCAATTGCGGCGACGGTGGAGCCGCACGGCGCTTAGCGCCCACCGAACGTCCCAGCGCCGCAGGGACAGCCCCCAACCTTCGCCACTGGTCGGGCGGTGTGTGGTGTCAGTTTTTCGGATCAGCCGCCCTGACGGCCGCGGCCATCACGCCGCAAGCTGCAGAAGCCGCTTGGAGAACTTGCCCACCTTGCCGCCTTGTCCCGCCGCCCGCAGGAACCCCAACGCGGCGGGGTGCTGCGGCGCGGTCTGCGAGGCGACGTGCAGCTCGTAGAGGAGCTCCAGCATGCCCCCCATGTCGCGGGCCTCGGCCTCGCCCAAACGGCCGAGAACGTCCGTGATCGTCGCGCGGACAAAGTCGGCTGCGCCTGACGACGCGCCCGCGATCGTGGTGAAGCCCTTCGTCCAACGGCCGGTCGGCAGAGCGTTCGACGCTAGAAACGGCAGCAGGCCGCCCGCCAGGTCGCACGGCGTGATCCGCTCTTCGGCGGCAAGCGATACCACCGCGTCGGCGGCAAGGGCTGCCACGCCCTTGTCCTCGGAGGCCATGTAATAGGCCAGCGTTGCGGCTCCGAGCGTGCCGACGGCCGGCCCGGGGCGAAAGAACGGCTCCAGAAAGGCCGCACAGTAATGGTCGCTGAGCTTCTGCATGGTGTCCATCGACAGAAGCGCCTGCCGGAAGAACGGCGCCTGCCAGGCGGGCAGGACGAGACTGGCCCAAGCGACGTCCGGATACTGCCAGCCGCAGGCGGTGTCGTGGTACTGCGTGTACCGGGATTTCGGATAGAACATCGCCGGAAGCGCCGCAGCCGGAGCATCCGGTTCCGGCGGCGCGACGGCCACATCGACAAAGATCCAGTGGTAGCCGTTGGATTCGCTCCGTGTCACCTTCAACTCCATGGCGGCGGGAATCCCGCAATCCGGTTGCGGCGGGTCAAAGAGCGCAGCGACAGTGGCATCCGCTTCCGCCGGTTGACGCGCGGCCCAGGCCGCCGCCCATAGGCAAGCGGATGCCCCCGGCGTTTGACGCCCCCCAAGGGCGTAGGCAACGGCCCGGTCGCTCTCCGACAGGGGATCCATCGAGGCCAGCGCCTCCGCCCGTCCGCCCTGCGCCAGCCGCAGGAGCGCCAGCGACAGATCGGTCGAGCCCGGTGCGCGCCCGGCTGCACGATAGGCGACCAGACGTGCAACCAGATCGCTCGGCGCGACGCATCCCGACGTCTCCGACGGTGCAGACAGCATGGGAAGGCGCGCGCCATCCAGAATCTGCGCAATCACCTCCGCATTGCGTTGGAACTGCACATGCGAGAAGCGGCTTTGCCCAAGGCTGTGGCCGGCCTCATCGTGGAGGGAGGACCCGACCAAGGCGTCGAAGGTCACGCCTTCGGCCAGGGCGCGCCCCGTCAACGCCAGCACCGCGCGGGTTTCGGAATCGCCCGGGTTCTTCCAGACCTGCTGCGCGCGCTTTCTGAGGGGAGAGAGCGCTGTTTCATCCGCCCTCAGCGCCGCGCCGTGGCGGGACAGACCGTCCATCGCGCGCTCGATGTCGAACGGATCGCGGCACTGCTCCAGGACGGACAGGAAGAGCGACAGCGCATCGGCCGCGGTTTCGACGAGCGAGATCGGTTGCGCGGGCCGCGCGCCTTCCACGCCCTCCGCCTCCACCTGAGGCGGCGCGGCGTCTTCCTCCGCCAGCGCGGAAAGCCGCCCCCGCACCGAGGGCGCGACGACGGGCAAGTACTCCGCCAGCGTCGAGCGCAGCCCGGTATCTGCGCCATCGGCAAGCGCCTCGATCAGATCGAGCGCCTTGGCCTGCACTTCCGCGGCTTCACTCACCAGGGCGCGCGCGGCGCCGTGCGCTGCCTGGGCCCGCAAGCCCGGATCCCGCTTGGCCGCCGCCGCGACAAGCTTCAGCGCGCCGAGGCAGGTGGATTTCTGCCGGGCCTGCAACGGCGTGTCCAACGCCGCGAGCAGTTCGCCCGGGGCCAGCGCGCCGGCTTTCTCCAGGTGTGTGACTGCCTTCAGGGCAAACGACACGGTCGGGGAGACCGTGGACGACAGCAGCACAAGGTACCGCCCGGCCCGCGCCCTCTGTTCCTCGGCCGTCGGCTCAAGGGCCGTGTGGAAACGTGAGTACCACCCCGCCCGGAATGGCGCGAAGTCCCGCTCCAACGTGTCGAGCGAGGCGTCGAGCAGGCGGGCGCGATCCAGCCGCCCGGTGCGCGCCTCCGCAAGCAGCTGGTACGCCCAGGTCCCTGTTTCCGCGTTCGCGTATTTGTCGTGGGCGGCGAGGCTGAACTCCCCCCCGCCTTCCACCTCGAAGAAGCGCCAGACGTCTGTTTCGAAGAACGCCGGATGGGCCTCCGGCTGCCAGCCGAAATGGCCCAGCGCGTAGTGGCCAAGGATGAAGGCGTCGCCCGTCGGGCGCGGAATCAACCCGCTCTCCCACAATGGCGCGAGGCGCCCTGTCAGGATCGGGCGCGTCTCGATCAGCCACGCCACCCAGGCTTCGGCCCAATCCGGTTTGAGGGCGCCGATCACCTGCTCCAGCGGAAGGTCGCCCGGGAACGGGCCGAAGGAGAGCTTCTTCAACTCAGAGAGCGTGGCCGTCGCCAGCACCCCGACGATGACGGCGTCGCTATCGGCGACGCGTGGCCCGGCGGGCTCCCGAGCCAGCCACGCCCGGTCGACCGACTTGTAGAGGGCCAGCATTGCGGGGGCATAGGCGCGCCTGTCCGCCGCCGGGATGGCGGACAGGCGGTCCAGAACAGCAGGACCCGAGGCGGTGCGCATGAATGCGATCAGTTCGTCCTCGGTCATGCCCAATGCTCCATGACCATCTCCGTGGCGAGCACGTGCTTGCACGGTCCGCGGCGGCCGCCGTAGCGGGCGAACCAGGGGCAGGTACAGCGCCAGCCGGTCTCGGTTTGCGTGATGCGGTGCGTCGCGCCATCGCTGTCCAACTCGGCCCCGCCTTCGACGCGCCGGACATGGCCCACAAGCGCTTCGGCCGCCTTCAGGCGGGGGTTCAGCGCCTGCAGGCTCTTGCCGCCGAAGGGCAGCACGCGATGGAAGTACGCGCCATCGCTTAGATCGAACCCGACCAGCCCGAGTGCCGCCAGATGCGCGAGCGCGTCACGCGCCTCGTTCTCCTCCAGCCCCGTTGTCTCGGCCAGGGCCCGGGGTTCGATCCTGTCCTGCCAGTGCAGCTGGGCGCGCACACGGGCGACCGCAGCCTCAGATGCTCCATGCGCGCGCGACAGCAGCCCGCCGTCGCCGGAGAACCCGCGCCACGGGTCCTGATTGAGCACGAGGCAGAACCGCTGCGCGCCGATATGTGCGATCCAACCCGTCGCGCCCGTGGCCCGGTTGACATGCACGGCGAGGGTGTCTGCCAGACCGATCAGCGGTTCGAGCACCCGAAGGCGATGCGCCCCGCGCAGGGGCACGGCGCCCCGGTTTTCCCGCGCCGCGGCCCGCAAGCTATCGCCCGCCATCGTCAGCCACTGGAGATGATCGCTCTTGCTCCGGGGCAAACTGCGCAAGAACCGCTGCGCGACGACGCCGCGGAGAACAAAGGCAGGCTCCATTCCCGCCATGGCGACCTGAACCTCGCCAAAGCCTTTGATCCAGCGTAGGGGCAGCGGCACCTTGCGCTCGACATAGTGCCGCCCGTCGCGCGCGAGCGTGACCGCGTCAGCCCCGACTGTCAGGTCGAGCGTTGCGTCGCGTCCGACGGAGGCGAGCGCGGCCCGCAACTCCGGCCCGAAGTCGACATTCGTGGTGCCTTTGCTGCGCGCGTCCACATCCAGGGCCTCGCTGGAAAGATCGAGCCGCGCGAAAGCGCTGCAGCAGGCAGAGAACCCTTCGAAGCGGAGGGTCTCGGCCCCCACGGTCACCACCGGATCGGCCTCCCGCAGGATCCGCGCCACCATGGCCGGGGGGACGTAGAACCGCGATCCGACGATCTCCGTGACGGCGCGCAGCCCGCGCGCCGTTACAAAGGGATCGCGGGCCCTGGCCCTCAGAAAGACGGGCGCATCCGTCCCGTCCGCCTCGCCGACAAGCGCGAGCGAGGTGGCGTCGCGCCCCGTCCGGAGCGCCGAGGCGCCCGTGTAGCGAAACGTTTGATCAACCGCGGTCATGTGCGTCTCACCCGGTCTTGCGCATATGCCGTGGACCTAGGCGGCAAATCGGGCCTTTGTACGGCGGCAGGCCGGGCTGCGCCGGCACGGGCTCGATCCCGCGTCACATCAGGGTTTGCGGAAGCGTCAGGGCAAGCTGGGGAAACGCCGTCAGAACCGCGACGCCGGCAAGAAGGATCAACCAATAGGGCACCGTGGCACGCGCCGCCTGCCCTAAAGGCACCTCATCGCGCGTGACCGAGACGAGCACCGACAAGTTGAGGCCGACCGGCGGCGTCACCTGTCCGATTTCGATCATGATCGTCACGATGACGCCAAGCCAGACCGCATCGTAGCCTAAGCCGGTGAGCAACGGAAACACGATCGGCAGCGTCATGATCATGAGCGAAAGACCATCGAAGAAGCAGCCCAGCACGAGATACACCAGAACGACCAGCAACAGCACCGTGACGGAGCCGAGATCCATCGCCTGCACGGCCTGCAGGATGGATTGCGGCACGGCCAGAAGGCTGACGGCCTGCGCCAGGATGGTAGCCCCCATCACCACAAAGGCGATCGAGGCGTAGAGCAGCACCGCGGCAAAGAAGCTCTCGACCAGCTTGCGCCACGTCAGCTCGCCCCAGGCCCAGCCGACGGCAATCGTGGCCAGCACGCCGACGCCGGCGGCCTCCGTCGGGGTGGCGAGGCCGAAGGCGATACTGCCCATGATGGCCACGATCAGCAGGAAGAAAGGCCAGAGGCCCAGAATGCCGAGCAGCGCCGCACCGACGCCGGCGCCCGCCGTGCCGCGCGGCACCGCATCGGGACGGGCCAGCGTGCGGATCAGGATGTAGGCCATGAAGCTCAGCGCGAAGAGCAGGCCCGGGACAAGACCGGCCAGAAAGAGCTGGCCGATCGACGTCTCGGTCAGCGCGCCGAAGATCAGCAGCGACAGGCTCGGCGGAATGAGCAGCCCGAGCGTGCCGCCCCCCGCGAGCGAGCCCACGACCATGCGCCGGTCATAGCCCCGCGCCGTCATCTCCGGATAGGCGACGGAGCCGACGGCCGCGGCTGTCGACAGGCTGGATCCGCTAACCGCCCCGAACAGCGTGCACACGGCGACGTTGGTGTGCAGCAACCCGCCGGGCACGCGTCGGAAGACGGGCGTCAACGCAGAATAAATGCGCTGGCTTACCCCGCTTCGCAGCATGATCTCGCCAAGGATAATGAAGAGCGGGATGGCGCTGAGCGTGAAGGCGTTCAGCACGTTCCAAACGGCGTCGACCGCGACAAAGGTGGCCCCGCCCGCCACGAACTGCAGCAGCAGCAGGCCCGTCAGTCCGAGCGCGGCGCCGAGGGCGAGCCCCGATCCGGCCAGCCCCGTCAGCCCGCCGAGCAGGACGGCCCAGAAGCTCGTCATTCGGCGGCTCCGGCGTCGTCCGGATCGAACGCCCGGACGGCAAGCGCGAGGGCCGCGAGCCCCAAGGACAGCGGCATGAGCGCCATCCACGGATACATCAACAGGCGCGCGACCTCGGTCTTGATCCGGCGGTCAAAGGCGAACTCGAACCACGGCAGGCAGAGCCAAACGAACCACACACAGAAGACGATCCCGAACAGGCCGGCAGCCAGGCGCGCCCACCGCGCCCCGCGCGGCGGCAAGGCCGCCACCAGCAGCCGCACCCTGACATGATCGCCGTTGAGCGTGACGAGCGGCAGCGCCAGAAAGAAGGCCGCCGTGACGAACAAACCCACCAGTTCCTCGGTGAAGCGGAACGGTGCGCCCGCGACATGGCGCATAAGGACGCTGGCGCCGAGCAGCGCCACGATTGCAGCGCCTGCGAGCGTCGCCAAAGCGGCCAGCCCCATGCAGAGCGGACGCAGGACCGCCTCGGCCCGGCGCGTCCAGGGCGCGGGCGCGGCGCCTCGGGTCAAGCCTAGCGTCCGAGAACGCCGAGGATCCTCTCGCGATAGTCGGGCGCCTTGCCGCCCGCTTCGGCGGCCAGCTCCTCCCACGTGGCAGAGGCTGCCTCCAGGAAGGCGGCCCGGTCGTCCTCCGAGAAGTCGTCGAGGAACTCCACACCCTGCTCGCCCAGCTTGGCGCGCGCCGCCTGCTCGTTCTCCTCGGCCGCATCATAGGCGTTCGTCCGCTCCCAGACATTGGCCGCCGCCGTGCTGATCGCCTCGCGTTCCACTTCGTCGAGGCCGGCCCAGGCCTCCTCGTCGACGCCAAGCACGTAAGGTACGCCCGCGACCGGATAGAGATAGGCGGCGTAATCCGTCACCTCGTGCAGCGAGATCGTGTGGGCAAAAAGCGCCGGGTAGACAGCGCAATCGACAACGCCGGTCTGGAGGGCAACGTAGAGTTCGGTCTGGCCGACGATCTGGGCAGGCACGCCGAGCTTGGTGAAGGTCTCCACCTGATCGCCGCTCCAGACGCGTAGCTTCTTTGAGCGGAGATCCTCCAGGGTGCGGACGGGCTCGCCCTTGCAGAAGATCGACGCCTGCAGCAGGGGCAATGCCATATAGCCCGCAGGCACGATCCCCCACTCGGCCAGCTCCTCGGCGTAGATCTCCTGGATTTCGGGCAGAACCTGGATCAACTCGTCCGGGCTGCCGACCGAGCCCTGAATCAGGACCGCGTTCATCGCCGGTGCGTCCCGCCCCAGATAATTGGCCCAGACGAGCCCCATCTCGACGGCCCCCTGCGGCAGCCAGCGCACGACGTCTTCGTTCTTGAGGTTCAGCGACCCGCCGTGAAACACGCTGATCTCCAGGCTGCCGGAGGTCAGTTCGGCGACTTCCGCGGCAAAAGCGTCGAGCTGCTTGGATTCGTTGCGCCCCTCCGGAAGGCCGTTGTTGAACTTCCACTCGTCTGCCGCCCCGGCGCCGGCAGCGACGGCAAACGCCACCGTCGCCGCGGCAAGATGTGCATATCCGTTTCGCATGGCGATCCCCCAACCTCTTGTGCTGTCGGACAAAGGCTACCGGCCCGCCCGTCGGCGGGCAAGCCGGTGTGCGTGCGGCCCGCCCGGCGCCCGCGACGCGGCGCCGCCCCGGCAAGCACGGCCCGAGCGGTGGGAGGACCGGATGCGGCAGCGTCACCGCCCGCAAGCTGCACCGTGATCGCTATGCGTGCGCAATGGCCTCGCGCGTCCACCCTGCGTGCGACCGTCTTTGCGGTCGACGGGCCATCGCTCCGGGGATTGCCGTCATGGGGCAGTGCCTAGGCCTCTGTGCGCTACAGCGGCGACCCGGGCCGCTCTGCGCCGGATTTGGCCGAACAGCGGGCGCCTATGGCAAGGGGTTTACGCCGATCACCACGGGATGAAGAAGAAAGAGCCCCGCGAACAGGACAAGACCCGCCAGCACGCGGCCCTTTTCCTCGCTCAGGATGGTGCGGATCGCGTCCGTCCGGTGGACGCGCGTGACCTCCCCCCAGAGATCGGCCCATGCGGGGCCGAGATCGCTCCGCTTGCGGCGATCCACCAGGCGCGTTCCCATCACCGCAAAGACACCGAACGTCCCGAACAGGAGGAGATGCGCCAAGTCTCCATTGGCAAGCAGATGGGCGCCCGACCAGAGGGCGAGCGCGATCAGCAGCGGGTGGCGCGTCAGCCGCACGATGCCGGGGCGCCCCGTGTCGAACAACTCGTTCCGGGCGCCGCCGAACGAAAACGGGTTCGGGCGCCCGATGGCCAATCCGACGATCACGCAGGCGGCGCACATCAGCGCGAGGGCCGCGTGGTTCTGCCAGATGGCCCATGGCCAAAGCGGCACATAGGGCGCGCGGGCCGCCGCCACGATGAGCCAGGCCAGAACCGCTAGAGACAGGGCCGAATAGGCCATCGTGAAGCCCCGCGGGCCCAGCCTGCGGACGAGCGCGGGCCGTACCGGCGGACGGACCGGCACGGAGTGGGTCAGGAAGAACACCACAAAGGCCAAGAAGAACCCAATCCACTCCATCGCCTGCTCCTAGACCCGCGGCCGCAGGAGCATCGGGCCATAGAGGAGTGCGAACCCGCCGAACGCAGCCACCCAGAGAACGCCGGACACGCTGTGCAACGTCCCCGCGGCCACGGGAAAAGCACCGGCCAGGACCCGCGCGATCACAGCGCCGATCAGGCACAGGTAGATGGCCAACGTCCCGGCGTCCGCGACGAGCGGCCGGCCGGTGTGACCGAGGCTAGCGCGCGTCATCACGGCCAGCGTCATCAGGCCGATGCCACCGGCCATCCAGAGGTGCAGCGCCGGAGCCGCGCCCAGAATGTGGGGCCACGCGATGGAGATCGCTTCGTCAAAGGCGCCGAGCGGGATGCAGGCATAGGCCACATGCAGCACCCAGACGAGCGGATCCGCCCCGGTATGCGTCCCGCCCCACCGTGCCAGGCGGACCGTATGGAGGGCCCCGGCCACGAGGAGCGCCACGCCCGTGACCGGCGCTATGGGCCAGATCACCCAAACCGCAAGCGACAGCCCGAGCACCAACAGGGCGGCCTTGTCGAACCGCTGCATCGGCGGCGTCACCAGATGCGCCTTGTCGCGCTTGGCAAGCCAGTTGCGGGTAAAGGCGGGCACGATCCGCCCCCCGATGAGCGCGATCAGTCCTACGGTCGCCGCGAGGCCAAGACGCAACCCAAAGCCCTGGGCCGCGGGGTAGCCCTGCGCGGCCTCCCAGTGGAAAAGCGCGTTTCCGGCGATGAAGACCGCGAGCAAGGCGATCACGATCAAGTTGCGCCAGTTCCGCCCGGCGACGATCTCCGCCGTCATGACAGCGGCGAGCACGACGGCAAAGCCGATATCGGCCAGCGCGACGAGCGGCGCGCCAATATAGGCCGAGGCGCCGATGGCGATGCGGCCCACGAGCCATAGGCCGAACAGTGCCGCGAGCGGCCACCCGGCGATCGGTTTGCGGCCGGTCCAGTTCGGAATGGCCGTCATCAGGAACCCCGCGATGACGGCCCCGAGATAGCCGAACAGAAACTCGTGCGCGTGCCAGGACACCGGATCGAGCGCGGTCGGCACCGTCCACGCGCCCGACAGCATGCCGATCCAAACGGCCATGGCCAAAGCGGACCAGAGCGAGGCGCCGAGGAAGAAGGGGCGGAACCCGAAGCTGAAGAACGCCTGGCCCGGGGGCACGGCCCGGGCCCCGGCCTTGTCCGGGCGCGCGGACTCGGCGGGGCTGTCAGACCTGCTTGTCATCGGGGCTCCTAACGGGTGCGCGCAATGCGCAATCGGCAAGCGTGAACTGGTCGAGCTCCGCGATGAACTGCCGGCGCGCGCGCGACAGCATGCCCTTGAGCCGGCACTGGGGCGTCACGATGCAGGCGCCGCCATCGGCTTCGAAGCACTCCACCAGGGGCGAGCCACGCTCCAGCACCTCCACCACCCGGCCGACCGAGACCCGGTCCGCCGGATGGGCCAGCACTGCCCCGCCCCCGGTTCCCCGGCGCGTCTGAACGATTCCGGCGCCGGCCAGGGCCGCAACTGCTTTGGTCAGGTGATGGCGCGAGATCCCGAACTCCTCCGCCAGTTCCCCCGTCGAGAACGCACGCTCCGGCTCTCCCGCCATCCGCATGCAGGCGCGTAGCCCGAAATCGGTGAACCGGGTCAGCCGCATGTCAAATCCCGAGTGTCTTGATCAAGATCAAGGCGCATCCGTGCCCTCTCCCCTAATTGGCATCTTAAATACCTATTGAACCATCAGCGCCTCGCAGAACATGACACGGATCAAGGTTCTCCTTTCTTCTTTCGGCCGGCCCTTCTGGGTGGCCGCAGGTCTGCTGTCGCTAGGGCTGGGCGCCATTGGGGTGGCCCTGCCGGTGCTGCCGACGACGCCGTTTGTCATCCTCGCGGCCTTCTGCTTCGCGAAGGGATCGCCGCGGGCGGCACGGGCCCTTGAAACGCACCGGGTGTTCGGCCCGATCATCGCGAACTGGCGGGCCAACGGCGCGATTGCGCCGAGATTCAAGGCCGTGGCGCTTGCAATGATGGGCCTCGCGCTTCTGGGCAGCCTGCTCGCCGGCATGTCCGGGACTGTGCTGACCGTTCAGGCGCTCTGCATCGCCGGGGCCGGCGCCTACATCCTCAGCCGCCCAAACGGGGCGGCACTGCACCAACAGCCAGATCCCTGACGGGACGAGCCAAGACGCCCCCGATCCGCGGGGCACATCCAAATGGAGATCCGGAATGAAACAGCCCCTCCTCGCGGCCCTTCTCGCGGCGGCGCCCGCGCTCGCGGCCGCCGAAACCACGCTGATTGACGTGGACACCCTGCCGAGCCGCACGGTCTACGATGTGGCGGAGCTGACCCCGCTCGCCCTCTCCGCCGAGGGTGCGCCGGCCGTCGTGCTGCTGTCGCTCGATGCGGGCGACGTCGTCCCGCCCCATGCGGCGGAGAGTGGGTTGCGCCTGCTCACCGTCCTGTCCGGCGATCTCTCCTGGGGAGACGGCGGCAGCATCGACGGATCGAAGGAACGGCTCTACGGACCGGGCAGCCTGCTGACGGTGCCCGCCGGCCTTGATCACTGGCTCGCCGCACGGAGCGGCCCGGTTCGGCTTCAGCTCATCGTGCTCGACGATGAAAGCCCCGTCCCCGGCATCAAGGAGCAGATGAAATGACCCTGCAAAGACCATTCTCGCGCCGATCCGCCATGGCGCTTCTGGGAGCGGGCGCGGCCACGGTCGCGCTCCCCCGCGCCGCCTCGGCCCTGCCGATCGACACGCTGGCGATCTACGGCCCGCCCGCGGGCCCGTCGATCACCCTGGCCCATGCGGTGGCGACTGACCGGTTCTCCGCGATCGCCGCCACGTCGACCTTTACGGCCTGGCGCAATCCTGACGAGCTACGCGCAGGGCTGACATCCGGCAGCATACGCCTGTCGGTCGTGCCCATTCAGGCGGCGGCCAATCTCTTCAACCGCGGGTTCCCGATCAAGCTCGCCAATGCGATGACGAACGGCCTGCTCTACATCATCGCTGAAGATCCGGAGACCGGCGCGATCCCCGATCTGGCGGGCCGCCACATCGCCGTACCGTTCCGCGGCGACACGCCCGAGATCATCTTCGGCCAGTTGCTGGACCACGCCGGGTTGGACACCGGGGATCTGCAGATCACCTATGCCGGATCGCCGCTGGAGGCGATGCAGCTGCTGCTCGCGGGCCGGGTCGACGCGGCGCTGACGGCCGAGCCGTCGACAACGGCGGGCATCCTGCGTGGGCGGCAGGCGGGCAGGGAGATCCGCCGCGCGATCAGCATTCAGGAGGCCTGGGGCACGATGACGGGGGCCGCACCCGTCTTGCCGCAAGCCGGGCTCGCGCTGACCCAGGCGTTTCTCGACGATCACGGCGACGTTCTTGGCGACCTTCGCGCAGGGATCGCCGAGGCCACGCAGGAGGTGCGCGCCAATCCGGGCGTTGCGGCCAAACACGCCACCGAGGCTCTGGGCTTGCCGGCCCCGCTCCTGGCGGCCTCCATCCCGAGCTCCAACCTCGTGGCCCGTCCGGCGGCGGAAGCGCGCGCCGATATCGAGCGGATGCTGACGGCCATGTCCGGGCCCGACTTCGAGCGCATCGGCGGCGCGCTGCCGGGCGACGCCTTCTACCTGTAACGTCCCACGCGGGCGCGCCGTTGCCGGTGCGCCCGCCGCAGCCCCGTTCCCCCCATGCCAGACCCCCTAGAAACCACGCCAGGCTTTACGTCCCGACGCGCAGGCCGGGTGCTGGAGTTTCTCTGGTCGGGATGGGCGGGATTGGCGGGTCTTTGCCTGCTCGCGGCGGCGTGGCAGGCGGGCCACGAGGCCTACGGGCCGTTCATCCTGACCTCGCCGCTGGACACGCTGCAGGCGGTCGGGCGGTTGGCCACGGAGCGGGAGGCCTGGGACACCGCCGCCCTTACGTTGCAGAGAGCGGTATCGGGATTTCTTCTGGTTGCCTCCGGCGGCATCGTCCTCGGCGTTGCCGCTGGCTACTCCCCGGCCACGATGCGCGTGGTCACGCCCCTCATCACCGTGGTGATCGGGGTCCCGCCCATCGCGTGGATCGTTCTGGCCATGATCTGGTTCGGCGGGTCGGACGCGACGGTGCGCACCGTCATCGTCATCTCGGCTCTGCCGGTGGTGTTTCTGGGCGCGGCGCGCGGCATCACCACCCGCGACAGGGCGCTGGACAGGATGGCGCAGGCCTTCGGCGCGGGACCGGTCCGGCGCTTCGTCACGGTCGGCCTGCGGCAGACGACGACGCCGCTCTTTCCCGCGCTGACGCTCGCCCTCGGCACCGCCTTCAAGGTGGCCGTGATGGCGGAGTTGCTGGCGAATGCCGGCGGCATCGGGGGCGCTTTGGCGGAGGCCCGGATCAACATCGACATCGCGCAGGCGCTTGCCTGGGTCGTGGTCGCCGTCACGCTGCTGATCGTGGTCGAGTACGTCCTGGTGCAGCCGGTCAAGGCCGAAATCGACCGCTGGCGCCACGCGGCGCAACCATGGGGCGTCAAGCGATGACGGCGCTCACTCTCACCGGCATCGGCCACGCCTATCTGGGCCGCACGATCCTCGACGGCATCGACCTTCAGGTGCAGAGGGGCGAGGTGGTGGCGCTTGTCGGGCCATCCGGCTGCGGCAAGTCCACGCTCGCCCAGATCGCCGCGGGTCTGGTCGAGCCCCGCGCGGGGCGCGTCGTCAGAGGCTATGCGCGCCATGCGATGGTGTTCCAGGACCCAGCTCTTCTGCCATGGGCCACGGCCGCGGGGAACATCGACTATGTGCTGAAGCTGGCCCGTCTCAGCCGCCAGACACGCCGCGACAGGCGTTCGGCCGCGGCCCGGCAGGTGGCGCTTCTGCCGGAGGATCTGGAGAAGTACCCCGTCGAACTGTCCGGCGGGATGCGGCAGCGCGTGGCGATCGCCCGCGCCCTGGCGACCCAACCCGATTTCATCTTCTTCGACGAGCCGTTCACCTCGCTCGACGTGGCGCTCCGCCGGAGATTGCAGGACGTCGTCGTGGCGACCTGCGCCGACGGACATCTGTCCGGCCTCTTCATCACGCATGATCTGCAGGAAGCCGCACGGATCGCGCATCGGATCGCCGTGCTCGACACACGGGGGAACGGGCTCCTGGGCGCCCGGACGCTGCACGGCGCGCCCCGGAACCGTTCCGATGCGGAGGTCTTCGATTGGGTGCAGGAGGCTCTGCACGGCGATCCGATCTTCCTGCATGTTCACGATGTCGACGAGCGGCAGATCGCATGAGTTGCCACCCCTCCTCCGGCCGGACGCCCGACGCAGTGCCGACGGGCAAAGCGGCGACGCTCGCCGATGAGGGCTTTCGCCTCTTCTTTCCGTTGGCGGCGGTCTACACCGCGCTCTTTCCCTTGCTCTGGATCTGGGCGTGGGGCCTCGATCTGCCGCTCGCCCGCACGGTGCCCCCGTCCCTGTGGCACGCCCATGAGATGATCGTCGGCGGGTTCGGCGCGGCGCTGATCGGGTTCGTCACGACAGCGGCGCCGGAATGGACGGATACCGAACCGCCCCGCGGCGCGCCGCTTTGGGCCCTGGCCTGTCTGTGGGCGACGGGCAGGATCGCGGGCGCGGTCGGGTGGGAGGGCGCCGGGATGATCGGCGCCGTGGCCGATCTGGCATGGATGACGGCCCTGCTGATCTGGCTTTTCGTTCTTTCGGTGCGGCGGCGCACCGACCGTCTTCTCGCGTTTGCGTTCTGGATCGCGCTGCTCATCGGCTGCACCGGCGCGGGCCGGGTCGGGTTCGCGGTAGGGGATGTCGCGCTGGCGACCGCGGGCGTCCACGCCGCGGGCTTTGCCTTTCTGGGGTTGCTCGGTCTCGCCCTCGCTCGGATCACCGTGCCCGTGACCAACCTTGTCCTTGACCCGACGGAGCGGACCTCGCCGTTCCGTCCGCATCCGGGGCGGATGCACCTTGCGCCGGGGCTGGTTTGCCTCGCCATGGCGGGAGACGCGATCGGCCTCAGCGCGGCGGTGACAGCCTATCTGTTTCTCGCCGCGGGCGCCGCCTTCGTGGACCGTGTCGCCGAAGCCTTCATCGGCCGCAGCGCCTTGCGGGCCGAGATCGCGATGCTGGCCGGGGCCAGCGCGCTTGCCGGGGCCGGGCTGATGCTGGCGGGGGCGGCGCGCCTTGGCGCGCCCTGGTCCGAAACGGCAGGGCTGCATGTCGCCTTCATGGGCGGCGTCGGGCTCGGCCTCTTCGCCGTCATGTCCATCGCGGGCCTTCTGCACACAGATCGGCCGCTGGCCCTCGGCCTCGGCGTCCGGCTGGCAGCACTGCTCCTGGTAGCAGCGACGGTGCTGCGGGTCCTACCAGATTTCGGCTTTGCGCTGCCGGGTCCGGTCCACGGGATGGCGAGCGCGGCCTGGGGCGGGTCGCTCCTGATCTGGGTTTGGGCCTATTGGCCCAAGCTCACGACCCCGCCGAAACCCATCGCCCACCCCGCGGCGCAGGGGCCCACTGAGGGCGCCAATCAACCGGGCCGGCGCGCCCTGCGGCAGGCCGCCGAGTAGAGGCGTGCCGCCCCCGCTCAGGCGGCCGCCGGGGCCGGTGCGGGCTGGCGCGGCCCAAAGGAGAAGAACATGTAGTAGAACACCGGGGCCGCCACGAGCGTCAGGATCGACGCAAACGCCAGGCCGCCCATGATCGTCACCGCCATCGAGGCGAAGAATGCATCGCCGAGCAGGGGGATCATGCCGAGAATCGTCGTCGCCGCCGCCAAAAGCACCGGCCGCAGACGCGAGATCGACGCCTCGGTGATCGCCGTATCCAGCGCCAGCCTCGGAGCTTCCTTGCGGCGCAGGTCGATCTCTTCCACCAGAACGATCCCGTTCTTGATCAGCATGCCGGACAAGGACAGAAGCCCCAGAAGTGCCGTGAAGGTGAAGGGCAGCCCGGTGCTGATCAGCCCGATGGCCGCCCCATTCACCGACATCGGCACCAGAAGCCAGATGATTGCCGTCTGCCGGAGGCCGTTGAAGAGCAAAACCGTGATCAGCAGCATGACCAGCGCCGCCATCGGCAGTTGCGTGCCGAGCGATTCCTGCGCGTCGCTGGAGCTTTCCAGCTCGCCGCCCCACTCAAAGCGATAGCCCGCCGGCAACTCCATCTCCTCGATGGTGGATTGCACTTCCGCCATCACTTCGGCCGCGGTCATCGAGCGCGGGATGTCCCCACCGACAGTGATCACGTTCTCGCGGTCGCGGCGCTGAATCAGCGTGTCCTGCGCCTCGAAGACCAGGCCGTCGATGGCCTGTTCCAGCGGCACATAGGTCCCCCCGACATCCGAGAAGAGCAGGTAATCCGTCAGGCCGAGCCCGCCGTCAGCCGGGGCGCGCACGACGAGCGGGATCTGACGGTCGCCTTCGCGATACGTGCCCGAGCGCGTACCGATCGTCGCAAATTCCAGCGTCGTGGCAATGTCGCTGCGCGAGATGCCGGCCTCCTGCGCGCGGTCGTCGGAATACACGGCCTTAAGCACAAGTTCCTTCTCGGCCCAGTCGACGCGCGGAAAGAGAATGTTCTCCGACGCTGCCGTGAAGCGGCCCTTGGCTTCGAGGGCCAGCGTCCGCAGAACCGTCGGATCGGGCCCGTAGAAGCGGGCCTCGATCGGCGCGCCCCCGCCGGGGCCGAAGGCCAGGCGCCTTGTCCGAAACTGGCCGCTCGGCAGGGCGGTGACGGAAAACGCCTCCAGCGCGGCCATCTCGGTTTCGATGATATCGAGCGAGGACACCCGCACGATCATGTGGCCATAGCTCGGGTTCGCGTCCTCGGAATCATAGGTGAGCATGAAGCGCGCGGCACCGTCACCCGCGAACGTCGTGGTGGACACGATGTTCTCCCGCTCCGCCAACCAATCCTCGACGATCTTCAGGTCGGCGGCCGTCTGCTGGATCGACGCGCCCTGGGGCAGCTTGTAGTGCACGAAGAACAGGGGCGTGCTGCTGTCGGGGAAGAACTGCTGGCGGACCTGACCGAAGAGCACGAAACAGGCGGCGGTGAGGCCGATGAGCGCGATGGCCACGAGCCAGCGCAACCGCAGCATCAGCCGAAGAAACGCGCCGTACGACCGGAACACGATCCCGCCATAGGGATCCGTGCCGTCATCGACCCCCTGCTTGAAGAAGTAGTGACCGAGAAGCGGCGTGACGGTGATCGCCAGCACCCAGGACAGAAGCAGCGAGATCCCGATCACCGCGAACAGCGAGAACATGAACTCGCCGGTGGAATCGGGGCTGAGCCCGATCCCGGAGAAGGCCATGATCCCGATGACCGTCGCACCCAGAAGCGGGATCTGCGTCTTGTTGGCGGCCTCTGCCGCCGCCTCGCGCGAGGTTCGTCCGCGCGCCATGGCATTTTGCATGCCTTCGGCCACAACGATGGCGTTGTCCACGAGCATGCCCATGGCGATGATCAACGCCCCAAGCGATATGCGCTCCATCTCGATGGACCACAGCGCCATGAAGAAGAGCGTGCCCACAACCGTCAGCAGCAGGGTCACGCCGACGACGACGGCGGCACGCACCCCCATGAAGATCGCCAGCACGCCGATCACGATGGAAACCGAGGTGGCGAGATTGACGAGGAACGCGTTCACACTGTCGGCGACGACGACATGCTGCCGGTAGATCGGCTCCACCGCGATGCCGAGCGGCAGGCTGCCCTGCAGTTCCGCCAGCTTCGCATCCACCCGCTTGCCGATTTCCACGATGTTGTCCGTGGCGATGCCCGCGACGGCCAGGGTGAAGGCCTCGTGCCCGTTGTGGCGGATCAGCACATCGGGATCGGTGACGCGTTCGCGCTTGATGTCGGCAAAATCGCTGAGGCGGATCACCTCGCCTTCCGCCCCGATGGACAGTGTCTGGATCGAGGACAGCGTATCGTTGCCGTCCGGCCGCATGATGAGGGTGCGCCCGTCCTCATCGAGGATGGTTCCGCCCTCCACAACCTCGTCCGCTTCGGCCAGGGCGGCCACGATGGCCGTGGGCGGCACCCCGAGGGAAGCCGCGAGCGAGACATCCAACTCCACGAAGATCGCCTCTTCCGGAAGGCCGGAGAGAACGACGTCCTTCACCCCGTCGACCGCGAGGACCTGGCGCCGCAGGAAGGACGATAGCGTGTGGGTTTCGGCATCGGAGTAACCGGGCGCCGAGATCGCGTAAAACAGGCCGTACACGTCGCCGAAGGAATCGTCGACCATGGGCGGGCGGCTGCCTTCCGGCAGTTCGGCGGCATCCACCCGGTTGCGCAGCTTCGTCCAGAGCTGAGGCAACTCGCTTCCGTCAAACGTGTCCTTCATCGTCACGTTGATGAGCGAAAGACCCGGCTGATTGAGGGTGTCGATCTCGTCGACCTCTCCCATCTTCTGGATCTCTGACTCGAGCGGCTCGGACACCTCCAGCGCGACCTCCTCGGCCGATGCGCCGGGGTACGGCGTCACGACGACCGCGACCTTGATGGTGAAGGACGGATCCTCCAGCCGGCCCAGGGTCTGAAACCCCCAGAACCCGCCCAGCAGACAACCCAGGATGATCAGCCACGTATAGATCGGCCGATTGATGGAAGCGCGCGCGATGTCCATGTCCTACCTCGAAAACCCGCTGAACCGCTCGACGCTTTCGCCGTCTTCCAGTAGCGCCGCGCCGGCGGCAACGATGTCCGTCCCCGCTTCGAGGCCCGACAGCACCTGGATCGCTCCGGAGCGATCCGGCGCCACTTCGACGGGTTGCCGCCTGACGGTTCCGGTTTCGCCGCCCGCCGGCTCGAAGACCATCACCGCCGGTGCGCCCGCCGCATCGAACACAAGCGCCCCGCCTGGGATCAGCATCGGCGCCGTCTCGTCCAGAAGCTGCGTGTAGACGGTGGCCGAGGCCCCCGGCAGCAGGAACAGATCGTCCGGCGGCGTCATGCCCAGCGTGATGCGGAAGGATTGGCCGACCTGAGAGGTCTCGGCCGTAACCTCCCTGAACTCCAGGTCAAAGCGCTTCGGAGAGGCGGGAAACTCCACCTGCAGGACAACGTTGGGATCCTGCCCGGCGCGCTGGAACAGCACCTCCGGCACGTCGATCTCCACCCGCAGATCCGACATATCGTGGAGCCGCACGACCGGCGTGCCGCTGCTGATCGTGGAGAAATTCGGCACGGAGCGCCGCGCCACGATGCCGTCGAACGGCGCCGTGAGCGTCGCCAGGCGTAACGACCGCTCCGCGTCTCGAACGGCGATCTCCGCAAGCTCGGCCGCGGTTGCGGCATCGTCGATCGACACCTGGCTGACGGTGGACCCGCTGAGGCGGCTCAACCGGTCGAAATCGTCGGTGGCCTGTTTGAACTGCGCCTGGGCCCGCGCGAGCGACAATTCGAACGGCTCCAGATCGAGACGCGCGATCAAATCGCCGCGTTGGATCGGTTGCCCCTCGTCGAGCGGCAGCTCGACGATCTGCCCGGGCACCTGAAAGGCGAAGTCGATCGTCTGCCGCGCCTTCACACGCCCGAAGAAGACCCGTTCCCCCGCGGTCCCGGCCGATTCCACTGTGATGATCTTTGCAAGCTTGGGTTGCGCGTGCGCAGGCGCGAGGCCGATCAACACACCGACCAGCGCGGCGCATACGACGTTCACGCAAGCCGCGAACCGGGTTCCTTTAAGCATAGCCAAGTCTCTTCCGATGTTTCGAGATAGACGGATCTCTGACGCGCCCGCTGCATGTCATCCCATCCCCTGCCCCGTCAAACGCGCCATCGGTCCTCATGGCCGCGGCCGCACCGTCAGGTCCATAGGAAGCTTGGGAGAAGTGCGTCGCCCGAAGGCCGACTTGCGTCCGGCCTAGGGCGCGGGCTCCCGCTGCCCAGATTCTGGGCGGCGCGGCGTAGGCATTGGGCGTTTCTAGAACAGCAGACGCGCGCAGACCGCAGCCGCGTCCGGGTGTGGGCGTCAGGACGCGGGTCAGCCCCACAGTGAACGGGCCGAAAGCTGCAAGGCGGGCCCGGAGCCCCGGGGAGCACGGCGCTTCGAACGTCGCGAGACGGACACCTCCCCTCCCGGCAATCACAGAAAGGCCCGTGGCAACGTTGCACCCCGCTGGTTCGCATATGGTGGCCAAACCGCCGTGTGCTGCGTTGAGTCATGGCCCCGGATTTTCCATGTTAGCGGTAAATGCTGCGCTGTCCACGGATTTACGCCGAGCCTCAGCCGTGCAAGCCCCATCCCACGGCGTCTTAGCCCGCGATAGGAAGGGCCAAACGCACATGCACAACCCTCGCCCGACGCGTTGCGCGGGAGTCGGGCCGCGCGCACTGGCCGTGCCGCACCCGGCTGAAACAATGCTCAAAGGTCCATGAGAGGGCGCGCAGACGGCGCACGCCCTCTGGCGCCCCCGTCCATTCGATGGCAGGCCCGGGATGCCGGACTTCAGGGATCTGAGCGGTCCGCGGAAACCATGGAGAGATGGATGCGGCTGCTTCTGCTCACGGCGCTGACGATGGTCGCCTTCGCTGCCAACTCCCTCCTGAACCGGCTCGCCCTGATCGAAGGCGCCATAGGTCCGGCGGAGTTTGCCGTTGTGCGCGTCGCCGCGGGCGCCGCCATGCTCGCCCTTCTCGTCGTTCTGCGGGAACGGTCCGTACCGGCGCCCGCGCGGCCGGACATCTTGGCCGTCGCGGGTCTTTCGGTGTACATGCTCGGTTTTTCCTTCGCCTATGTCTCGATGGATGCCGGGCTGGGCGCGCTCATCCTGTTCGGCGGCGTGCAGGTCACGATGTTCCTCGGCGCGCTGATCAAAGGCGAACGGCCGCCCGCCTTGCGATGGCTCGGCATGCTGGTGGCGCTGGCCGGGCTCGCCCTGCTGACATGGCCGGGCGAGGCGGCCACCGCCCCGCCCGTAGCGATGGGCCTGATGTCCGCCGCCGCCCTGGGCTGGGGCCTGTACTCGCTGATCGGGCGGCGCGTGACCGATCCGCTGGCCTCCACCGGGTGGAACTTCGTCTACTCCGTTCCGGTCGTGCTGCTGGCGCTCCTCGTGCCGACGGGCGCGTCGCAGGTGAGCACGATGAACGGGCTGATCCTCGCCGTCTTGTCAGGCGCGCTGACCTCTGCGCTTGGATACGCACTGTGGTATGCCCTGCTGCCGCAACTCGGGGCCAGTGTGGCGGCGCTGGCGCAGCTTTCGGTGCCGGTGATCGCCATTATCCTTGGCGCGCTCCTGCTGGGCGAGGCGGTGACCGTGCTGACTGCATCTGCGGCCGCCCTAATCCTCGGGGGCATCGCCCTCGGACTTGTACCCGGGGCGCGGCGCGGACCATAGCGGCCGAACCCACCCGGCAGCTTGCGGATACCAGATGCGCGGGGGCCGGAACCGGCCCCCGGGTTGGCAAAAGCATCGAGACCGGTCCGAGGCGCTTCAAGCCGGAAGGCCGAACCGAATCTCGCCGCCATGGAGGAAGCACGTCTTGTCGAAGAGAGCCATGCTCACCGGGTTCGGCAGACGCACATCGGACACGTCCGGGACGGGCTTCCGCAGCGGGTCGAAAGCGCGGTCGATCTGCGAGAGAAGAACAAAGATCGCGCCCGTGTCGCGCGCGAAAGCCCGCACGCTGCGCAGTTGCGCATCCAGGCTCGGGTGCGTGCGTCTCTGATCCAGAAGTTGCAGGTAGTCTACCAGAACCAGCGCCGGTTCGCCGGCACTCTCCACTCGCCGCATGATGTACGCGGCGCAGATCTCGTCAGACGTGTCGACACGCAGCGATCCGGCCGCCGACGACGGGAGGCCCAACGCGTCAAGCAGCGGCGGCATGTCCCGCGCGTGGTAGTCCAGAGTAAAGAAAAAGCCCGTGCGCCCAATGTCTTCCGCGCGAGCCGCGAGTTGGAGGCCGAGGCGGGTTTTGCCCTGACGCGGCCGTGCGCCGAGCAGCACCAGATCGCCCCATTCCAGCTTCTCCAGCAAACGCTTGGTACGGTCTGGCGCGGCCGCCGCGGCGTGCGCCGCGAGGTGGCTCCAGCTGCGATAGCCCTCGCTGCCAGCAATGCGGTCGAGCGCTTCGTGAAGGGGGATGGATTGCGCGCGCGAGAGCGTCTTGGCCTTGCGCTTCAGGGCGTGGATCGGGGCGGATAGATGCATGTGCGAACCTCCTCGACCGAGCGTGGCATGCAATCCCTCCTTATGCAGGCGCTCGATCGGAAAAGGCGCGATCAGAAGATGCTCCACATGTCGGATGCTGCCCCGCGGGAGGGGGGAGGCCCGAGCCAGGCCCTGCGCCGACCGTAGCCGCGCCGGGGGCTACGCTCAACCGCCAATACAGGTCGAGCAACCGGTCGCGGACCGGAACCCGGGGTCAGCCTGCCCCGGGCGCCTGCCGGCCCCGCAGTTCTTCCGCAAACCCGGGCAGCGGGGACCGTGCCATTGCCGCCTTTCTTGCGCCCTCTGCAAACAAGGGAATTCACCATTTTCTCAGTCGCATTGGCATTCCTCAGCAATTCGCTTTAACCATTGTTCGATTGAAGAAGATGGCAGTGCTCCGTATCGCCTAAGGTGAAGACGCGCCCTCGCCCCTCCCTGAGGCAAGGGGCAATATCCGGCCGATCGAGATCTCCCGTTGACCCAGGGCATTCCTGCGTCACCCCGTGGCGCCACGGCACAAAGGTTAACAAGTTGCCTGGAATGTGGCCAAATTGAGTTGGCGCGTATCCTCTTTGCGGCCAATCCCTACACGCATCGCGAACTGTCGACCAACACCGAACAATAAGGCAATGTATTCATACCCCTGCGGCCAAAATGTGTTTACTGTTTGAGTTGGCTGGGGGAAACTGACATGTCGCTGATGCAACGACAGACACGGCGAATCGTGAAGGCGGTTGGCCGGCGACGGTCTGATTTTTGGTGAGGTGAGTTCCCGTCGATGGTGAGGCGGGCGCCACCCTTGGGGTGCGGTCGCTGGAATGCGAGAGTGTTTTGCTTTTCGGAGCTGTCGGATAATGACAATTCCGGCCAGAGCCCTTGCAGCCGCCCTCATTCTATTCTCCGTCACAGCGCCATTCACGCCCGCCCGGGCCGAAGTTCAATACCTCATCAATGTTGGCGATCAGCTCGAACTGGATATTCTCGACGATCGCGAGCCGCCGCAGCAGTTCCGCGTCGGCGGGGATGGAGAGATCCAGTTGCCGCTGATCGGTGGCGTGCGGGTGGAGGGGCTGTCGATCTCCGCGGCCCGTGCGACGGTGCAGCGCGCCTATGTCGAACGGGAGATCTACCGCGACCCGACGGTCGAGGTTTCGGTGGTGCAGTACCGCCAGATCTTCGTTCTGGGCGATGTGCGCACCCCGGGCGCTTACGAGTTCAGCCCCTTCCTGTCGGCGGAGCAGGCCCTTGGGCTGGCCGGAGGCCCGACATCGGCAGCCAGCAATGAAGAATCACGCATCCTGGAGCGCAGTCGCCTGCTGGGGCAGTTGAATGCGCTGCAAACGGATCTTGCCCGCGCGGCCGTCAAGCAGGGGGGCGCGCGCGCGCAACTGTCCGGCGAGGGTACGATCCGCTGGGACGCCGTCTCGAAGGCGCTGCGCGCCATCATCGAAGAGGAGGCGTTCGACCTTCTGCGCATCGAAGAGGAGCGGTTGCTCACCCTCGCCACGCGCGCCCACACCGAGCAGATCGTTCTACAGGGCGAGGCGATCAAGAAGGTCTCCTACGAGATCACGCTCCTGAAACAGCGCGAGGAGCTGGAATCCGCCGCGCTGGAGCGCGCGCGCGAGCAGCTTGACCTCGATCAGGGCCTCGTCGAACGGGGGTTGTCGACACGCGCATCCGTTCTGGATGCCGAAGGTGATCTGGCCGACGCAACGTCCGATCTCCTCCGCCTGCGCGAGACGATCTCGGTGGCCGAGCGGCGCCTGAGTGATCTGAGAATTCAGATGTCGCAACTCGAAAGCACCCGGCAACAACGCCTGCTCGCCGAGGTACAGGAGCAATCCCGCGTCATCGCTACCCTCACAGCCCAGCGCGACTCTCTCGTCGACCGGCTCGCCCTCCTCGGGCAGTGGATCTCGGCCGCCGCGAGCGGTGAGGCCGAGGTACGCATTCTCTACCATGTGCGCCGCCGGACACGGGACCAGAGCATCGAGACCTATACCATCGACGCCTACGAGGAACTGCTTCCCGGCGATCTGCTGATCGTGACGCTCCGCCCGGCAGGAACGCCCGAGGAGGCGATCCAATGAACGTGGCAGTGCGCGCGCGGCGGCGCAGAACGATCCAGCCGAGATACACCTCGCACGCCGGCGGCGTCGCCGGATCGGACCTGATCGATCTGGAGGTGCTGCTCGGGATCCTGCGCGACGGCCGCCGGCTGGTCCTTATGGTGACGCTGCTGTGTCTGGTGGCGATGTACGCCTACCTGCGGATCGTCCCGCCCTCCTACCAGGCCCATACAGAGGTGATCCTCGACACCCGGCAGGAGCGGGCGACCCCCGTCGAGAACGTGGTGTCGAACCTCAACGTCTCGAATGCAGTGGTGGCGGGCGAGGTGATCTCGATCCGCTCCAACACGATGATCGGCGCCGTGGTCGACAGGCTGGACCTGGTCAACCACCCCGGATTCGACCCCCTGGTCGCCCGGCCGGAATACCCGATCGCCTGGTTGAAACGAACGATCCGCCGCGTGCCCCCGGCCCACGAACGCGCGCGCAGCTTCACCGATGATCAGCTTAGAAAGGCGGTGATCGAGCGGATCCTGTCGGACCTCTCGGTGACGCAGATCGGCATCTCCTATGCAATCCGGCTGAGCTTCACCTCGCACGATCCCGAGGCGGCCGGCCTCGTCGCGAACGAGGTGGCCCGGCAGTACATCTCAAGTCAGCTCGACATGAAGGCCGAGGTGACGAGCCAGGCGAACTCCTGGCTGAGTCAGAGGATCGAAGAGCTGAGCAAGCAGGTGGAATCCGCCGAAGCGGCGGTTGTGGAGTTCCGCACTGGCATGGCGACGCAGGTGGGCGGCGACGAAGAAACGACGGCGCAGCTGCTGTCGGAGCTGAACTCGCAACTGGTGTCGACGAGCGCCGACCGGGCCGACGCGGAGGTGCGGTTCAAGCTGGTGGAAGCCCTGATGGAAAGCGGCGGCCTCGCGGCCGTGGCGGACGTGGTCACCTCGCCGCTCCTGGAGGCGCTCGACCGCGAGCGCGCCACCCTGGAGGCCGAGCGCGCCGAACTGGCCACCACCTTCGGGCGGCTCCACCCTGACATGGTGCACCTCGTGGCTCAGATCGACGAACTCGACCGCTCCATCCGGAGCGAGACGCAGAGGCGGGTGGAGGCGATGCGCAGCGATGTGCAGGTGGCTGTCAGCCGGGAGGAGGCGCTCAAGGTGCAGATCGGCGACATCTCCAGGCGGGCGAACGAGCTGTCCTACGCCTCTGTCCGGCTGGACCAGCTGGAGCGCAATGCCGAAGCGACGCGCGCCGTCTACGAGGAGTTCCTGTCGCGTTTCAAGGAAACCTCCGCCCGGGGCGATTTTCAGCTGGCCGAAGCCCGGCTGGTCGGCATCGCGGAGACGCCGACCAGCCCCGCGGCCCCGCGCAAGACGCTGGCCCTCGCGGCAACCGGGGTGTTCGGCGTCGCGCTCGGCGTGGCCATGGTTTTTCTGCGCAGCGTGCTGATGGCGCCGGTGCGCACCTCGCGAGACCTGCGCCGCATCACCGGCCGCCCGGTTCTGGCCCTGGTGCCGCACATTTCGAGCCTGTTCGGCAAGTACAGATGGTTGCGGCGCGAGCTGGCCAAACGGTCTGGCGTATCGCCGTTCCTTGAGTCGATCCGGACGCTGGAGACGCACCTGCTCGGAACCTCGCCCATTCGCCAACCGCGCGTTCTGATGGTCACCTCCAGCCTCGCCCAGGAAGGCAAGTCCACGCTGTGTTATGCGCTGGCAAAGGTGATGAGCGACCATGGGCGACGCGTGGTCGTGCTGGACGCCGACCTGCGGCGGCCCGATAGCGTCAATGCGCTGCAGCTCAGCCGCACGGAGGGGTGCCTTGTCGAAGCGCTCTCCGAAGAGGACATCACCCCGCGCCAGCTCATCAAGCACTCCGACCTCCTGGATGCCGACGTGGTGGCGCCAGTGAAAGCCACGCAGAACGCCGTCAAACTGATCTCGAAGCCCGCCTTCAGCGGCATCGTCACCTATCTGATGACGCGCTACGACATCGTCCTTCTGAACGCACCGCCCGCCGCCAGCCTGTCGGACACGCTGATCCTGTCGAAATTCGCCGATGCAACTCTGCTAGTGGTCAAGAGCAGCGCTGTCCCTGAAAAACTCGTCGACGCGACGGTGACCCGGCTGGAGGACGCGGGCGCCCATCTCGAAGGCGCCGTCTTCACCCAAGTCCGGCGCGGGCATCTCGCCGGACGAGAAGTGTATGCCTATGCCTATTACTGACCGGGCCCCGGCCCCTGCCCAGCATTTGCAAGGTACGTGGAGTTAGCGACATGGCGGTTTATCCAGCGTCCATTGTCCTTCTGCTCATCTGGGCGCTCCTGAGCCTCCGGCGTCCGGCGAACGGCCTTCTGGTGGCCATGGCCGCGCTGCCCTTCGGCATGTTTGCCGCCGTGGAGGTGAGCGGTCTGTCGCTGAGGGCGGCGCACTTCGCGGCCGCGCTGAGCCTCGCCCTGATCACGGTCCAGCATTTCTCTACCCCGTCCCAGGCGCGCACGGTGCGGATCAGCCCGGCCGGGCTGTGGATCTTTGCCTTTGCCGTCTACGGGCTCTTCTCCGCGATCTTCCTGGTGCGGATCTTCCAGGGCCAGTTCCTGGTGTTTCCCGTCTCCCTCGGGGCCGTCGGCCCGGCGACGAGCATTCACTTCTCCTCGACCATGGCGCCGGTCTGGCCGTCGAGTTCGAACATCTCGCAACTGGGCTACGTGCTGATCGCCTGCGCGTACTTCCTCTTTCTGGATGCGGCGGTCCGGCGGCACGGCGTGGGCTGGGTCGAGCGTGCGCTCGTCGCTGCGGGGGCGTTGAACTGCGGGCTGGCTGCGCTCGATCTGGCGGGTGCCGATGCGCTGCTGGAACCGGTGCGCACCGCCGATTATGCCCTGGCCAACGAGCAGGCGGTCGCCGCGCTGCCGCGGGTCATAGGCGGCTTCTCGGAGCCTGCGCCGTTCGGCGCGATCTCCGCCGCCTTCTTCGGGTACTTTGCTGTGTCATACCTGATGTCGCGCAAGCCCGCCCACGGCCTGCTCGCGCTCGGCAACCTGGTGTGCGTTCTGCTCTCGCTGTCCTCGTCGGGGCTGATGTCGATGGCCGTCGCAGTGCTGGCGATCCTGGCCCATCTGCGCCATTTCACGGCGGGCGGGGTGTCGCGGGTCTTCTCGCAGGTCGCCATCGCGACCGTGTGCTGCGTCATCGCCGCGTTTTCGATGATCCTGATCGCCACGCCCCTGGCCGACTTTCTGGCCGTGGCCGCGGACCGGCTGTTTCTGTCAAAGGCCGGCAGCCTGTCGGGGCTGGAGCGCTCCGCCTGGGCGTTTTCGGGTCTGGACGCGTTCGTGTCCTCCTATGGCCTGGGCGCCGGTGTCGGATCGCTGCGCTCGAATGGTCTGGTGCCTGTGATGCTGGGGAGCGTCGGCCTTCTGGGAACCGCCTTCTATGCCCTCTTTTTGTGGTTCTCGATCGCCCGTCCGGCGCGCGTTCTGACCGAGGCGGATCCGCGCCGGGTCTATCTCGGAGCGCGCGTGGCGGCGCTGACGGCGCTCACATCGGCCATGGTCGCCGCGACCGTCCCGGATCCGGACCTTGTTCTGATGACATTCGTGGCCCTGGCCGCGGCAAGCTGGCAGTTGGGGCGACGCCCCGCAGAAGATGACGGCGGCTTCGAGCCGGCCCGCTATGAGATGACGAGGAAAGGTATCGCGTGAAGGAACCTGCCGACAATTCGAGCGCCCTGACCAGGGCCGGGCACAGGCGTGACCGCGGCACCGCAAGAGTATGGAGGACGGGATGAAACTTGACTTCGTCGACATCAAGATCCTCGAGATCCTGCAGCTGAATGCAAGGGCGCCGATCTCGGAGATTGCTAAGTCCGTGGGCGTTGCCCCGTCGACCGCGCAGAACCGGGTGCGCGCCCTCGAAACGGCGGGCGTGATCGAATACTACTCGGCCGTCGTTGCCCTGGATCACGTCGCGACCTTCGTCGAGGTCTTCGTTCGGGTCACGCTGAACGACCACTCCGCCGAGGCCAACGAGGACTTTCAGAACCACATCTGGAAGATGCCGGAGGTGATCGGCTGTTTCCTCATCAGTGCCGCTTCGGAGTACCTGATGCACGTTCTCGTCAGCGACACGTCGGAGTTGCGCAGCATCGTCATCGACAAGCTGTCCCAGCTTCCGCAGGTCGACACCGTTTCGACGGAGCTGGTGCTCGATGCCGTGAAGACGGATTATTTGTTGCCCTTGCGCAGCCTCGTCGGTGCCC
This sequence comes from Pseudomonadota bacterium, assembly GCA_038757905.1. Classification (GTDB taxonomy): domain Bacteria; phylum Pseudomonadota; class Alphaproteobacteria; order Rhodobacterales; family Rhodobacteraceae; genus HLUCCA09. The sequence continues at coordinate 2,128 of JBCDGG010000002.1, read as the reverse complement.
AGGCGCGGGCCTGAGGCCCTGCGCGAACGACAGCCATCGGGACAGGGGCGGAGCTTTGTCATCGCGCCGTTGAAGGGTGCGGCGTTGATCTGAGTGCCCGGTCAGCGCGGCCCGGACACGTCGTTAGCCCATTGGGCTGTCAGACGGCCCGCATATCGGCCGCTTCGGTGTCGGCCAATTGCCCGGGGCCGCTTCGGACACCCGCGAAGAGGTCGAGCACGTCCTTGTTGGCACACAGGTATCGGGCCAACTCCGAGAAGCCGGAATTGGAGGCCGGCACCTCCAGGCGCAGCGCGCGTTCGATTTTCATCTTCAGGCGCTGCCGGCGCGACCCCATGAGCGGCCCGAAGGTGGGGGCGACAAGGATATCGGTGCCCCGACCCAAGGCTAGCAGATCCGTTAGGAGCTCGATCAAAGCCGCGCGGCGGCGCGCTTCGTCGCTCGTATCCCACTTATGCGCGTGATGGATCTCCTCACCGGTCGTGCTCCGGCGCGTTTCGTTGGTATAAACCGCGGACGACGTAAGGACAGCTTGAGCGTGGTCGATAACCGCCTGATTGTCACTGCACACCAACACGTTCCGATCCGCGAGTTGATCCTTGAAGAGCTCAAAGAAGCGCTTGTAGTCCGACGTGAGGTCGGTGCTTCGGACATGAACGGACACGTACTGCTTCGGCAGGTGCGTCATCCGCGCCAGCACCTCGTCCCGGATCTCGGGCTTCAGCCTGATCCGATGGAGCACGCCGACGGACTCCGTCCCGCCGCCGCAATCGTGGTGGACGAGAACATCCTCCGGATAGTTGCGATGGAGATCGAAGGACGTGGGCTCCCGCGTTCCGATATGGACGAATCTGAACTGCTCTGAATCGAACTCCGCATAGCGGGCGTTGCGCGCGCTCTTGCCGTAATACGGCGCAAGGCAGGCAGGGCGGATCGGCCTTCCGTCGGCCAGCGCCATGGCCGCGGCCCGGTCTCTGACGATCACGGAGTCGCGGAAGGCCGCTGTGTAGGGCTGCTCCTCGAACACGTCCCACAGAAAGCCGAACAAGCCGCCGAGAGCGGGATCGATGAAGAGTTTGCGGTTCCAGCGCTCGGCATAGGTCCAGCATTTCCCGATCTGGCACAACGTGTCGTTCAACCCGCCGCGTGGGACGCAAATGAGAAGGCGGTCGTCCATCGTGGAGCGTGTCCTTTGAGGGGCCGGGTCTGTCTGCGCCCGCGCCCGGCGGGACGCGCCCTCTCAGAAGAAGACGAGCGCGCTTGCCCGGTCAAGCCGCTCGGCCCCGAAACGGGAGACCGAGGCGCTGCCGTGGGCCTTTCGCCGTTCAGGTTGCGGCGTGCCGACCACAGTAAGGGCAGCGTGCTGCTTGGTGGATGATGGAGGAGCATGCCTCCCCCAGCATTGGCGCTAGACGCGGACCTCCGCGGCGTTCTCGAGATACCATCGGTACGTCGTAGCGAGGCCTTCGTCCAACGGGATGCGGGCCTGCCAGCCCATGGCGCGCAGGCGGTCGACGTTCATCAGTTTGCGCGGCGTGCCGTCGGGTTTCGTCCGGTCGGTTTCGATGCGCCCCGTGTACCCGGCAACCTCTGCCACCTTCTCCGCCAGCTCGCGGATCGACACATCGGTCCCGGTGCCGACGTTGATGTGGCTCAGCATGGGCTCGGTATTGGCCGCGTAGGTCTCGGCCATCGAGTGGCTGTCAGACAACGGCTCGCCGTACACCGCCATCGAGACCCGCCGCTTCGCCGCTCAGCTCAACCTCATCCCGTGTTTCACGCCAGTGGCCAGCCCAGAGAGCAATGGTATGAGCGAGGCTTTCGTTAAAACGCTCAAGCGCGACTATGTCCGCGTCCATCCCGTTCCGGATGCGACAGCCGCGCTTGACCAGATCGCCGGATGGTTCGAGGACTACAATGAGAACCATCCACATTCCGGGCTAAGGATGCGCTCGCCCCGCGAGTTCAGACGCGCCCAACAAACCGCCTAGGTGTCTGGCGAAACGGGGGCAACTCCAATGATAATTTATTCGGACAGACTGATTTCTGAACTTAAGAACTGTGTTCGCCATGGTTACCTCAAGATATCCACTGGGATATCGGGCGATACCGGGTTTTGAAGTTCTTG
>JBCDGG010000001.1:0-79323 GCA_038757905.1 Pseudomonadota bacterium | reverse complement strand
CGTTCGAACCAGCCGTAATGGTTGTCCGCCATCATCCGCGTGGCCCGTGCTACCCCAGTGGCTTTGGCCACCTCGGCCCCCCGCGCCGGGCCATGCGCAGCCAGATAGCTGCGCAGCCGCTCCGCGTCCTGCCGGTAGGCCAAAGCCACTGGGGTAGCACGGGCCACGCGGATGATGGCGGACAACCATTACGGCTGGTTCGAACGGCTTTCCAAAGGCGTCTACGGCCTGACCCCGCGCGGCCTTTCCCCGTCGGCCCCCTGACCAGCAGACGCGACGCACGCAAACACGCCCGGCGGCAACCCTGCCGTGTCAGCGCTTGAGAGCGCTAGACGGCACACGCCCTCCTCCTTGCGGTGCCGTAGCCACGTTGGCGTTGAAGGGCCACCTCGTCGACCTACCCGCCCTGCCGACCATGGCAGCCAATCGCCGCTTCCGGCATCCGGAACGCCCGCCCAATGAGGGACGACCGGCGCCGCCGATAGATCGGCGGAGACGGTGCGCAATCGGGGATCGGCGACGCCAGCGAGCGCTAAGGGTCCGTTCGGCAAGCCCCATCACAACGGAGCGCGCGCCCTCTACGGATTGAACGGAACGGGCGCAGAGGCCCAGCTTGGCTGAGCGGCCAGAGATGACCCTCCGACGCATCGCGCGCCCCGCATTCGGGAACCGCCCAAGCTCCGTGCGCAGCGCTAGGCCTGCCTGTCCCACTCCGACACTACGGCCCAGCCGATCGCATTGGTTCCGCAGCAGCTGACGGTCGACGTCTGACCCGCCACAGACGGGCTACAGGCTCCGGACGTCGGAGAGGCACAGCACGAACACCCGGAAAGCGCGCCGCGCCGCGCAACCCGCGGAACATCGGCGAGCGCATAGAGCGGTGTCCGCGCCCGTTGGATCGCATCCCTTGGGGGAAACAGCGCGGCCCGGTCGAGATCGAAGCTGTCGGAGACCGGGAAAATGTCGCCTTCCAGAACGGTTCCCCAGATGCCGATGTCCTTGATGGCCTCTGGCGCGACCTCGAACGGATCCTCGTCCAGGATCGTGAAGTTCGCCAACTTTCCGGGCGCGATCGACCCGATTTCGCCCTCCAGCCGGATGGAATGGGCAGCGTCGATGGTCACCGCCCGGAGCGCATCTTCGACCGACAGCCGATGCTCTGGCCCCGCGACGCGGCCGGACACGGTGGTCCGGTTGACGCCCGCCCACACCAGAAACAGCGGCTCCCCCGGGGCCATGGGGACATCGGAATGAAAGGAGATCGGCGTGCCGTTTGCCTTGACGGGGCCAAGCGGCACGATGTTGTCGGCGCGCTCGGGCCCAAGCCCGATATCGCCATACCGGTCGGACAGCGCGGTGACGTAATACGGGTTGCCGCTGACGATCACGCCAAGCTCGGCAATCCGCGCCGCCTGATCCTCGCGCGCGTACCCGAAGTGAACCAGCGTGGTACGGTGGTCGGCACGGGGCACGCGCCGCATGTTCCGCTCGACCGCATCGAGGACCATATCGACCGCAAGGTCCCCCGTCTGATGCACATGGATCTGATAGCCCGCGTCCCAATAGGCCTCAAAGGCCGCGTTGAACGCCTCTGGCTCCATGATCCATTCGCCATGGAAGTCGCCGCCGATATAGGGCTCCGAAACTTGCATCAACAGGCTGTAGATCGCGCCATCGGCAAAGAGCTTCACCTGCTGCGGCAGGAAGCTTGTCTTGCCTTCCCCCCAATCCAGCAGGGCTCTGGTTTCCGCGATCATGTCTCCGTCGTCGTAGTAGAGCTCGAAGAGCGACTTGCCGTCGCCGATGAAGTAGGTTCGAAGCGGCACGTCGGCGCCCGAGAAGACGGCGTTCGTCGCGGTCTGGAGGGGCCGCGACAACACGCCTCCCGGCTCGCAGGCAACGGTGACACCTGCGCGATGCATATACTCCCGGGTCAGTCTGAGACCGGCGTTCAGGCGTTCCGGCGTCGACAGGAGGGGCGCGACGGTCGGCAGGACGGCGAACATGCCGGCCTCGAAGAAGTGACCTTCTTCAAAGCTCGATTGCTCGGCCGCAAGCCCCTCGAACCCCGCGACGAAAGCCTCATCTATGCCGAGGAGTGCTAGGGCGGGGGTATTGAGGATCAGCTCATGCGCGGAGCGGTGCACCACGATGATGGGGCGCGTCGTGCTCAGCGCGTCTAGTTGCTGCCGTCGCACGTTGCCATGGAAGAAATGGTGATAGCCCCAGGTCAGAAGCGGTGTATCGGCTTCCTCCAGCGCTGCTTCGGCGGCTTCCAGGCGCTCCCAGTACGCGTCGGCTGACCGCGCCGCTCGGGCAAGCCCCGTGGGCAGGTTCCAGTCTTCAATGGCGATGATCTCTGCCGTCAGCGTCAGGGCCGCCAGGAAGGGATGCACGTGTTGGTCGATCAGGCCAGCGATGATGACCTTGTCGGCAAAAGTCTCCACCACGCGATAGGGCTGCGGGCCGATCCGGTTTTCGAGGGCATCGCGCGGCCCGGCGGCAAGGACGCGATCGCCGACCACGGCGACGGCGTCGGTTTCGGGCTCGTTTCCTTCCATCGTGATCACGCGGCGGGCCACATACACGGTGATCTCCGGCAAGGCTTCGATCTGCTCGCCGAGGTCTTGCAGGGTGAAGGCGGTCTTGGCCGACGTGGCGCTCGCAATCGCCGTCGCCGAGGCCCCGACAAGCAACGTGAGCGCCTTGCGGCGGGTAAGCTGTGTCCAGATCATGTCGGCCTCCAATACTGCCAATTGGCGGTCGCCCGGAGCCTACCACGAGAGGGCGGAATCCGGAAAACGAGGACGCCATGCGGGCTGATGAAGGTGGCCCGATGCAAGAGTTTGCTGTCATGGCGGATGCGCTGGGAGCCTGACGCGGTCGTCCCTTGGGGTAGGCACGAACGGATCGGGCTCCGGGCCATCTGCTGCGGAGCCTGAAAGGACTTCGGTGATTTGGGCGTTCAGCTACGTCTTTTGGACGAACCAGAGGCACGTCCGAAGCCCGGCGTCCCGAAGATGAGCACGGTCAGACGTCGTTGCTGTGAACCGAATGTCCATCGCACATGCCGCGTTCGGACCGCCGATCCTTCGACGGACACATGGCGGCATATGCCGACAGACGCCAAACAGGATCTGCCCCCTCACGCCACTGGACGTCCGCCCCGGTTCCGCGTCGTCGCCATTCCCGTTCGCGGTGACGCACGCCTCGCCCATCGAGGGAGGGGGGCGCCATTGCATAGGCGCCGGGGCTAGGTGCCTCCCTCCCCGTGGCCGACCGGTCTGTCGGAGGCAGACGAGTTCGACCCTTCGGTTCGGGAATCCCTTGCAAGAGACCTGGAGGCGAAAGTGGCATTCAGACAGAGAGCCCGGAACGGGCGCCTCGGCTCCACACGCGCCGTTGCAATCAACGCCAGCGGACTGGAACCCCACTCCGTAGCCTGCGGGATAGACGGCGTATGGCGCCTTGCTCAGACCGTTCCCCGAAGATCCGCCGCTCCCCCAACGCGCGCTGCGGTGGCCCCCTTCGGCCTGTGAACGGCACGAAGGCCGTTCCCTAGATGAACTCGATCCCAATGAGGACGTCGTTGTAATCCCTGTCGGACGCTGGAAGGGCAAGATCTTCGAAGCCAAGGGTCAGGCCGCCGCTGGCGCTGTCATAGCCGCTCCAGACCATGCGGTTGCCGTTCTCGTTCAGGCCACTGAACGCGTGGAACACATCGTTTTCGACTTCCCGGTCGTCGATCAGGAGCACGGGTGGGATGTCGGCAAAGGCGTTCGCGCTGCCGGTGCCGCTCTCGAACCGAAGCGTCGATGTCTCCTCCAGCGCGGCGCCGCCGGAAATCAGGAACACCCCGAGGAACTCTCCGGCGTCGAGCGGGTCGAGGGCGACGCGGGTTCCAGCGGCGGTCGCGTTCGTGTTCGCGAAGATGACCTGCACGTCCCCGATGCTGCCGTCGGGTGCGACCACGTAGGTGCCGATGGCATTGTCGAGTGCGGCGGTGCTTTCCTGAAACGTGAGAACCGCGCCCCTTTCGCCATTTCCCGTCAGGTAGGCGGTGTTGGCGATCCCGTTGACGGCCTCCTCGGCGAGCGCCTGCCCTTCGGAGACGCCAGGTGAGGCGCCGACATAGTCGAGCACAAGGCGGCCGGAGGCGCCGTCGCCGAGTTCGGAAACCAGAAAGCCGCCGCCGCCCTCCGTCGCCTCGACCACGATCGTGCCGTCCGGTTCTCCGTCATCGTCGTTGTCGACCGAAAGCACGAACCCGGTCTCCGTTTCGGAGACCGCCACATTCCCCGTATTGCCGGTGGGCAGGTCGATTACGACGCTGTTGCCCGGCGCAAAGTCACGGATCGTGGGATCATCGATCAGCGCGTCGGGTCCGAACTGCCAGCTGCGGCCGGCCTCATCGGTGGGGCTCGGAGAGACCTCGATCAAAACGCGCGCGGTGTCGCGGGCACCGCCCGCGTCTGCGATGGTGTAGCCGAAGGAGACCTCGCGCGCGCCGCTCTCATTGGCGCCGCGCGTGTCGACCGAAAACTCGCCATCGGCGCGGAGCGTCACCGTATCGCCGGAGGGGAGAACGACCGTGACAGCATCGTCGCCCGGAACGGGCGTACCGTCGAGCGCGACGATGCGGATGGCCTCGCCGTCGGGATCTCTGTCGCGGGCGCCACCGTTTTGCGAGAGGACGTTGCCAAGAAGCGCCTCGGACGTCTCCGCCAGGAAGAACCGGTCGTCCTCGGCAATCGGCGCGCGGTTTGCCCCGGTCAGGACGACCTCGCGATTGGCCTCGGTCGCGAGCGAACCGTCTGACAGGATGTAGCTCAGCGCTAGGCGCTCCTCCTGCCCGCGCGCGAGATCGCGGAACTGATCTGTCTGGATCAGAAGCTGGCCCGACCCGGTCAGCGTAAACGCAACGTCGCCGCGCCGGTCCGACGTGACCACGAGGTCCGATACGGTCAACGCGTCCCCGTCCGGGTCGCGCGCGCCATCGAAGAGGCCAAGGGTCACCGTGCGCCCATCGACCTCGACGCGCTCCGGCCCGGGGGCCGAGAAACGCGGTGCGTCGTTGGCCCCGTCGATGCTGATGGTTACCGTGCCTTCGGTGCCGTCCGCCGTGATGACGGAGAAGGTCTCCTGCACAACGGCTCCGGCGCGCAGCGCCTGTGCGGCGGCGGTGTCGAGCGTGAAGGTCCACTCGCCCGCGGCCGTCAGGGTATAGGTGCCGCGGCCACCGGCTGTGGCCGTCGCGCTTTCGACCGCGCGAAAGGCGTTGTCGGTGCCATCGGGGTCGGTGGCAGTCAGGGTTCCGCGCACCTGATTGGGGTTTGCATCCTCCGACAGGCGCCCGGTGAGGGCCCCGCCGATCTGTGCGGGATCGTTGACCGAAGTGACGACAACGCTGGTCGCGTCGTCAGTGGTGGTGTCGATGGAGTCGCCGACGTCGAGGGTGAGCGTCGCGGTTTCCGATGTCCCGGGCGCCGTGCGGTCTCCCGTCGGTTCGAACACCAGGGCCTGGAGGCCCGCCTCGATCTCCTCCGGCGTTCCGGTGCGGAGCCAGGCGCCAGCCCCGTCCGCCGCAAACCCACTCGCCGTTAGGGAGGCGGCGGTGAAGCCGCCTTTTGCCGCGTCATCAATCTTCACGTTGGCCCGCAGCGTCTGCCCGGTATCGGCGTCCGCGATGGAGACCGTGGCAAAGGGCTGCAGGGTTTCGGTATCCGCAATCGCCTGCCCTGCGGCCGTTCCCGATATCTCGGGAGCGTCGTTCACGGCGCGCGAGACCACGGTGACGGTACCGTCGACCGTGGGCGCGGCAACGCCATCGTCGACGCTCACCGTCAGGGTTGTCGTCTCGGCTTCGCCGGGCAGAACGCGGTCCTCGCTAGGGGCGAAACTGAGCCCTCGCAGGGCCGCCTGTGCCGCGGCGATTGTGGCGCCGGAGAGGGTGTAAGTGCCGGTGCCTGCATCGGCGAAGCCCGTCGCGCTGAGCGACGCGGCGGTGAACGCCCCCTTGTTCGCATCGTCCAGAGTGACGCGGATCTCGACGGTTTGCCCGGGATCGGGGTCGGAGAGCACGGCGCTGGAGAACGGGCTCACGGTTGCCGTATCGTCAACCATCAGCCCGGAGGTGAGCCCGCCGATGACCGGCGCGTCGTTGACCGACGTCACCGTGACCTTCGCCAGGGTAAAGGCGGCGCCGTCCTCGGTTCCGTCATTGGCGGTCAGGTTAAAGGCCGTCTGGGTTGTCGCGCCGGGCGCGGCCTGGTTCTCCGTCGGCTGGAAGGTCAGAGCTTGCAGACGCGTCGTCAGCTCGGCGGGCGAGGCGCCGCTGAGCGTGTAGCTCCCCGCGGCACCGCTCAGGCCGACGCCGTTGAGGGTGCCGTTCGCACCCGCATAGCTGATCGCAACCGTGCCGCCTTCGCCCTCCGCATCGGTCAGCGACAGCCCGGAAAAGGGCGTGGCCGTGGCGGTATCGTCGATCGTCGGGCTGGGCGGCGTGCCGGCCACGACGGGGGCGTCGTTTTCTTCGGTGATGGAGATCGTGGTGGTTCCCACGGCGCTGTCCAACGCCCCGTCGCTGAAGACCCAGTCGATCGAGGCGCTCGTGCCCGGCGTATCGGACCCGTTTGCATAGGTAAGCGACTGCAGTACGCTGTTGACCAGGGCGGTCGTGGCGGCGGCGTTGAAACTCAGCACCAGCGTTCCGCCACTATTGGTGGTGACCGTGCCGACAGCCGTGCCGTTGAAGGTGAGGTCCTGACCTTCGGTCAGGGCCGCGAGTTGCCCAGAGCTCCCAAAGATGTCCGCGGCGTCGACGCCGCCGGTCCGCTCGAGCGTCAGGCTGGCCCCGTCGTAATTGCCGGCCGATGCGTTGAGCGCGTCGAGCTCTGCATCGGCGACGGTGACATCGCTGTCGAGAACGACGCCGGCGGCGTTCTCGGTATACCCCACGGATCCGCCAAGGCCGCTCAGGACCGGCATGGTGTTGGCGGCCGAGAAGACGATCGTGGACGTCCCGGCGGTATCGTTGCTGACCGAGGCCACGAGGCTCGCGCCGGGCGTGTTGGACAGGTTGAGCGTTGTCTCGACGGCGGCAAAGGTCGTGGCATCGCCATCGACCTCGAGCGCGTCGTTGCTGCCGGTGAAGCGCACATTGGCGTCGGTCAGGTTCACCCCGGTGAGCACGATCCGGTCGCCCGCGGCCAGATCCGTGATCGTGTCGCCGTCAAGCTCCGACAGGGTGCCGCGGAACGTGTCGTCGCCGGTGCCACCGGTGAGCGTGTCGGCGCCGGCGCCCGCGCCAAGGCTGTCCTGCCCCGCGCCGCCGTCCAACGCGTCGCTGCCGGCAGATCCCGTGATGTCCTGGGCGCCGGCCGCGCCCGTCACCACGAACCCGTCGCTCCCCGTATCGACGGCCGTCAACACCCGCCCGTCGGCGGCGGACGCCGACAAGGTGATGATCTCGGCCCCGCCTGCGACCGTCGCGAAGCCTTCGATTGCGGACAGGTTGGTGCCGGTCAACATCCCCGTCTCGGACAACGCCAGCGTGTCGGACCCGCCCGCGGCAACGATCGTGCCCGTGAAGGCGTTGGCCTGATCGGACGTGAGCGTCAGCGTCCCCGCCAAGGTCAGGTTGCTGAACCCGCTCAGCGTCGCAGATTGGATCTGCGTGCCCGTCGCGCTGACGTTCAGCGTGTTGGCGACGCTTGCATCCGCGGTGAAACTCCCGGTGAAGTCATTGCCACCGGTGATGTTGAAGGTAACCGCGTCCGATGCGGCGTTGGCGGTGATCGTCGCGCTGTTCGCTCCATCGATCGCCACTGTCCGCGTGTCGGAACTGGCGTCGCCGAACGCATAGCTTTCGACCGTGTCGCCCGAGAGCGTGACAGTGCCGTCGCCGACGATGTTGATCGCCTCCGTTCCGGCGGCGGCAATCGCCTGGCTCTGAATTGCGGCGTATTGCGCCGCGCTGATCGTGATCGTGGCGTTGCTGTCGAGCGACAGGATCTCGATGTTGCTGAGCGTTGCGCCCGAAACGTCGCCGCCATTGCCGACGCGAAGGGTGTCGTCGACCGTGCCGTCGCCGAAGATCGCGCCAGTGTAGCTCAGTGCCCCGATATCGAAGGTGACGGCATCGGTGACCGCGGTGGCGGCGACGTCCACACCCGCTTGGGCGAGGGTGATCGTGCGCTGGTTGTCGGCCTCATCGCCGGTGACGTTGATCGTTTCGACATTGGCCAGCGTGGTGAAATCGCCGTTGCCGGTGACGTCGACGGTCTCTGTTCCGGCGGCGGTCACCGTGCCCGTGAACTGAGCCAGTTGCGCCGCGCCGAGCGTAACGGTCGCATCGTTGGCGATGGTCAGGTTCTCGAAGTTCGAGACGCTTGCGCCCGAGGCGTTCGAGCCATCCACCAGGGCCAGCGTGTCGCCCGTGCCGCCACCGGCATTGAGGGTGCCGGTATAGGCGCCGGCGCCAAGCGCCACCGTATCGTTGGCGCTGCTGCCGGTGACGTTCTGTGCAAGGTTGCCCGCCGCAGCGCCCAGGGAGACGCTGTTGGCCACCCCCAGAACATAGGTTTCGATGACGCTCGACGTGGTGAAACCGTCGGTGGCGGCGGAAATCACGATCTGCTCGGTGGCATTGCCCGAGATGTTTGCGGCCCCGAAGGCATCGTGCTGCGCTTCGGTCATGGTGACGCTGGCATTGTCCGAAACGGTCAGCGCGGTGAACCCCGAGACAGTCGCGCCGGAGATGCTGCTGCCATTGCCCATGATCAGCATGTCAGCGCCGGTGCCGCCACTGAGGGTGCCGGTGGTCGCAAGGGTCGCGATATCGACACTGTCCTGGGCGCCGTCCGCACCTGTCACGTTCTGGCCTGCGGCGCCGAGCGTGAAGGCTCCCGTATAGGCGGCGCCCAGGCTGTAGCTTTCGATGTTTGCGTTGCCGGTAACAGCATCGCTGCCCGCGGCAAGGCCGATCGTCTGCGCCGCCGCGTTGGTGAACGTCGCAAACGCGTTGTGCTGCGCAGAGCTCATGCTGACGACGGCATTCGCCTGGACGGTGAGCGCCTCGAAGCCCGAAAGGGTGGTCAGGTTGGCGAGGTTCACCCCGTCGACGGCCACCAACGTGTCCGTCCCGGTGCCGCCGGCAGCGGTCGACCCGACCGTGTGGCCGGAGTTGGCGATGGTCAGCGTTTCATCGCCCGCGCCGAAGACGATACCCGGCGTGAGGTTGGCGCCGCTGGAGGTATCGAACCCCGAAAGACTGCTCGACGCCGCCGTGACGTCGGTCACCGAAATCGTGCTGGTGCGGGAGACGCTGTTTTCGGCGCCGTCATTGATGACGACGGTCACAGTACGCGCGGTCTCGGTGGGCGCATCGGCCCCGTTGTCGTAGGTGATGGCGCGGAGAAACGCCTGCACCTCGGCGGCGGTGGCCGACACGCCGGAGATCTGGATCGTGTCCTGCCGGGTGATGTCCGTGGCGCCGCTGACGCCCACGAGCGCGTCCTGGGCGGCGCCGGAGACGCTCAGCCCCTCATTGACTCCGTCCTGGTCGTTGGTCAGGGCCACCGTGATCGAGGTGATCAGGTCGGCGTCCGGTTCGGTCACAACCGCGGCTGGCGCCAGGGCGACCGGGCCGCTCCCCTCGGAGAACGCGGCGCTTGTGTCTTGGCCCGCCGCCCCGCCATTCAGGTCCACCTCGGGTGCGGTGTTCACCGGGATCACGGCGCCGACCACGAGGTTGTCGAAGAAGACGAAGTTGGTGTTCCCGGCGACCCTGATCTCGTCGACCGACCCCCAGTTCAGCGTCCACGTGCCCGATGTACCATCGCCCGCGTTGAAGGTCTGGTCTTCGATCTGAACCCCGTCGCGATACCCAAAGAACGTGTAGGACGCGATGGCGGGCGACCCGAAGGTGTCGACGATGTAGTCCACCTCGGTGAATGCAAACTCGCTGCCGTCCGCGGTGAAGATGCGCGTAGCCGTTGTTGCGGACGGCGTTATCGCAAGAACGTTTGGGTAAACGCCTGTCTCTCCACCGAAGCCGTTGAAGCGCCATCCGTTATAGGTCAGGTCGTCGATCACCGTGCCATTGGGGATTGGCTGCGTATCCGAGAACCCCAGACTGTTGTAATTCGTCGTCTGGTTCGATGTGATGGGAAGGGCGAGGAGCCCGTCCCACGCCAGGAACTGCGCTACGTCCAAGGGCGCCTCGATATGTCCGACCGTCGTTTCCAGCGACCAATCACCGCCGCGCGCGGCCGTCCCCGTCGGATCGTCCGACGCGGCCACGTCTGCCCCGGTCAGGCGCGCGATGTCCTGGACGAACGCCTCGCCCTCTGCGGTGCCGGTCACATCGCAGCCGTAGAGCAGCAGATCGCCCTCCTCCGACAAGGCGCGTCCGATGGTCTCGAACTGCGCGCGATGCTCGGGCAGGTTGGACCGGTCGATCCTGTCCGCGCCCAGATGCAGCGCGGCCTGTTCCCCGTGGCTTATGAGGTGGATGGCGTCGATCCCCGCCCGGTCCGACAGGTAGTCGGCCATTTGATCGAGGCCGCCCCGATGTGGATCAAGAAGCACCGTTTCGGCACTGTCCGGAACGTCCGCCAGCAGCCGCTCGTACCCGGCAACGGAGGTGTCGATGAAGATGATTTCGGTGCGGGACGCATCTCTAGGCATGGGGGTATCCGTCTGGCATTGGCTGTGCGGGAGGGTCGGGAGGGTCGGGCGGTGGACCGGGCGAAGACAGAGGCACGCGCGGGGCGGCGGCCGAGGATGATGCGTCTCTCTCGCTGTGCATGTCGGAGTGTTTGCCCCTCTTCGAAGACATTGATCGCCGGGCCGGAGACGTGCGGGATCGGCAGGCCGCGCCGCGACCGAAGGCAACGGCCCTGCCCCCGACGGTTGCCACGCCCGAACGGCGCCCCCGGTGGTCACCCCGCGCTGTCCCGCTGGCCCGTTCGGGGCGGCGCCGTGTTCCCTTGGAACGCACTAAGCTGATTTGATTGCCAAACCCTGAACGCAGACGCGCGACGCTCGCCGGATCTCTCCTCCGCGGTCCGCATCGCGGCATCGGATGGTGCATAGCGCACCGGGCGCCCACCGGCTGGCGCTGGCGCACGCGGCTTGCACCGACCCAAAGGGCAGTGCCGTCATGACCCTCCGGCGTCGATCTCCCCTTGCAGAGAAGTCCGCCCCTCGGGCCGTGGATCGGCTGCGGTCGCGAGAGGGCACATGTCGCGGGCACTATGGCGAAGCCTAGACTTCGCAAGTGCGCAGGCCGATCACCCGCGCGGCCGCGCTGCGGCCACGCGCCTGCTGCGAAGACAGGATGGAGCAGAAGACAGGTTGACGCGCCGCCGGTCCCTTGGGGTGTTTCCGGCTTGGCGGGTTGCAGAGTGACGGGGGTTCGAGCGGATATCGGAGCGGTGCACCGACGATGCATGCGACTGGGGATACCAACGCGCGTCTTGCGGAACCTCTCTATCAGGCAGGTGGCACCGACGTTCGGGGGTGCTTCCTCGATCCACGGGGCCGCAGCGGGCTCCATCCGTCTCTTTGAGTGCGCATGCGCTTTCTTTGAAACCGCGCGGGACAGAGGCGTGCCCAGGCAAAAGCGGCCATAGATCTGCGCCTCGGAGCGCCGTGCCACTCAATGTCCCTCTCGCCGCTGGCGGTGAACTCGTTGGACGAGACGCCTTGGGAAAGCCCTTGCCTCTTCGCGTGCAGGCATCGCTATCAACTTTGCGCCCAAAATCAGCTGGTAGCCGCCGTTGGTGGCGCGGTACGGGTCATGGCCAAACGACGCACCTTGCTGGCAAGGCACTGACACAGCGAGAAGAAACGATCTCTGGAACGCGCCCGTTGCGAGCCCTCGATCAAGGGGTCCCCACGGGCCCTTGTCCAAGTCCGACGCTCATTCCCCGTCTGCGCCGGATCATGTCTCAGTGAAGGGATCAAGCTCCTCAGCCCCTGCCAACAAGCCCGCGCCTCAGATACGCGCGAAGGTGCGGCGCCCCCGTACCTACGTCTGAGCCTCCTGTAGAGCCTTCTGTATCGCGATAATCAGCGCGTCGCGCTCGGCGGAAAGCTCCTCGGGCGTTTTCCCACCGGCCTGCGCGGTTGCCCCGCTCACGATCGTCTCAATGACCTCATCCGTCAGGTGGACCTGCCCGAGATCGTCCCACCACCCGTTGAACGTGTCGCGAAAGTGGTTGCAGAACGCCTGCAACCCGCCCTCGCCTGCACCCAGATGGAACAGCTTCGTCGGGCCCATCGCCGCCCAGCGAAGGCCCGGACCGGCCCACATCGCCTTATCGACGTCCTCGACACTGGCAACCCCCTCGACCACCAGATGGATCGCCTCGCGCCATACGGCGGCCTGCAGCCGGTTCGCGACGTGACCCGGCATGCCCTTGTGCAAGCGGATCGTGACCTTGCCACAATCCTCGTAGAAGGCGCGGGCCTCGGCCATCACCGCCGCATCGGTGGCCTCCCCCGCCGTCATCTCGACGAGCGGGATCAGGTGCGGCGGGTTGAAGGGATGGCCCAGAACGAAGCGGGACGGATCGCGGAACCCAGTGGCCATCGCCTCCCATGTCAGGCCCGAGGTGGAGCTTGCGTAGATTGCATCCGGCTCCAGCGCCGGTCCGATCTCGGCCATGAGGCGGTGCTTGACGGCAAGGCGCTCGGGCACGTTTTCCTGAACGAAGCCGGCCCCCGCGACGGCCTGCGTGGCATCGAAATGAAAGGAAACCCGCCCGGGATCTCCGCGCGTCGTGAACCCGAGCTGCTCCAGCGCGGGCCATGCCTTGTCGATATAGGCGCGCACCCGAGCCTCGGCCTCCGGCGCGGGATCGTAGACGGAGACGGACCGGCCCGAGGCCAGAAACAGCGCCGTCCAGCTTGCCCCGATGACGCCCGCGCCCAGCACGGCGGTGTGAGAGATCCCGGACACTAGAACAAACCCGGGTTGAGGGGTGAGGCGGCCGTCAGGCCCCCGTCCACGGTGTAGAGTTGACCGGTGGCGAACCCAGCCGCGTCGGAGGCCAGCCAGACCGCCAGGGCGGCGACGTCCTCCGGCCGGCCGAAGCGGCGCGCGGGATGGCGCGCCAAGGCATCCGCGCGCGCGGCTTCTGGATCGTCGGCAAGGTCGAAACCGGCCTCGAGCATACCGGATTCGATCCATCCCGGGCAGATCGCGTTGCAGCGGATCGCCGGACCATGGTCCACGGCGATGGAGCGCGTGAGCCCATGCACGAAGGCCTTCGACGCGTTGTAGAGGGCCATCGACGGATCGGCGACACTCCCGGATGTCGAGCCAAGGTTGAGGATCACCCCGCCCTCCGCCATCCTTGGGAGGAAGGCGCGGCAAAGGTGGAATACCCCGCGCGCATTGGTGCCCATGACGAGGTCCCAGTCGGCATCCGTGCTCTCTGGCACTGTTTTCTCCACCTGCACGCCCGCGTTGTTCACAAGGATGTCGATCTCGCCGGTTGCGGAGGCGAACGCGTCTACGGCCGCGGCGTCAGTCACGTCGAGCATGGACCAGCCGACAGCCGCCTCCAGCCCATCGGGCCGCAGGCCGCGCCCGCAGGTCGTGACTGTCGCTCCCTCTTGAACGAACGCCCCGACGATCGCGCGTCCGATCCCCTGGCGCCCGCCGGTGACGACGGCGCGTTTGCCCTGAAGCCGCATCAATGGGCGACCATGACATGGCGGACCGACGTATAGGCATCGAGCGCATAGACCGACATATCGCAGCCCGTGCCGGAGCCCTTCATCGCCGCCCATGGCATCTCCGGCGTGCCGACACCGTGGGTGTTGACCCAGGTGAAGCCGTAGCGGAGGCGCGATGTCATCTGCATTGCGCGGCCCACATCGGCCGTCCAGACCGACGAGGCGAGGCCGTAACGCGATGCGTTGGCCGTCCGCAGCGCCTCTTCGGCGTCCGAGAAGCGGGAGAGCGTGACGACGGGGCCGAACACCTCCGCCGTCGCGATCTCGGCGTCGTTGTCGACATTTGCAATGACGGTCGGCTGATAGAAGAACCCGGCCCCCTCGCCGGCAGCCCCGCCCGTCAGGATCTCGCAGCCCGGGCGGGCCCGGTCGACGAAGGCGGCGATGCGGGTGCGCTGTGCCTCGGACACGATGGGGCCCATCTCGGTCCCCTCCACTCTTTGCGCGCCGATCTGGATCTCCTCCACCTGCGCCGCAACGGCGGCGACGAGCCTGTCGTAGGCGCCGTCCTGCACCAGGATGCGGCAGGGCTGGGCGCAATCCTGACCGGCATTGAAGAAGCTGCCGTAGCGGATGGTCTCGGCCACGGCGTCGAGATCCGCATCGTCGAAGACGATGACGGGCGCCTTGCCGCCAAGCTCCAGATGCACGTGCTTGATGCGTTGAGCGGCCGCGCGCATGGCGGCCATGCCTGTTGCGGGCGAGCCGGTCACCGAGATGGCCTCCACTCCGGGGCTGTTGATCAGGCGGTCGCCGATGGTCGCGCCGCGGCCGTGGATCACATTCAGCACGCCTTTGGGCAGGATGCCGGTCAGAAGCTCGGCGGCGCGTAGGGTGGAAAGCGGCGTGAGTTCCGAGGGTTTCAGGACAAGGGTGCAGCCCGCCGCAATCGGGGCCGCGAGCTTCCATGCGGCCATCATCAGCGGATAGTTCCAGGGCGCAATCGCGGCCACCGGCCCCACGGGATCGCGGCGGATCATGCTGGTATGCCCAGCGACGTACTCGCCCGCTGCCGAACCCGTCATGGTGCGCGCGGCCCCGGCGAAGAAGCGGAACGTGTCGATGGTGAGCGGCATCTCATCGTCGCGGGCCGAGGGCCAGGGCTTGCCGACATCGAGGCTTTCGAGCCCGGCAAGCTCGTCCTGATGGGCCTCCAGCACATCGGCGATCTGCAGGAGCAGCGCGGCCCGATCCGCGGGTGTGGTGCGCGAGAAGCTCTCGAACGCCGTTTCGGCGGAGGCCACCGCGGCGTCGACCTGCGCCGCGCTGGCTTCTGCCACCTTAGCCACCTCGCCCCCCGTCGCCGGGTCGAGGACGCTCAGCGCCTCGCCGTCCCCCTCGACCAACTCACCGCCGATCAACAGCTTGGTTTGCATAGCCGACCTTCCTCAGAACTGGACACGGTCGCCGCCCTTCAGCGCGAGCCGTTGGCGCGCCTCGTCGGGCGTGGCGACGCTGAGCCCGAGGTTTTCGACGATGCTGCGGATCCGTTCGACCTGCTGCGCGTTCGACGTCGCAAGCTCGCCCTTGCCTATGTAGAGGCTGTCCTCCAGACCGATGCGCAGGTTGCCCCCGAGCATCGCCGACTGCGTGGCAAAGGGCATCTGATGCCGCCCCGCGGCCAGCACCGACCATTCGTAGTTCTCCGCCCCAAAGAGCCTGTCTGCCGTGCGGTGCAGGTGCACGAGATGGTCGAGCTCCGCACCCATGCCGCCCAGGATGCCGAAGACCATCTGGATGAAGAACGGCGGCTTGATGAGCCCCTGATCGACGAACCATTTCACGTTGTAGAGGTGGCCAAGATCGTAGCACTCGAACTCGAACTTCGTGCCGTGGCCCTCGCCCAGCTCGCGCAGCGCGTATTCGATGGTGGCGAAGGTGTTAGGAAAGATGAAGTCGCGGGTCATGCCGAGGAACTCCGGCTCCCAATCGTACGTCCACTCCGTGTACTTCTCCAGCATCGGAAAGATCCCGAAATTCATGCTGCCCATGTTGAGGCTCGCCATCTCAGGGCTGGTCGTCGTGGCCGCGCGCAGCCGTTCCTCCATCGACATGCCGAGCCCCGCGCCGGTGGAGACGTTGATCACCGCATCGGTGGATTGCTTGATGCGGGGCAGGAACTTCAGGAACGTCTCCGTCCGCGGGTCGGGTTTGCCAGTTTCGGGGTCCCGCGCATGCAGGTGGATGATGGAGGCGCCGGCTTCGGCGGCCTCGATGCTCGCCTGCGCGATCTCGTCAGGCGTGACCGGCAGATGCGGGCTCATCGTCGGCGTGTGGATGCCGCCCGTTGGCGCGCAGGTGATGATCACGGGTTTGGGCATGTCAGAGCCTCATCTGCTGAACTTGCGCCGATAGCCCGCCGTCCAGCACCCAGAGCTGGCCGGAGGCATAGCGCGCCTCGTCGCTCGCGAGCCAGTTGACGAGGTTCGCGATATCCTCCGGCGTGCCATAGGTGCGCATCGGGTGCACGTCCCGGACAGCCTGCTGAAGCTGGTCGATGGTCTTTCCCGCACCGCCCGAGCCCGCGCCGCCAAAGAAGCTCTGCAGCATCGGCGTGTCGACATAGCCAGGGCACACCGCGTTGACGCGGATGCCGTCGGGCCCGTGATCGCAGGCCATCGCGCGGGTCAGGGCATGCACCGCTCCCTTCGTCGCGCAGTAGGCGGCAAGGCACGGATCGGCGATGAACCCATCATACGAGCCGAAGTTGATGATCGAGGCGCTGCTCCCGCCCCTGGCCGCCGCCCGCATCAGGGGAAGCGCATGTTTCGAGGTCAGAAACGTACCCGTCACGTTGACGGCGAAGGATTGGTTCCAGTCCTCGAGGGTTGTCTCCTCGATGGTCTTCTCGATCTCGATCCCGGCTGCGTTCACCAGAATGTCGAGCTTGCCGTGCTCCGTGCGCAGCCTGTCCATGGCCCCGATCGCCTCGTCTTCGCGGCGCACGTCGAGCCGCACGAACCCGCGGGCGTCGGGGCCCTCACCGGGCAGCGATCCCGCTTCGCTGAGGTCCGCGGCATAGACCTGCGCCCCTTCGCGCCGGAAGCGTGCGACGATGGCGCGCCCGATCCCGCCGCAGCCCCCCGTCACCAGGGCGACCTTGCCCTCAAGCATGCCCATCGGGCTCCCCCTTCAGCGGTGGCAGACGATAGCGGGCAGCCGCGGCCGTCCAATCCATGTGGTTTCGGACATACTCGTTCGAGGCGTTGCGGGGCGGGTTATAGTCCCAGGGCTCCCCTGCCCCGGCTTCCATCGCCGCATGCAGCGCGCGGCGGGCCTTCTGCGTGCGGATCACATCCTGACGCAGCACCGCGCTGTCCCAACGCGCCGTCACTTCGGCCGCGAAGCCGCGGGCGGCCTCGGCGTACGCGGGGTCGGCGGCTCGGTTCACCCGTTCCTGAGCGTCGGCGTCAAGATCGTAGAGCTGCGGCGGATCGATATCGCAGTGGATGTATTTCAGCGGCCCGCGACGGATCATGAAGACGGGCCAGGGGGTCATCTCGGCGCAGTATTCTCCGATGGCTTCGTCGACAGGGTCATCGCCGCCGCGCGCGAGCGGCATCAGCGAGCGCCCGTCGATCGGGCCCCCCAGAAGGTCCGGGCCCCCGCCGGCGATCTCCAGAAAGGTCGGCAGCAGATCGACGAGCGCGCAGGCCTGCCGCGCGGTGCCCTGCGCTATTCCAGGCCCGGCGAAGATCAAGGGAACCCGGGCGGAGTGCTCGAAGAAGTTCATCTTGTACCACAGCCCACGCTCGCCCAGCATGTCGCCGTGATCGGCGGTGACGACGACGATCGTCTCCTCAAGCGCGCCGATCTCCTCCAGCGTCGTGATCACAGCGCCGACCTTGCTGTCGAAATAGCTGACATTGGCAAGATAGGCGCGGCGCGCGCGGCGTATGTCCGCCGCGCTGAGCGGCACTGTCGAGGCTTCGATCCCGTCCATCACCCGGCGCGAGAAGGGGTCCTGCTCCTCGGGGGCGAGCACGACGTCCGGCATGTCGATCTCGTCGTCGGCGTAGAGATCCCACCATTCCGGTTTGGCCACGTAGGGGTCGTGCGGATGGATGAAGCTCGCCACCAGGCAGAACGGCGTGTCATCCCCTCCTGCCCGGTCCCGGCCCCGGTTGATCAGCCAGCGGCGCGCCGCGAACGCGACCTCGTCGTCGTAATCGGTCTGAAACGTGGCCACGGCGACGCCGCTTTCCTTGACCGTGGCCATGTTGTGGTACCACTTGTCGATGCGCTCGTCCGCGGCTTCCCAATCCGGGGTCCAGGCGAAATCCGCGGGGTAGATATCCGTCGTCACACGGTCTTCGAACCCGTGCTTCTGATCCGGCCCGACGAAGTGCATCTTCCCCGACAGGCAAGTGCGATAGCCGAGCGCCTTGAGATAATGCGCAAAGGTGGGAACCGAGGCACAGAACTCCGACGCGTTGTCATAGGCCGCGATCCGGCTGATCAACTGGCCGGACATGAACGCGAAGCGCGACGGCGCGCACAGCGGCGAGTTGCAATACGCCGCGTCGAAGCGCATGCCGCGCGCGGCAAGCGCGTCGATATGGGCGGTCTTTGCGGCTTTGTGCCCATAGGCGCCGAGGAAGTGCGGCGCCAGCTGATCGGCCATCAGAACGACGAGGTTCGGCCGCTTCATACGGCCGCCTTTGCGTAGGCATCGAGCACGAGCCCAT
Source organism: Pseudomonadota bacterium (assembly GCA_038757905.1). Lineage (GTDB taxonomy): Bacteria > Pseudomonadota > Alphaproteobacteria > Rhodobacterales > Rhodobacteraceae > HLUCCA09. The sequence continues at coordinate 60,886 of JBCDGG010000001.1, read as the reverse complement.
GGAAGTGATGGACGGCATGCTCCGACTTCCCGGAGCCGTCCGGGTCGTTCACGATCCGCCCTTGCGTGAAGGCCGGGGTGGACATGCCACGCTGGACGCTCTCGACGATGTCGATGTCTTCGCGCTGCAGCACCTCGTCGAGATACCGGATCGCCTCCAGCTCCATCGCGTCTGGTTCAGGCGTCTCCAGGAAGAAATCGTAGGTCTCCAGGGTCCTGTCCGGCCCGATGGGGATGACGTTGAGCACGATCATCGACGATCGCCCCGGATAGCGCATCAGACAGGTTGTCGGCCAGAGCCACCAGACGGCATGCGTCCGCACCGTCGCATTGGACACATCGTAGGCGGAGTTCGCGGCCTTGCCGGCTTCGGCCATGTGGCTGGAATAGATGCCATGGGTGGTCACCTTGTAGGTGTTCATATCCACAAGGTCGCAGAAATCCTTGTGCGCCGTGGGGCAGTGGTAGCATTCCAGGAAATTGTCGACGACGTTCTTCCAGTTGGACCTGATATCGTAGGTCAGCCGATGCCCGAAGGTCAGCCGCTCGATGTCCGGCGCCCAATGGCGCAGCTCGGTTTCAAGGTTCCCGGTCGTGGTGCGCATCGGGGGGGCGTCCGGGTCGAGGTTCACGAAGACGAAGCCGCAGAACTCCTCTACCTTCACCGCGTCTAGGCAGATCTGCTTGGGGTCGAAGTCCTGCAGCGTCTCGGTATGCGGGGCGCGCACCAGCCGGCCGTCGAGGCCGTAGACCCACGCATGATAGGGGCACATGATCCGCGTCGTCTGCCCGTCGCCGCTCAGCAGGGCATGGGCGCGGTGTTTGCAGACGTTGTAGAACGCCCGCAACGTGCCCTGCCGATCCCTCACGATGGCAATGGGATGCCCGGCAATCTCGATGCTGACATACGAGCCGGGCGCGCGGAGCTTTTCGACATGGCAGACCCATTGCCAGCTTCGGGCCAGGATTGCCGTCAGATCGGCCCCGAACCATGCGGGCTGGACATACGCCTCCTTGCGCAGTGAGAGGGAGCGGGCGGGATCGGGATCGAAGCCCGCGCGAATGGCCGCGAAATCGTGTTGGCTAGGAAGCTCTACCATCCTTGCTCACCTGAGTTCAGTTCCGTCACTCACGCCGCAGGATCGCTCTGCCCGGCCCGCCAGACTTAACCCAGTTCGCCGCTTTCTTGAACTAATCGGCCATGTCCGTGCGTTTCCGGTGCATCGGCCAGGCGCGAAACTCGAACGGAACGCGCCCTTCGATCCGGTCCCTGCTGGGCGGCAGGCCGAAGCGTTTCTTGTAGGCGCGGCTGAACTGCGCCTGGCTCGTGAAGCCGCTCGCATACGCGACCTCCGTCATGGAAAGGCCGGTCTGCGTCACCAATCCACGCGCCCGGTCGAGCCGGATGTCACGGTAGTAGAGCACCGGCGTCTTGTTCACGTAGCGTGCAAACAGACGGTCGAGGTGGCGCTGCGACACCTCGATGTCCTGGCAGAGCCGCGCGATGGAGAGCGGCGTTTCCAGGTTTTCCTCCATCGCGCGAATGGCCCTGCGCACCGTGTCAGGCACCAGGGCGCCCAGCGGCTCCCGGTCCTGCGGGTTCTGTGGCGTGTCGTGTTTGCGCAGCGGCGCGGAGAAAATGTAGCGCGCCGCCGAGTTCGCCAGGGCGCTACCATGGATGCTCCTGACGATATGCAGGGCGAAGTCGCTCGCGGCCATGCCGCCGCAGCACGTGATGCGGGCGCCATCGAAGACCCAGAGCATCTCGCAGACCTCGGTTCCGGGGAAAAGCTCGCGGAACGCATCGATATGCTCGTAATGCACGGTGACGCGATGGCCCTGCAGAAGCCCCGCATGCGCCAGCACGAAGGCGCCCGTGTCGATCCCGCCCAGCGTCACCTGTCGGCGCGCGGCCTGGCGCAGGGTGGCGCGCACGCCGTGCGACACGTGCGCCTCCGGCTCCCAGCTGGAGGACACAATCAGGAAATCGGGCGCGGCCCCGGCCAACTCGGACAAGGGGCGGGTGGCGAGGCTGGCGCCGTTGCTCGCCCGAACTGCGCCGCCGTGTTCCGACAGGAACGCCCAGCGGAAATGCGTCGTGCCGTCGAGGTAATTCGCCGCCCGAAACGGATCGACGAAGGCCATCGTCGCCGCAAGGTTGAACCCCGGCGTCAGAAGCAGATGGATGAGGGTGGACCGTGCGTCTTCGTCCGTTGGCATAGCTACACTCGCAGATCCGGCCCCCTCCGCCCGACAATTCGAGGGGAGATCGATCCCCGGGTCTCGGAGCCACACATGCGGGATTACCGAGCGGACCGCCAGCCTTCCACGTTGCGCCGGCGGCGGCGGTGCGGCGGGCGAGACCGCGGCGTGCATGCGTCACAGGAGCCGCGGCCAGCGTTCGTTGCGTCCGTGTCAGGCGACTCAACGTGGCGGGACGGCTGGGCCGCGAGGGCTGCGAGCGCCAACGCCCCGCAGGGGATCCGTGCCGCTCCGAAGCTCACATTCGTCGACTGCAGAGAACCTGAGCATTGTCTAGTACGGTTTCGCGGGCCGCGGTGCCACCCGCGCAGCCCACGGCAGTGGCGTTTGCAAACCCTGAGGTGAACATGGTTGCGTCGAAGGCCGGCCAACCCAGGCCCATGGCGTCGGTTGCGCACCCTGCCCTTCAGGACGCTCGAGTTGAGAGCATGCGCCCCCTGCTTCGTTTCGGCCTATCGCCATACAGGCAAGACGGCCTTTGCGCCAAAGCCCACACCGGCCTTGCCGAAACGGGGCACGACACGACACCTGGCCGCGGCCTCAGGCGAAGTGAAGCGTCTTGAGTTCCTGATAGTCTTCCAGGCCGTGCCTGCCCCCCTCGCGGCCGTTGCCCGACTGTTTGTATCCGCCGAAGGGCGAGCCGAAGTTGATCGCGCCGCCATTGATATGGATCGCACCCGCCTGCAGACGCCGGGCGACGCGCTCGGCGCGGGCCGGATCGCCCGTCTGGATGTAGGCGGCGAGACCGTAGGGCGTGTCATTGGCGATGCGGATGGCGTCGTCTTCATCCTCGAACGGGATGACCACCAGGACGGGGCCGAAGATCTCTTCCCGCGCAACGCGCATCTCGTTGCCGACATCGGCAAAGACCGTCGGTGCCACGTACCAGCCGCTATCGACCCCCTCCGGCCGGCCCGGGCCGCCGGTCAGAAGCCGCGCGCCTTCGGCAAGGCCCGCCTCGATCATGGTCTGCACCCGATCGAACTGCAGCTTGTCGAACAGCGGCCCCAGATGATCGCCGTCTTCGGCCGGATCGCCGAGAGGGATCGCCTCCGCCGTTTCCTTCGCAATCGCAAGCGCACGGTCGTAGACACCGCGCTCGACGAGCAGGCGGGTCGGCGCATCGCAGGACTGGCCGGTGTTGAACATGCATTCCCGCACGGAAGCGGCAACACATGCATCGAGATCGCAATCGGCAAATACGAGGTTCGGAGACTTGCCGCCCAGTTCCAGCGTGACCCGTTTGACCGTATCGGCCGCGGCCTTGGTGATCGCGATGCCGGCGCGGGTGGACCCGGTGAACGACACCATCTGGATTTCGGGGTGGCGCGACAGGGCTGCCCCCGCACCCGCGCCGTCGCCCTGGATCAAGTTGAACACACCAGCGGGATAGCCCGCCTCGTGAATGATCTCGGCATAGATCATCGCCGAGATCGGCGTGTGCTCCGAGGGTTTCAGGACGCAGGTACAGCCCGTGGCCAGCGCAGGGACGACCTTCAGCGCGATCTGGTTGATAGGCCAGTTCCACGGGGTGATCAGGCCGCAGACGCCGATCGGTTCGCGCAGAAGGGTGTCGCCGTTACCCAGATCCTCGCGCTCTTCCTGCGCTCTCAGAGCGTTGATGAAGTCCTCCAGATGTCCGAGGCCAGAGGCCGCCTGCGCCTCCCGCGCCATCGTTTTGGGCGCGCCCATTTCCAGGCTCATGGCGAGGGCCAGATCGCCTGCCCGGCGGCGGCAGACCTCGAGCAGGTGCGCCAGAAGCGCCAGCCGGTCCGCCTTGCTGGTCATCGAGTAGCTCTCGAAGGCCGCCTTCGCAGCAGCGACGGCGGCCTCGACGTCCTCGGTGCCCGACAATCTGATTTCGCCGATTTGCGCTTCGGTGGCGGGGTTCAGAACCGGGAAACGGCGCGTGGAGGACGGGGTCACCCACACGCCGTCGATGTAGAACCGCGCCAGGTTGTCCATGGAAAATGCTGGGGGGGTCATCTGGGAAAGCGCTCCGGGAAAGCCATTGCCGCCTGACGGCGCAGGCCATGTGTCATATGCTGTATGGACGTGTCCCGGCAAGCCGAGCGCAGGCCGTGCGCGGGCTCAAACCGGCTGCGGCGGCACCACTTCGTAGCCGCGTTCTTCGGGTTCGTCATCGACCAGCACCGCCGGAAAGCCATCGGCCAGGATCGAGAGGCCGGTCGCCTCCTCCAGGCGGCGGATGATCTCGTCTGTGTTGGCCCGTTCGCCGTAGCGGGTCTGGCCGTCCTTCATGATGTCGATGATCATCGGCGAAAGCTCCAGCGCGACATTGTTGCGCTCGGCGATGGTCTGGAACAGGCCGATATCCTTCAGGATCAGGTCCATCGTGAAATTCACATCACGTGACCCGTTGAGGATGAGCTGGCTCTCCGTTTCATGCACGAAACTGGTGCCCGAGGAGATCTTCATCGCCTCATAGGTCGTCGCCAGGTCCAACCCCGCCGCCTTCATCGTAACCAGCGCCTCGCAGCAGGTCAGCAGGTTCGCGGTGGCCAGGTAATTGGTCATCACCTTCAGTGTCGAGGCCGTCCCCAGCGGGCCCGTGTGCAAGACGCGGCGCCCGAGCGTGGTGGTCAGCGGCAGAACCTTCTCGAAGGTCTCCCGGTCGCCGCCCACAAAGATCGAGATGTTGCCCGTATCCGCCCGGTGGCAGCCGCCCGATACCGGGCATTCCACCGCATAGGCGCCCCTCGCCCGTACCAGATCGCCGATGCGTTTGACCTCGGCCTCATCGGTCGTCGACATCTCCATCCAGACCTTGCCGTCAGAGAGGCCGTGAAGGACGCCGCCCGCGCCTTCCATCACCTCCGAGCACGCCAAGGGAGAAGGCAGGCAGGTGATCACCACGTCGCAAAGCCGCGCCATCTGCTCGGGCGTCTCGGCCCAGCCGGCGCCCCTGACGATCAAGGGCTGGGCGGCGGCACGGTCGAGATCATGCACGACGGTGTCGAAGCCGTTGCGCACAAGGCTACCCGCCAGCTTGCCGCCGACATTGCCAAGGCCGATGAAGCCAACTTTCATGTTCTGCACTTTCCTTGCACCTCGTGCTTTGCGTGCGGATCGGGGGGTGACGCAGATGCCGCGTCGGCTAGAACCCCGGTGCGGCTTTCGACCGGATCGGGTGCGTTTGCGCTGCCACCGAAGACCGGGTGCTCACTGCTACTGCGTGCGACCGGACCGTTCGAAGCGGCCGCGCACCTTGCGCTCAGAGGGCGCCATGTGACCTTGCCGAAGACGGGATCCGGCTGGCCCGACAACGGCTGCTCGGCACTGTCCGCGGCGCACCGGCCCACGGGGGCCTGTCGCCGGTTGGCCGGATGGAACACGATCGGAACGGCGTCTTCGCGGCTGGTTTTGGGCATGGAGCTGTGTCCCTGACAAACTGTGTGGGCGGGTGAAGCGGCGCTCTCTCGGAGGCAGAACCGCGACATGTCCGTCCCCGTCTGAAGCTGGTTGACAGAAAGGTTGGGGCGCCGTCAGGCGGTCTGCTGGTTGGCCTCTTCCAAGGGCAGGCCCGCGTAGCCTTGCCGCGCCAGGACGCGGTAGGTGGATCGCAGGGCCCCCCGGTCGGTGTAGCACCCGCGCAAGTGGCGTTTTCCGCTCTCGGCGACGTAGCCTTCGCGCCCATGCACGATGCGGTGATTGTCGAAGATCACGCAGTCGCCGGCCCGGGAGCGGCGGCGCACGAGAAACCGCTCGTCCTGCATCAGTTTGAGGAATTTGATGAACGCCGGATAATAGCTGTCCAGCAGGCCCTGCGGCAGATCCATCGTATCCTGAAGGTGCTGGGAGATCGTGACGCCGGTCACCTGCCCCTCCCCGTTGACCTCGATCACGCGCTGATGGGCGCGATAATCCACGGTGTCGTGGCGGTAGAAGAACGGGATCTCGTTGTCGGCCAGCAGGCGGAAGGCCTCCGGGTCCTCCTCGCGCAGGGCTTCGGCCACGGCGGCCCCGTCGAGGAAGAGCGAGAGCCCGCCATCGACGGTGTTCTCCAAGCAATGCAGGAACTGCACGCCGGGCGCGGCGTCTTCGCCGGGCAGATCCGTGTGCATCTCCAGCGGGCCGGAGGTGAAGGCCAGGTTCGTCGGCTCGATCTCGACCCGCACGTCGAAGAACTGCCCCTCGGCGGAGGGGGTGATGGGGCCGATGGCGCTCACGAGCCGCGGCAGGCTGTTTACGTCCTCGGCCATATCCGTGACGATGGCGATCCCGTCTTCGATCAGGGCACGGGTGAGACGCGCGCGTGCGGCGGCCTCGTTCAGCACGTCCCGTTGCGGCAGGCGGGTGAAGTGCGGCTCGTGGCCCGCATACCAGAGCTTGCGGGGCAGATCGGCGGGATCGTCTGCGCGCCCGCGCTCGGCAAAGGTCTCCAACAACGTCAGCGGGATCTGGCTGACCTGGGGTTCCGCCTGCCAGTCGATCAGCAGCGCCCCACCCTCGATCCGGGCCGATTGCGCGCGCGGCAGATCGGGCAGCGAGGCCACGTCGAATATCCGTTCGCGGGTCTGGTTGTCGATACAGCTGAGACAGGCGTCGCGCAGCCAGCAATAGTTGAAATACGCCGCACCCGACGAAAGCGGGACGGTCAGGCCGGTATCGGTCAGCGTGATGGTGGTCATGGGTCTGCTCGGGGGTTGGGGCTAGGTGGCGTAATCGGCATCTTCATGGTCGAGGATCCCGCGGATCGCGGCGAGATGCGCCGCGGCCTGGCCCGGGTAATCCGCCAGTTCCCGCGCGGTCTTCTCGGCGATTTCCTCCGGGATCAGCCGCAGCGGTTGGCCGGTCTGAAGCGCGCGGATATAGGTCTCGGCCGCGCGTTCGAAGTAGTAGAGGCGGTTGAAGGCATCGGCGACCGTGCCGCCCAGCACCAGAACGCCATGATTGCCCATCACCATCACTTTCTTCTCGGGATCGGTCAGCATTGCGGCGCAACGCTCCCCCTCCCCTTCGAAGGCGAGCCCGCCAAACGCCTCATCGACCACCACGCGGTTGAAGAACGTGGCCGTGTTCTGGTCGATCGGCGGCAGGGTGCTGTCGGCCAGGGAGGCCAGCACCGTCGCGAAGATGGAATGGGCATGCATCACGCAGCGCGCATGGGGACACCGCCGATGGATGGAGCCGTGCAGGCCCCAGGCGGTCGGGTCGGGCGCGTCCGGCCGGTTGAGCGCGTCGGGATCGTTGGCGTCCAGCAGCAGAAGCTCGGACGCCTTGATGCGCGAGAAATGCGCCTGATTGGGGTTGATCAGAAACTCCGTCCCATCGGCATTCACCGCGAGGCTGAAATGGTTGGCCACCGCCTCGTGCATGTTCAGGCGCGCGGTCCAGCGAAAGGCGGCGGCAAGATCGCTGCGTTCTTGCCAGAAGCGCATGTTCTGCGCGGCATCCAGACTCATGCCAGCCCCTCCCGACCAGCGTTGCGTTCGCGCCCGGTCGGGCGCACCGCCCCTGACGCGGCGCGCGGCGCGACCTGTTCGCTTGAGGAAGTCTTGCGGCAGAACGAGCCTTGCGTAAAATGATTAAAAACGGCATCTATGACCAAATTTTTTTGGTGCTAGATGCCCTCACCTCTCCCCAACCTGGTCTGGCTCAGAACCTTCGAGGCCGCGGCCCGGCTGCAGAATTTCACGCTGGCAGGTAAGGAACTGGGGCTGACGCAGACGGCTGTCAGCCTGCATGTCAGATCGCTGGAAGCGGCGCTGAAACGGCCCCTGTTTCTGCGCCGCGCCCGACATCTGCAGCTCTCGTCGGAGGGGGAGGCCTATCTGCTATCGGTCAGCCAGGCCCTGGGCGATATCCGCGCCGCGACGGCCCACCTCTTCGGCATGGCCGAGCAGCAGCTCATCACTGTGCGTGCGCCGATTTCAACGGCCACGCTCTGGCTGCCCCATCATCTGCCTGATTTCCAAGCGCAATACCCCAGCATCAGGGTTCGGCTCGTCTCGACGATCTGGACCAGTTCCGCGGCGGATGACGACATCGACGTGGATCTGCGGCTGGGGCGGAGCGAGGAGTATGACGGCCCGAGCGAGGTCATCTCCTCGGAGACGGTGGTGCCGATTGCGCATCGGGACCGGGAAGGGGCGATCGATGGGCCCCAGGATCTCGCCGATCAGCCCATCATTCACATCCTCGGATATGATGACACGTGGCGGCGCTACTTTGCCGATGCCGGGCTCGACCTGCCGGATGCCGCTCCCGCGTACTCCGTCGATACCAGCGTGGCCGCGCTCGCGCTCGTTGCGGCAAACGCCGGATGCGCGGCAATCCTGACCCGGTTTGCCCGCCGCGCGATGGAGGTGAACGCGCGGATCGGGGTGGTTGGCGACCCGATCCCCTTTTCGCAAGCCCACTACTTGGTGCGCCCGACGAACCAGAGGCTTCACCGGCCGGAAGTGGAGCTTTTCGAGGACTGGCTAAAGCGCAAGTTCTCGGAGGAGGAGGCGCCAGACGCCTAACCGGGCCGTTAGAAGGCCCGCGCGACATCGCCCCCTCCATGCACGCCCCTTACGCAGCTCAGGCCCCTGCGCACCTTGCGGCCTGTTTGAGCGGGGCGCAGCTTTCGCCACAACGCACATGCTCAGGCTACCTGTCGACGATCGCGTTGACGGGGGGAGCCTAGGACGGCCGACGCACCGGCAAGGTGCAGAGCAGTGACGTCGTGCACGGCACGGCAGCGTCGTTCGTCAGGGGCCCTCAGGGTCGTGGGCAGCTTTCGCGGGCCATTCCAGCGCGCCGAAGAGAGGGTCGTTTCCTTGGGGTGACCGGCCGACCGCCTTCGCCGCTAGGCGGGAAAGCGGGCATTGGCCGCCGCGCCGACGTCCAGCACCTCGCCCGAGATGTAGCGGGCCGCGTCGCTGCACAGAAATGCCGCGGCCTGGCCGATCTCGCTCGGCTCATAGAACCCCACCGGCATCGGGTGGATCGTCCTCGCGATCTCATCGAACTGCTCGAAGGTGACGCCCTGCCCCGGCGCCAGCGCGTCGAGCACATACGCATTGTCGAGGAGTTTCGTGTTCACCAGCGTCGGGCACAGCGCATTGACGGTGATGTTGTTGCCCGCAACCGTCAGGGCCGTGCTCTTGGCCAATCCGATCATGGCCCATTTCGTGGCGCCATAGAGCGGGAACCTGTCGCTCCCCTGCCGCCCGGTGACGGAGGCCATCAAGACGATGCGGCCGGCGTTCTGGCTCTGCATCTGGGGCAACGCGGCCTGAAGCGTGTGGATCGACCCGATCAGGTTGATATCCATGATCGTTTTGATCTGCTCTTCGGAGAAGGCACCCAATCGCCCCGGCTGGGTGATGCCCGCATTGACGATCAGGCAGTCGAGCGATCCGAATGCCGCGACAGTCTGCTCGACGGCCGCACTGAGCGCAGATGCATCCCGCACATCGCCGGCAATCGCCAGACAGGCGACGCCATAACCCTCGATGCGGGTTTTCGCGGCGGCAAGGTCTTCGGCCGTCGCCAGAGGATAGGGCACCTCGTCGGGTTGGGACGCGATGTCGTACAGGACGATATTCGCCCCGCCTTTGGCGAGTTCTTCGGCACAGGCCAGCCCGATGCCCCGGGCCGCCCCTGTGACGAAAGCCGTCTTGCCCGCAAACCGGCCGGTCTCGCTGTCGGCGTAGGCGCCGCGGGGGGCGGCCGCCGCGGCCGCAAGCCCAAGGCCGGCTGCCGCCGTCAGGACGGAACGCCGGGTCGGATCGGGGGCCTTTGTCTCATCGGTCATGCGGGCATGCTCCTTTGGCGCGGCGATGCGGTTGACATGCGCCTTGATCGCGCGGCCCTTGCATGGGCCAAGGGCGCGCCTGCACATGGCGACATCGGGCGACGGGTTTTGTAATCACTTGATTACCTACCTGATCAGAGCCAAAAGTCAACGAGTGATTACTTAGAGCGGACGCAGTGAAGAACGCGACACCAAACATCCGAAATGCCGAAGCGACGGCGGAGCGTATTCTTCGCGCCGCACAAACGGTGTTTCACGAAAAGGGCTATGACGGCGCAACCACCCGCGAGATCGCCGACCGCGCCGGCATCAACCTGACCCTGATCAACAGGTACTACGGCTCGAAACTCGGGCTCTTCGAGAAGGCCGTGCTGCCGCATCTGAACCTGCAACCGCTCCTGCAGGGAACACCGGCGGAGGTGGCACGACGCCTGGCTGAACTCTATGTCGACACTGGGCCGAAGGACGGCTTCGACGCCTTCGTCGTCCTCGTGCGATCCATCGCCAGCAGGGAAGCCGGGCCGCTGTTGATCGCACGCCTGCAGGAGGCTGCGTTAACACCGCTGGAGCGGATCCTCGAAGGCCCCGACAAGGGCGCCCGCGCCACACTGATCGCGACGCAGCTGGCGGGGCTTGTCCTTCGCTTTCGTATCATGGCGGAAATCCCGCTCAGCGAGGAAGAGCGGCGGGAACTGAAGAGACGGCTGGAAGCCAGTCTGCACGCGATCCTGCTGCGTTAGACGGGCCCGCCCCTCCGCCGACCATACAGGCGAAACGGGCATTCAGGTGCGCCGCAGCGCCCGTCCGATGCGGACGCCGGTCCCTGGGGGAGCGTCCGGTGAGGAGCTTCAGTTGGCGCAGGCGCGGGCAAACCAGACTTGTCAGGGCTCGTGCCGGTTTGGGTGTGTCATTCCGAAACCCCCTCTCCGATCTGAGGCAGAGAAAAGCGCGGCGGGACATGGCCGCTCTCCTCCCCCTTGCCCTTGCGCCTGACCTGAGACAGTCTTGCCAAAGGAGGAGGGATGCCTGTTTTGTCGCTGGGTCTGCTGTCCATCCGACCCGCGCGGCGCCTTGCTCCGGGAGGAGTGCGCCATGACATCCAAGCCCGACGGATCCACACCGCCAGACAACCTGACGCCGCCGCAACCGGCCATGCCGACCGTCAACACGGTGACGGCGGATGACATCAAGGCCTCGCTGAGGGCCGGGCTGTCGGACTTTCTGGCGCGCCCCGTCATGAGCGGCTTCTTCGGCCTGTTCTATGCGGTCTTCGGCATCCTCTTCGTCTGGACCCTGGTCTGGCTCGGCAAGATCTGGATGCTCCTGCCCGCCGCCGTCGCCTTTCCGCTGGTCGCCCCGTTCGCCGCCGCCGGGCTCTATGAGATGTCGCGCCGGTTGCAGCGGCACGAGCCGTTCGGCTGGTCCGAGATCCTCACCGTCATGGCCAATCAACGCAAACGCGAGATGGGCTGGATGGCCTTTGTCACCCTGTTCATCCTGTGGGTGTGGTTCTACCAGTTCCGGACGGTTCTGGTGATCGTCCTGCAGAATTCCTCATTCTCGGACCTAGACGGGTTCCTCGACACCGTGTTCTCCACACCGGAGGGTTGGACCTTTCTTGCCATCGGCTCCTGCATCGGCGCGTTTCTGTCGGCCGTCCTGTTCTCGGTGACCGTCGTCGCCATGCCCATTCTGCTCGACCGCGAGATCGACTTCGTGTCCGCCATGCTCACCTCCATCCGCGTCGTGACGGAAAATCCGTGGGTCATGCTCACCTGGGCGGCGATCATCTCCGTCACCATGCTGGTGTCGCTGGTTCCGGCGTTTCTGGGCCTGATCTTCACGCTTCCGATTCTGGGCCACACCACGTGGCATCTCTATCAGCGGGCCGTCGCACCGGCGGAGGGGTGATCTACAAATCACTCTGAGCGACCTCACTCTTGTCCGCAGTAAGGGAAAACCCTCCTCTCGCGCCTTCGGCGAGCAGGCTCTTCGGGCCGTACTGGGCCCTTGTGCTCCAGGATCTGGACGCTCCCCGACCACAGACCTCCCCTCGCGGGGATCGGCCGATGTTGCATCTGGTCCGCCGTAGGCTCAGGCCGGCCCTAAGCCCGTTTCGGTACGCGTTGGGCTGACCCGTGAGGCGCCCGGTTGGCGGCGGCTTAACGAACGCGGTCGCCCGGGCGGGCCGTGCCCGCAGGACCCGCGTCGCTCAGGGCGCCGTCCGCGCATCCCCATGGTTAGCTTGGCAGATGCGGCGTTCACTGCCCGAGCGAACACGTCCGCCCTCAAGCACAGTCTCCGGGCCGGAGACCCGATCATGCGTTGCAGCCTTCGCAGAGTTCCTCGATGAGCCACCTGCGGAACGCTTCGACCTGCGGCGGCCTGGGGCGCCCTTCCGGCTCCACGAACCAGTAGGATATGCCCGTTGGAAACCGGCCGGGGAACGGCGTCACGATGCGCCCCATGGCGAGGGCGTCTTGCGCCAGGGTCTCCCATGCCAGAAACACGCCCTGCCCCGCCACGGCCGCATCCAGACACAACGAGGCGTCGGAGAAGACCGGACCCTCTCCCAACTGATCCTCCGACATTCCGTTCGGGGACAGCCAGACGTCCCATCCGAACATGGCGTTCGGTTCGCGGATGATCGGCACTTGTGCAAGATCGGAGACATCGCGCAGCCGGTCCGCCAAGCCGGGCGCGCAGACCGGAAAGACGCGCTGAGGCAGGATCGCTTCGGCGCGGACGCCGGTCCAATCCCCCCAGCCCACGCGGATACAGGCGTCGATCTCGCCGGGCCTGGGCACGGTGAGCGCCACCGATGCGTCGATCTGCACGCGAAGATCGGGATGCGCGCTGGAAAACCGCCCCAGCCGCCACACCAGCCACTTTCCCGCGAAGACCGGGGCGACGGAAACGGTGATGGCATTCCTCGTGCTTTGCCGCGTCAGGGCGACGCCACGGGCGAGGGAAGAAAACCCGTCCGTCAGATGCGTTGCCACCTCGCGGCCCAACTCCGTTGGTTCCAGTCCTTTTGGCCTGCGCTCGAACAGCGTCCGATCGAGTTGAGCTTCCGCCTTGATGATCTGCTGACTGACCGCCCCCGGCGTCACGCCAAGCTCGGTCGCAGCGGCGCGAAGCGTCCCGAGACGGGCGACCGCTTCCACCGCGCGCAGAGCGGTCAGGTTCACATTGGAAAGCTCACGCATATAGGCAGGCTATATAATGATCGACCAGATATCGATGAAAAATGAAGCAGGGGCGTGATCTTATGCAGCTATGCCATATACCTTTCTCCTCACGGCCGCCACGTTCCTCCAGCGCCCACAACCGAAGCGTCCGGATCCCTGCGACGGGTGCGCCGAACGAAACAGAGCGCAGTGGCGGCGTGACCCCCTCTCGCATCCGACGCTCCGCACGATGAGCCCGCGCGAGCTTGCGGATCTGCCGTTCGATGCAACGCGGATAAGCGCGGACTGATCGCGCGGGACGCGGCTTGTCTCTGACGGTTCACGCCAGATCGTGCGGACGTTACGGAACGGCATAGGCACGGTGGCAGGTGCGCGTGTGAGGCCCCACCGCCGTTCTGGGATCATCCAACCCGGCTATCCACTCGTAGGGCAGCACCGGTGGCGATGGCCTCACGACGCGCCCGCATGCCGTACGGCGCCTGACCCGGGGCGCGATGCCCCACGCCCCCGCCCGGCCCGCACCCGGCTCCATTCACGCCAACCGCCGCTGCCCTATAGCCTGCCCAACGCGAAGACCCGTCAGCGCGACAAGACAACCGCGCCGTTCGAGACACCGCGGCACCCCTCTCGCTCCCGACCCCTCTCAGCGCTGCACCGCAGCGATCCCGATGCGGACAGCGCGCCCTTTCGCTACGATTGCGCTAGTGTCAGCTTCTGTCGTGGCCTTTCGAAACCGCGTCGATTGACGACGCCAGTTTCAATACGTCGGCCTCATAGAAACCCGCCGCATTTATGCAATTTGTTTCGAGCATCTTTAGTCCATCGTCTGTAAGGCAGACATCTATAACGTATGCGCGAGAATAATTCGGGTTTGCCAATACTAGCCCCTTGGCAAACTCCAAGGCATCCTCATCAATTTCACGTCGATAAACGACGCGCGATCCCTCCTTGTACAGTGAGAAGGTAACAATCTCATCTCCGACTACCCACAGTCGCCACTCTTTGAGAATGCGAACGGGTTTAGTGAACATCAATTCTGTGTCATGACGGAGCGATCCCCTAGGTATCTCGCGCTCTTCGAGCGCAAGTACCTTGTTGGCCAAGCCAATGATTTCAACTGTTGTCTGTACCTTTCCCGACTCTTCTTTGCTATCCTCTACCGGGCGAAAAAACCAACTCTTTCCGTCATTAAGGAGTTGTTCCGGGACATCTCGCAGCGTCAAGAAGAGCGCGTCCGATCCATTGAGGAGGAACGGATGCCAAGGCTTCTCGTGGACAAAAGGCCTTACCTTGAAGACGCCGGGCTTAAGGCCGTTAGCTTGTGCGTATCGCCATAAGGTATATGAGCCGAACATGACTACCGCGTTCGGGTCTTTAATAGACGGAGGCGGTGTCAGCTCACCGACAAAAGGCACCACTTTGTGCCGGGTGTACGGAATTCCAAGCCGATCCAGCGCATCGGCCATTTTCCGAGTGTCCTGGAAATCCTGAAGTATCCATTGCATGAACTCGCGCCTAATTCTGACAGCTTTGCTTTTATCATACTAAGCATCATCCCGTCTGATGCTCAACAGCAGACATTTGCGCACGGTGCAGCATTGGTCAAAGTGGGCTCCAACCCGACTCATACCGTCGACCATTAATGGTTTCGATACACGTGCAGAGCTTGAGCGGGCCAGTGCGGGCGCGTCAGGGTTTTTGGGCGGGTGGTTATGTTGGCGCGGTCATCTACAGGATTGGAGCGATGAAGGCTCCGATTGGGCTGAGGGCATGCCGCGGCGGGTGGACGATGGCCGCTTGCCGAGACGTGTCGATACGGGTCAAGGCCGATGCAGGATCAGGTCGGCGAGGTCGTCTGCAAACTCTTCGTGGAGGGCCAGTTTGCCTGACGGCAGCACCTCGGGCGCGACGCCTGCCGCCTCGGCGAGCGCCGCCATGGCCGCTTTGGATTTCCGCGGGGTATCGTCGCCCCAGACGAACGCCAGCTTGTCCTTCGGGAGCGCTGCCGCTGCGGCCTGCGCGTCCTCGGCCGTCTCGAAGGGATCGAGCGCGCCGGTCACAAAACGCACCGAGGCGAACCGGGCGCCGGAGGCGCGCGCGACGGCCCGTTTGCGCACCATGCGCTTGTGGGTGAGCCATTGCGGATCGGAATAGACATGGCCCTTCGCCATCCGCCCGATTACCAGCGGATTGAGGTTGAGCGCGTAGAGCGCCGGGCCAATCACCGGAAGATCCATCGTGCGCCGCACACGGGCCAGCCAGGGCGGGCGGCGGCCCATCATCGTGGGCAAGGGCCCGCGCCATGTGGGCGCGACGAGCACGGCGCGGCCGGTACTTTCAGGATGCTCGGAGAAATGCCGCAGCAGATACCCGGCAGCGTGGCCCGCGGCCACGATCAGCGACGGCTGGGGCGCGACTTGCGTCAGCACGTGATCCAGCCAGGCAGCCATGGCCTGCGGCGTCCAGTCGACGCGGGGCTTCGCCTTGGTTCCGAAGCCGGGCCAATCGGGGGCCACGGTCTCGAAACGCTCCGCGAGGCGGGCCTGAAGGGGCTGCATCTCGCTGCGGGTGGAGATCGACGACAGTGCCGGGAGCAGAAGCGCCAGCGGGCCCTCGCCCCGGCGCGTCAGCGGACAGGTGATGTCGACGCCCTCCCAGGACCACGAGAAGCGCTCCTCAACAGCGAGAAGGGCGGGCGGAACGGAAGCGGGCGAAACAGGGGTCATCATACGCGGCTCAGCCCGTCGACATCGTCGGCCGCGATGTCGGACAGTGGCTTGGCAATGCGCCAATCCTCGACTGTGCCGTCGTCACCGCGCGCCGTCACCACCGTCTCCACAGGAGGGCACCCCGGCTCGTGGCATCGCAACTCCGCAACGCTGACCATCGTTGTCTCCGGAAGCGCGAACCGCTCCACAATCAGCGCCTTGAGGCGGGCAACGGCGTCCGGTTCTGGACGCGCGGTGTCGAACATCCCCCTCATACCCCGCTGGCCGCTCGTAGCGGGGCCCACAAGACGTTGCCTTTGGCATCGCCGACCAGCAGATGCGACAGCGTTGCGGATACGGCCATGGCGGTCACCTCCGCGTCCGTGGCGCGGGCAAGCACGATCGCCTTCTTCGTCTCGTCCAACTCGGCCAACTGAACCGCGCCATCGCGGAACCCGACCAAGACGGCATCCTCGCCGGGCAATGCTCGCACGCAGGTGACAAGCGCATCGTCGTTGAACGCAACGCAGACGGGTTTGCGGCCGAGGGGGCCGTCCTTGCCGTCGAAGGGCCAGGCGATCGCTTCGTCGGCACCGGAGGTAACCAGGTGCGGCGTGTCTCCCACCCAGGTCAGGCTTTTGATCTTGGCCGGATATCCTGGCATCGCAAAGTTCCCCTTGTCGCGCAGGCGCCATGCATGGAGTGCGTTCTCCTGCATCGCCGTTACCAGATACTTGCCATCGGGGCTAAAGCAAGTGTCGCCATGGAAGCCCTTCCAGAAGAGCTTTGACGATTTCCAGCGCCGGTCGCGATCCCACACGGTCGCACCGCCGTAATAGGCCACGGCCAATCGCCGCCCCTTAGCGTCGAAGGCAAGGCCGCCGACGGTGCTGGCATGCTCGAACACCGTCGCCTTGGGCTGCCCCGACAGCCAGACATGGGCCTCCCGGCCGGACGAACAGGCACGGTGCCCCTGGCTGGCGGCCACGCAATCCACCCAGCGGGTACCGAACGCCGCGATCTCCTCCACGTCGCCGTCGGACGATGTGCGCAGGAACCGGCCGTCGTCGCCGCCGGTCAGCACATGATCGCCGTCGGGCGCCATGCACAGGACGACACCGTCATGCACCCTGACCTCCGATGGCGGGAAGCAGGGGCGAAAGAAGCGGACCGTCCCGTCACCGAACGAGACGGCGACGCAGGTGCCCGCCGTGACGGCCCCCGTCACCGGCGCGCCGAACGCAAACCGCTCGCCGCGCCGTTCAAGCTGCGTCCGGTGGGCGCCCGTCACGTGCGGTGCGTCCGCCGTCACGCTGCCTTGCACGCCTCGAACCCTTCCTTCAGGCCCATGGAGTCCAGATCGCGTCCGATGAATACGACGCGCGAGTTGCGCGGCTTTCCTTCCGGCCAAGCCCCCATCGGCGATCCGCTCATCAGCATATGGACGCCCTGAAAGACATAGCGATCGGTCTCGCCCGCGAAATCGAGAATGCCCTTCGAGCGCAGGATATCCTGGCCGCGCGTCTGGAGCAGCTTGCCGAACCAGGTCTGGAACTTGTCGAGGTCGAGCGGCGTGTCCGACACGAAGGACACGCTGGTGACATCGTCGTCATGTTCGTGGTCGTGATCGGAGGTCAGGAAATCGGGCTCGACCTCCAGCACCCGGTCCAGGCTGAACGCGTTCAACCCCACGACCTCGTCGAGCGGGGCGGTACAATGCGCGGTGCGGATGATCTTCGTATAGGGATTGATCTTGCGGATACGCGCCTCGACCCGCTCCAGCCCCTCCCCCTCGACAAGATCGGTCTTGTTGAGCAGCAAGACATCGGCAAAGGCCACCTGTTCTTCGGCCTCGTGATGCTCGCCCAGCTGACCGTCGAGATGGACCGCATCCGCCACGGTCACGATCGCATCGAGTTTGGTGCGGCTCGCCACATCCTGGTCGACGAAGAACGTCTGGGCGACCGGCGCGGGATCGGCCAGGCCAGTGGTTTCCACGATGATCGCATCGAGTTGGTCTGCCCGTTTCATGAGCCCGCTCAGGATGCGGATGAGATCCCCCCGGACGGTGCAGCAGATGCACCCGTTGTTCATCTCGAACACTTCCTCATCGGCGTCGACGACCAGATCGTTGTCGATGCCTTCCTCGCCGAACTCGTTCACAATGACGGCGTATTTCTTGCCGTGCCGTTCCGTCAGGATACGGTTCAGCAGTGTGGTTTTTCCGGCGCCGAGGAAGCCGGTCAGCACCGTTACCGGCACTCGTGCATTCTGGTCCATTGTCTTTCCTTTCAATGGGCTGGCACGCCGGCGTCGCACGCGCTGCATCGGCCGTGGATTTCGAGAACGGAGTGATTGGGCGAGAACCCGGTACGCTCCGACAGGGTTGCAATGCTGTGCGCGACCTCGGTGTCGATATGCTCGGTCACCGATCCGCAATCGTCGCAGATGGCAAAGACCGGGGCGCGCCCGTGATGTGCGCCGCAACAGACCGTCCAGGCGTTCAGCGATTCGATGCGGTGCACCAGGCCGGCGTCCTGCAGCTTGTCGAGGGCGCGGTAGATGGTGGTCGAGGCCGAAACTCCGTCGCCGCGCAGCCCCTCCAGGATCTCGTAGGCCGAGAGCGGCCGGTCGTGCCGTTGCAGATAACCCAGCACCCGATCCGCATGGGTGATGCGCTTCGACCGTTTCCCCACGTCCTCGCCTCCCGAAGCGGATGTTCTTGACGAAATGTAACAGTTACTGTTACGCACCGCAATGTTACAACGTTACATTCCGGAGTATCTGGGCGTGGAAGACGAAACACCGGTCTTGTCCATCTGCATGACCTGCCGAGACGGGCGCGAGGGCCTGCACTCCGTGCGCGGCGGCACGCGACTTGCCGACGCGGTTCTGGCACGCATCGGCGACCGGTCGCGGGGCCAGATGACGCTCCGCGGCGTGCGGTGCATGAGCCAGTGCAAACGTCCCTGCATCGTGTCCCTCGGCGCCCAAGGACGGTTCACCTATGTCTTCGGCGATCTCGATCCCGAACGACCCGACCACATCGACGCGCTGATCGACGTGATCCGCAGCTACAGGGGCGCAGACGAAGGCTATCTGGAGCGGAGCGACCGCCCGGAGCCTCTGCGCGCGAGCATTCTGGGGCGCTTTCCGCCGCTTGACAGCGCCTCCCCGATCGTCACCGTCCTGGGGTCGGCGTCCGCGGCTTGACGGCGGCGGCGCATACCTGCATCGCGGGGCCAAACAGAGGCACTGGGCATATGAAAGATCTCGCAGACGACGTCGTCCCGCTGCATCCCGGCAAAGGCACCACCGATGCCAATGGCGCGGCGGCCCGTCTTCTGGTTGAAGACGCGAGCTGGTCGGCGCGCAAGAGCCAGCGCGCCATCCTGCATCCCCTCAGTTTCGCGCTTGCGCCCGGGCGGGTCCTCGGCGTCGTCGGGCCCAACGGGGCCGGGAAATCGACACTTCTGCGGCTGCTCTACCGCTACCACGCCCCCACCACGGGGACCGTTCGGGTGGACGGGGCCGACATCTGGTCGGTCTCGGCGCGTGAAGTGGCCAAGACCGTGGCCGCGGTTCTGCAGGAGCAGCCCACGGACTTCGCCTTGACCGTGCGCGAGATCGTGGCGCTTGGCCGCACCCCGCATCGCAGGGGATTTGGCGGCATGTCCGGAGCCCGCGATGCGGTCCTCGTGCAACAGGCGCTGGATCGGCTGGACCTTGGCGGGTTCGCGCACCGACATCTGGGCACGCTGTCAGGCGGCGAGCGCCAACGCGTCATGGTTGCCCGCGCCCTGGCGCAGGAGCCGCGCCTTCTGATCCTGGACGAGCCCACCAATCACCTTGATGTCCGCCATCAGCTGGAGGTCGTGGCCCTGATCAAGGACCTGCCGCTGACCATCGTGACATCGCTGCACGATCTGAACATGGCCGCCCAGGTCTGCGATGACGTTCTGCTGTTGCAGGCCGGCCACCCGCTCGGTTTCGGGCCGCCGGAAACCGTGTTCACCGAAGGCACCATTTCAGAGGCCTTCCGCGTGAAAGCCAGGCAGGAACACCTCGCGCAGAGCGACACCAAACATCTGACATTCCACCTCTAGACACAGGGAAGACCTTGATGAGACATGTCGTTCTTGGCGCGGTTGCGCTGAGCCTCGGCGCAGGGATTGCGTCTGCCGAAACCACCGTTCAGAGCTGTGACCGCACCGTGACCTTCGAGGCGCCGCCCGAGCGCGCGATCTCCAACGATGTGAATCTGACGGAGATGATGCTGGTTCTGGGCCTTGCCGACCGCATGGTGGGCTATACCGGCATCTCCGGCTGGAAGACGCTCGACGAGGAGATGCGCGCCGGGGTGGAGGAGCTGCCCGAACTGTCCGCCAAGTACCCCTCGAAGGAGGTACTGGTGGGCGCCGATGCCGACTTCTTCTTCGCCGGCTGGAACTACGGCATGCGCGTGGGCGGCGAAGTCACGCCCGAAACCCTCGCCCCGTTCGGGATCAAGGTCTACGAGCTGACGGAATCCTGCACGCACATCATGGACAAGGACAAGGCCAGCATCGACGACATGTACGCCGATCTGACCAACCTCGGCACGATCTTCGGGGTCGAGGACAGGGCGGCGGCGCTGGTGGAGGGCTACAAGGCGGACCTTGCCACTTTCACCGACGATCTGGAGAGCGGCGAGCCGCTTCGGGTATTCGTCTATGACAGCGGCGAGGATGCGCCCTTCACGGCCGGGCGCTACGCCATGCCGACGGCCCTGATCGAAGCGGCTGGCGGCCGGAATATCATGGACGACTTCGAGAAAAGCTGGGCCACCGTCACCTGGGAAGAGGTCGTCGACCGCAACCCTGAGGTCGTGGTCATCGTCAATTACGGCGATGTCACCGCCGAACAGAAGCGGGAGTTCATGATGTCCAACCCCGCTTTTGCGGATCTGGATGCGGTCAGGAATGACCGCTTCGTCACGCTGGAATATGTCGAGGCCACGCCGGGCCCGCGCAATATCCAGGCCATCAAGACGCTGGCCGGCGCCTTCTGGGCCGACTAGGCCATGAGCGACGCTGCCGTACAGCCGCGTCTTGCCAGGTTTGGGCGGCGGTGGATCCTCGCCCCCGCCGGGCTTGCTGTGTTGCTCGTCTCCCTGTCGATTGCCGTCTCCGTGGGGGCCGTTCCGGTTCCCACGGGCACGGTTTGGGGCGTTCTGGCCAACAGGCTCTCGCCCGGGCTTGTCGAACAGACCTGGAGCCAGGGCCGCGAGGCCATCGTCTGGGACATCCGGTTCCCCCGGGCGCTTCTGGCGGTGATGGTGGGCGCGGGGCTGGCTCTTGTGGGTGCGAGCCTGCAAGCGGTGACGCGCAACCCCCTGGCCGACCCGCATCTCTTGGGTATTTCCTCCGGCGGTGCATTCGGCGCGATCCTCGCGCTCTTGCACACGGGGCTCTTCCTCGGCCTGCTGACCGTCCCGCTGCTTGCTTTCGCCGGTGCCCTGGGCGCGACCGTGATCGTTCTCGGCGTCTCCCGCGTGGCCGACGCCACCAGCGCGGACCGGCTGGTCCTGGCCGGGGTCGCCGTCTCCTTCATCATCATGGCGGGTGCGAACCTGCTGATCTTCCTGGGCGATCCACGCGCCACGCACACGGTGGTGTTCTGGATGCTCGGCGGGCTCGGCCTCGCGCAATGGGATCAGCTTGTCTATCCGCTGGTGATCCTGTGCGTTTGCGCCGTCTGGCTCATGGCCAACGCGGGCAATCTGAACGCCATGACGATCGGCGACGAGACGGCCGCGACGCTCGGCATCCCGGTGGAGCGGTTCCGGCTCGTCGTCTTCGTGGTCGGGGCCCTCATCACGGGCGTCATGGTTGCGTTTTCCGGCATCATCGGGTTCGTCGGCCTCATGGTGCCCCATCTGGCGCGGATGATGGTGGGCGGAGATTACACGCGTGTCTTGCCTGCATCGGCCCTGATCGGCGCGATCCTGCTTCTGTGGGCAGACGTCGCGGCGCGAACGGTCATGGCCCCCGAAGACATGCCCATCGGCATTGTCACCGGCCTTGTGGGAGGGATGTTCTTCGTGTGGCTCCTGGGCCGCCGGTCGGCGTGAGACGCGTCTCCCCGGCAGGAACGGCCGACACCGGATGCCGACACCGGAGGATCGAGACCCTGCGCCTCTACCTCAGGGCCTGGCAATCCAGCGATCTGCGCTGGGTGCAGGCCATCCTCGGCGATCCGGAAGTGATGGCCTTCAGTGACCGCGGCGTGCTGGGCGAGCGGGAGCAGGCAGAGTGGCTCCAACGGGCGGCAACCACGGCCCCACGCGGCGGATTGCCGGGCAACCTTGCCATCGAACGCAAGGATGACGGGCAGGTGATCGGCTATGTCAGCCTGACATGCGATCCGAAACGCATCGGGCCCGGCGAGGCCGAGATCGGCTTCAGGTTGGCCAAAGAAGCGTGGAACCGAGGCTTCGCCACCGAAGCCGCAGGCGCCATGCTCGATGCCGCGACGGCCCACGATGGCACCGACAGGATCGTTGCCATCGTCGATCCGAACAATCGTCGCTCGGTCCATGTGGTCCAGAAGCTCGGCATGACGGTCGCGGGGGACATCCTGTTCGATGGATACGATTACCCCGACCATGTGTATGCGCGTCAGATTGGGTAATCTAGGGCCGCTATCCCCCTGCCCGCGCATGATAAATCGTTCTTTCTCAATGGCAGCCCTCAAGAACAGCTGCCTCTGCCCGGCGGGCGGCCGAGCGCCCGAGAAGGATCGCAATAGTCGGCAAGGCAGGTGTCGCCGTCCGACCAGCCATCATCGCTAAGGGCCCGCCCAAGCTCCCCGCCACCTGCACTGCGGTCTCGGGCGGACGTGTATGCGCCCGTGACGTCCACGGAAGCCCGCGCGCCCTGCCCTCGCGCACGCGCCGTTCTACGCGAAGGGCGTCGGGCAACACTCTGCACCGTCACCCTTTAGAACACCGAAGAATCGGCGGCACGCCCGGCATCTCGAACCGGGCCATGCCCGGGAGCGCGCCGCCGGATGGTTCGGCGCATCCGGAGACCGTCGACTGCATCGGAGACAGGCCCGGTTGCGGTCGCCGCCCGCGCCCAAGCGCGGCCATCGAATGTGCGCCCCTCTCCGGCCAGACCCGAACAGATGCCGGGGGGCGCAGACCGGCGCACACGGGGCCGTGACGGGAAGCCCACGATTGCCTCACATCCCTGTGTGGCAGAGCAGCCGCCACTGGACCGGAGAAGCCGCCTGTGGCACCGCAGATTCAGGCTGGCCGGTCCGGAACGGACCCGAACGAGCAGGCCGAGATGGCAGGACCACAGAGCAGGACGGTATGACACAGAACACATCGCTCACCCGACGGCGGCTTCTCACGCTCGCAACGGCCGGCGCGCCGCTTCTCGCCGCCCCGGCGCTGCTGCGCGCGCAGGAGTTCGACGATCCGCTCCGCCAGTCCGGCCCGGCGCCGACGCGGAACGTGTCGAGTTTCGTCAAGCAGGATTGGCGCGACCATTTTCAGCAGTTGGGCAACGGCGCCATCGTCTGCGACACGCAGTCCCGCGCCCTGCATTATTGGTCGGGCGATGGCGGCACCTATAAGCTCTATCCGACATCGGTGCCGCTGACCGAGGAGCTCACGCGCCGCGGCTTCACCGAAGTGGTGCGCAAGAAGGTCGGCCCGAGTTGGACCCCGACCGCCAACATGCGCGCGCGCGACCCGAACTTGCCGGAGTTCATGCCGCCGGGGCCGGGCAACCCGCTCGGCACCCACGCCATGTACCTCACCTGGCCCGCCTACCTGATCCACGGCACCCACGATACGCGCAAGATCGGCCGGCGCTCGTCGTCGGGCTGCATCGGGCTCTATAACGAGCAGGTCGAAGAACTGTTCGCGCTGGTGGAAATCGGCACGCAGGTGCGGCTGATCTAATCGCCTCCGGCGACGCGCAGCCGCCCGCGGCCCAGTCCGTTCGGCCCGGCAGGCCGCCGGCACCATCCCATCTCGATCCGCTCGCCCGGCTTCCGCGAGAGCCTGTCCGTTTGCCAAGCACCTCTCGGCGCTTGCGCGGATCCGGCACAAGGCCTTGGGCCGACGGCCAGAGGATCGCGCAGCGCCCGCCCCGCCCGTCGGGTCCGCGTCGGGACTATCGGGTTGCGCTTGCAGCACGGCTCGGCCAGCATCGCCCTTCCGGATCGCACCACGAGAACAGGAGGCGCGCGTGGACTTTGCCCTCAGCGAGGAGGCGCGCGCCGTCGAGGAGGTTGCGCGGCGCTTCGGCGAGACCCACATCGCGCCCTTCGCCCGGGAATGGGAGGTTGCGGGCGAAATCCCCAAGACGCTCTGGCCGCAGCTTGCCGAACTGGGCTTCGGCGGGCTCTACGTACCCTCCGATCTCGGTGGGACGGGGCTGTCGCGGCTCGAGGCGACGCTGGTCTTTGAGGGCCTGTCGCGCTCCTGCGCATCGGTCGCCGCCTTTCTGTCGATCCACAACATGTGCGCCTCGATGATCGCCCGGCACGGGGGCGACGGCCTCCGCTCCCGGCTGCTGGACGACGCGATTGCGATGCGCGCGATCCTCTCCTACTGCCTGACCGAGCCCGGAGCCGGATCCGACGCGGCCGCGCTGACCACGAGGGCGGAGCGTGACGGCACCGGTTGGCGTCTGTCCGGGACGAAGGCGTTCATTTCCGGCGGCGGCTATTCGGACGCCTACATCGTCATGGCAAGGAGCGGCGGCGCAGGAGCGCGCGGCATCTCGGCCTTCGTGGTGGCGGCGGGCGCGGAGGGCCTCTCCTTCGGCGCGCTGGAGGACAAGATGGGCTGGCGCTCGCAGCCGACCCGGGCCGTGCATCTCGGCGGGTGCGCCGTGCCGGAGGACGCGCTCCTCGGCCAAGAGGGGCGCGGCTTTGCCTATGCGATGGAGGGGCTCGATGGCGGGCGGCTGAACATCGCGGCCTGCTCGCTCGGCGCGGCGCAGGCCGCGCTGGACGCCACATTGGCCTACGTGACGGAGCGGCAGGCCTTCGGCACCCGCCTCGCGGACTTTCAGGCCCTGCAGTTCCGGCTTGCCGATATGCAGATCGCGCTGGAAGCGGCGCGGGTCTTTCTGCGGCAGGCGGCCTGGAAACTCGACACCGCCGCCCCGGACGCCACCGTCGCCTGCGCCATGGCCAAGGCCTTCGTGACCGAAGCCGGAAGCCGCGTGGCGGATCAGTGCCTGCAGCTGCACGGCGGCTACGGCTATCTGGCCGATTACGGCATCGAGAAGATCGTGCGCGACTTGCGCGTGCATCAGATTCTGGAGGGCACGAACGAGATCATGCGCCTGCTGACAGCCCGAGCCCTGCTGACGCCATGAGTGCATCGGGTGTCGATATCCGCATCGAGGGGCGCGTCGGCCGGATCACGATCGACAGGCCCTCGGCCCTGAACGCGCTCACCCACGGCATCGTCCGCGCGGTGACACGCGCGCTGCGCGAGTGGGCCACCGAAGACGCCGTCGCAATGCTTGTGATCGACGCAGCGGGTGAGAAGGCGTTCTGCGCGGGCGGCGATCTGCAGGACATCTACGCCGCCGGCAAGGAAGGGGACGCAGGCCCCGCGCGCGCCTTCTGGCAAGACGAATACCGGATGAACGCCCTGCTCTTCGAGTTTCCAAAGCCGGTGGCCACGTTCCTTCAGGGCTTCACTCTCGGCGGCGGCGTCGGCCTGGGATGCCACGGCTCCCACCGCATCGTCGGCGAGACGAGCCAGATCGCCATGCCGGAAGTGTCCATCGGTCTGATGCCGGATGTGGGCGGTTCGCTGCTCCTCGCCCGCTGCCCGGGCCGGCTGGGCGAGTATCTAGGCACGACCGCCACGCGCATGGGGCCCGGCTGCGCGCTCCACGCGGAATTCGCCGACTACTTCGTGCCCGAGGCGGAGTGGCCCGCGCTGAAGGCCGCACTGATCGCCACGGGCGATTGGGAGGCGGTGGACCGCGCCGCCCGGCCCGCGCCCGACAGCCCGTTAAAGGCGCAGCAAGCCGAGATCGACCATTACTTCGGCGGCGAGACACTGGGGGACATTCTGCGGGCCCTCGCGGCGGAACCCTCCGAATTCACGCAGGCGGCGGAGCGCCGGATGGCCCGGAACGCCCCGCTCGCCATGGCCTGTGCCATCGAGGCGATCCACCGGATGCAGGGCCCGACGGCCTGGATCCGCCGGGCGCTGGATCTGGAATACCGCTATGTCTGGCGCGCGATCGCGCAGGGCGATTTCATCGAGGGCATCCGCGCGCAGATCATCGACAAGGACCGCGCCCCGCGCTGGCGCCACGCCTTCGGCGATGTGCCGCTGCGCGAGGTGAGCGCGATGCTGATGCCGCTGGGCGCCGATGCCCTGGATCTGGAAGGAGAAGACGTATGAAGGTCGCCGTGATCGGGTTGGGGAATATGGGGGCGCCGATGGCGGCCAATCTGGCGGCGGCCGGGCACGCGGTGACGGGGTTCGACCTCTCCGCCCCCTGCCCCGAGAGCGTCGCCCGGGCGGAGAGCGCAGCGGGCGCGGCCGGGGGCGCCGAGGTGGTGATGACCATGCTGCCCGACGGGGGGATCCTGCAGCGCGTCGCCGCGGAGGTGCTGCCGGTCATGGCCCCGGGCACCGTGATGCTCGACTGCTCCACCGTCGATGTAGCGCGCGCGCGGGCGGTGGCCGAGGCCGCCACGTCGCGGCAGGTTCTGGCGCTCGACGCGCCGGTCTCCGGCGGGGTCGGCGGCGCGGCGGCGGGCACGCTGACCTTCATGGTGGGCGGTACGGCGGCGGCGTTCGAGCGGGTGCGCCCGCTTCTGGACGTCATGGGCGCGCGCGCGGTTCATTGCGGGCCGTCGGGCAACGGCCAGGCGGCGAAGATCTGCAACAACATGATCCTGGGCGTGACCATGATCGCCACCTGCGAGGCCTTTGCCCTGGCCGACAAGCTCGGGCTCTCGCGGCAGGCGCTGTTCGATGTGGCCAGTACCTCGTCGGGGGCGTCATGGTCGATGAACACCTATTGCCCGGCGCCGGGGGTGGGGCCGGAAAGCCCGGCGGACAACGGCTATCGGCCCGGCTTTGCCGCCGATCTGATGCTGAAGGATCTGCGGCTGGCGCAGCAGGCAGCGGAAAGCGCCGATGCCGACACCCCGCTCGGCGCCGCCGCGCGGGACCTTTATGCCCGCTTCGTCGAGAAGGAGGACGGCGCGGGGCGGGACTTCTCCGCCATGTTGCCGCGTCTGGAGCGACGGGGCCGCGGCTGACCGCGCAGGCGCCTGCGGCTTCGGCTCAGGTTGATGGCGGGTGCGGGCCTCGGTCCGGCGCGCCGAGCACCGTGTCCAGCCGGTCGGCGGCCTCCTGCACCAGGCGCTCGCCCTCGGCGATGGCCTCGGCGGCGCGGTCGAGCTCCAGCACCGAGATTCCGGCCAGCAGCGCGTTCAGCGTCACATCCGCCGGATCGGCGGCGGCGCGGGTGGCGCGCAGATACTCCGTCATGATGTCGATGGAAGTCGACACCACCTGCATCATGTCGGGCCCCGTCGGCGTGCGGTCGCGCTCATCCTCGATCAGGTCGCGCAGGGCGGGCGGCAGGCGCTGCATCAGCTCGGTGCCGCCCAGCTTGTCCCAAAGCGTGCCCTCCGTTCCGGGCGACCAGAGCGGCGCGCCGCCCTTGCCATTTGGATTGACGCCGAGGATGCGGCGAAAGCCCAGCCCGCGCGCCGCCGACACGGGCACCGGGTTGACCAATCCGCCATCGAGCAGCCAGCGCCCGTCGATCTGATGCGGGCGAAACACGCCGGGGATCGAGATCGACGCCCGCACCGCGTCGCGCAGCGCCCCGTCCGTGAACCACACCTCGCGCCCGGTGGCCATGTCGGTGGCGATGATGATGAGCGGGCGAAGCAGATCCTCGATCCGCTCGGGCAGGCCGAGATCGTCGAGCAGGCGGCCGACGGCGCGGCCGCCGATCACACCGCCCTGCCCCAGCCACGGGTCGATGCGGCCCACAAGACCCGACAGCGTCAGGTCGCGGGCCCACTCCTCCAACGCGTCGAGCCGGTCCGCCGCCCAGGCGGCGCCGACCAGCGCACCCATGGAACAGCCCGCAACGCCGCCGGGCACGTGGCCGCGCGCCTCCAGCGCGCGCAGCACACCGATATGGCACCAGCCCCGCGCCCCGCCGGAGCCGAGCGCGGCGGCAAAGCCGCGCCTCACTCGGCGGCGACCTTTCGCGCCGCCAGCATCGGCTTGAGGTAGCGGCCCGTGTGGCTTTCGGCACTGTCGGCGATGTCTTCGGGCGTGCCGGTCGCCACCACGCTGCCGCCGCCGTCGCCGCCTTCGGGGCCGATATCGATCACCCAGTCGGCGGTTTTGACCACGTCGAGATTGTGCTCGATCACGACAACGGTGTTGCCCTGCTCCACGAGTTCATGCAGCACTTCAAGAAGCTTGCGTACATCCTCGAAATGTAATCCTGTTGTCGGCTCGTCCAGAATATAAAGCGTGCGCCCGGTGGAGCGCTTGGCCAGCTCCTTGGACAGTTTCACGCGCTGCGCCTCGCCGCCCGACAGCGTCGTCGCCTGCTGGCCCACCTTGATATAGCCCAGGCCCACCCGCACCAGCGCATCCATCTTCTCGCGGATCGAGGGGACGGCCTTGAAGAAGTCCTGCGCATCTTCGACCGTCATATCGAGCACATCGGCAATGCTCTTGCCCTTGAACTTGATCTCCAGCGTTTCGCGGTTGTAGCGCGCGCCGTTGCAGGTCTCGCAGGTGACGTAGACATCCGGCAAAAAGTGCATCTCGATCTTGATGACGCCGTCGCCCTGGCACGCCTCGCAGCGCCCGCCTTTGACGTTGAAGCTGAAGCGGCCGGGCTTGTAGCCGCGCGCCTTGGCCTCCGGCAGCCCGGCGAACCAGTCGCGGATGGGCGTGAAGGCCCCGGTATAGGTGGCGGGATTCGAACGCGGCGTGCGGCCGATGGGGCGCTGGTCGATGTCGATGACCTTGTCGAGATGCTCCAGCCCCTTGATCGTCTCGCAGGGGGCGGGCGTCTGCCGCGCCCCGTTCAGCCGCATCGACGCCGTCTTGAACAGCGTCTCGATGGTCAGCGTCGACTTGCCACCGCCGGACACGCCCGTGACGCAGACGAACTTGCCCAGCGGAAACTCCACCGTCACGTCCTTGAGGTTGTTGCCATGGGCCTTCACGACCTTCAGCGCCTTGCCGTTGCCCGCGCGCCGCTCCGCCGGCACCGCGATCTCGCGCCGCCCGGCGAGGTAGTCGCCGGTGATGCTGTCCGCATTGGCCATGATATCGGCAGGCGTGCCATGGGCGACAACCTGCCCGCCATGGACCCCGGCGCCCGGGCCGATATCGAAAACGTAGTCGGCCTCGCGCACGGCCTCTTCATCGTGCTCGACCACGATCACCGTGTTGCCCTGATCGCGCAGGTTCTTCAGCGTGGTCAGCAGCCGGTCATTGTCGCGCTGGTGAAGGCCGATGGAGGGTTCGTCGAGCACGTAGAGCACGCCCGTGAGGCCGGAGCCGATCTGCGAGGCCAGGCGGATGCGCTGGCTTTCGCCGCCCGACAGCGTGCCTGCGTTCCGGCTGAGCGTCAGGTACTCCAGCCCGACATTGTTAAGAAAGCCCAGCCGCTCGCGGATCTCTTTCAGGATCGCGCGGGCGATCTCGTTCTTCTGCTTGGTCAGGTTGGCCGGGACGGTGTCGCACCATTCATAGGCCTGCTTGATCGACATCCGCACGACCTGACCGATATGCAGCCGGTCCTCCGCCGCGCCGTCGGCGGGGCCGATCTTGACGGCCAGCGCTTCGGGCCGCAGGCGATAGCCTTCGCAGGTGCCGCAGGGGCGGTTGTTCTGATAGCGCTCGAACTCCTCGCGCACCCAGGCACTGTCGGTCTCGCGGTAGCGGCGCTCCATGTTGGGCACCACGCCCTCGAACGGGCGCGACACCTGATAGACGCGCCCGCCCTCGTCGTAGCGGAACAGGATCTCGTCCTCGCCGGAGCCGTAGAGGAAGACCTGCTTCACATGGGCCGGCAGGTCCTTCCAGCGGGTGTTCTTGTCGAACTCGTAATGCTTGGCGATGGCTTCGATGGTTTGAAGGAAATAGGGGCTCTTGCCCTTGCGCCAGGGGGCCAGGGCACCGTCATAGATCTTCAGCGTCGCATCGGGGACAACGAGCGCCTCGTCGAAGAACAGCTCCTGCCCCAGCCCGTCGCAATCCGGGCAGGCGCCGAAGGGGGCGTTGAAGGAAAAGAGGCGCGGCTCGATCTCGGGAATGGTGAAGCCGGAAACCGGGCAGGCGAAGTTCTCCGAAAAGGTGATGCGCTCGGGCTCGCCCTCCTCCTCCGGCGGGGCCGTCTCGAAGATGGCGATGCCCTCGGCCAGATCGAGCGCGGTGCGAAAGCTGTCGGCGAGCCGGGTTTCCATCCCCTCGCGCACGACGATCCGGTCCACCACCACGTCGATATCGTGGCGGTACTTCTTGTCGAGCTTGGGCGGGTCGTCCAGCTCGTAGAACTGCCCGTCGACCTTGACGCGCTGGAAGCCCTGCTTGCGCAGCTCCAGAAACTCCTTGCGATACTCGCCCTTGCGGTCGCGCACGATGGGGGCGAGCAGGTAGGCGCGCGTCCCCTCCGCCATCGCCATCACCCGGTCGACCATGTCCTGCACCTGCTGCGCCTCGATCGGCAGGCCCGTGGCGGGCGAATAGGGCGTCCCGACACGGGCGTAGAGCAGGCGCAGATAGTCGTAGATCTCCGTCACCGTGCCAACGGTGGAGCGCGGGTTCTTCGACGTGGTCTTCTGCTCGATGGAGATCGCGGGGCTGAGGCCCGTGATGTGATCGACATCGGGCTTTTCCATCATGTCGAGGAACTGCCGCGCATAGGCCGACAGGCTTTCGACATAGCGGCGCTGCCCCTCGGCATAGATCGTGTCGAAGGCGAGCGAGGACTTACCCGACCCCGACAGCCCGGTGACGACGACAAGCCGGTCGCGCGGGATGTCCACGTCGATCGACTTCAGATTGTGCTCCCGCGCGCCGCGGACCGCGATGTGCTTCTGCTCGGCCATGAGTCCCACCTCCAGTCGATTCCTCCTAAGTAGGCGAAGCGGGCTCTGCGGCCAATGGGAAAGTGAGAACGGAAGAAGAACATACTGACACAGGCTGAATTGTCGTGCACCCGGGATTGACCGGTGCCCCGAAACGCCTAAGCTGTGGCGTGCGAGGGGGCCACTCCGGGGGCCCTATGAGACTGCTTTTCCTGACCGTGATGACGGCCCTTGCCGTGGCGCTTCCCGTGGCCTCCGGCGCCGCAACCGTCGGCCCGCCCGATCCGTTGCGCGATGGCGCACGCGCGGTCCTGGTGGAACGTGGCTGGGGCAGCACGGTCTCTGCGCCGGGTTTCGGCGTGGCGGGCTCGGGCGTGCTCCGGGCCCGCGTCACCCCCAAGGGCGTGACGTTTCGGGCCCGGTTCGAGGACGAGACCGCCCGTCACCGCCATGCTGTCTACACCATCCCGTGGACGCGGGATGAGCGCGCCCTGCGCCCCCATCGCGCCACGACGGAGGCGCTGACCGCGCTCGTGCTCCAGACGATGCTGGAGGACCGGATCCCGACCTACTTCCACTTCGACCGGTGGGAGCTGGCCGACACACGGATCCTGGGCCAGGGCCAGGCCGAGGGCCGCGCGTTTCGTATCGTCGCGGCGCGCGGGCCGATGACCGACCTTCTGGCGGAGGCGTGGGACGATCCGGCCCGCGGGCTCCGCATGCGGGCCTTCGGGACGTTCGATGCGGGCGGCGCCTCCTCCGGCCCCGGCACGCCGCGCCCGGTGGCAACCCCCACACCCGCGGGGCCGCCGCTTCTGCTGGGGGCTCTCGGCGTGCTCGGGGCGCTCGCGTTCAGGAGGCACAGCGCCAAGGCGTAGGGCCGCGGGTCAATGACGGTCGTTTTGACGGAGGCGTCGGGCGATCCAACCTGCACAACCACTGCTTCTTTTGGGATTTCTTGGCGACCCCAGGGAGCTGGTGTTCAGACGGCACAGCGTCGAGGCGAAGGACGCGGGACCAGGCACGGACGATTTTGGTGGTGGCCTGGGACGATCCAGCGTGCGCGCTCCGCACCGGGTCGAGGGGACGTTCGATGCCGGTAGCGGCGCCTCCGGCGCCGGCAGGCCACGCCGATGGCGACACCTGCGCCCACGGGGCCGCCGTTTCGGCTGGGAGCTCCTGGGGTGATCGGGGCACGCGCACTCAGGCGCCGCAGCGTCAAGGTTTGAGGCGCCCCTGCCCTGGACATGCGGTGAGCAGAACCGGAGGTGGTGTGCTCAGCTCCGACGCCGCCCGCGCAGCGCGCCGAACGCCGCGAAGGCCCCGACCATCAGCACGAGACCGCCGGGCAGCGGTACGACGGACGTCTCGTCGCCGTTCAACCGGAACGCGCCGACCACGAAATTGCTGAACGAGTCGCCCAGCGTCCCGTCGAGGGAGGTGAAGACGGACTGGGACCAAGCAACATTGCCGTTGTTGTAGAAGAAATTCTGGTTCGCCGGGCCGCCGATGCTGAACTCCAGCAGGTAGTTGGTGCCGGGGGCGAGGGTCAGCGGAGCGACGGCGAAGTCCACCCAATCCAACCCAGATGTGGTGATCGTGGAGGACCCCGACCGCAGCGTGGCCGATCGGCTGAAATTGCCCGAGCCGGAAGAAATCTCGTAGAGTCCATAGGAGACATCGATCCCCGTCAGGTCGTGGAAGACACCGAGGCTGTCGACCTCGACCGCCTCCGTCACCGAGAACCCGATGCCCCGTCCGGAGTCCCACCCGTCCACCGTGTTGGTCGACCACACTTGGCCCGTCGTATCGTTGGGCGGGATGAACTCCATCGTCGCCGAGAGCGCTGGCGCGCTCATGCAGAACACCGCGGTGCAGATGGCAGCGAGTTTGGCGATAGCCGTCATGGGAACCTCTTAAGACACGTCGTCACTCAGACAGGGGGCAAGATCGGCGAAGATTTGGCTAAAATTCGGGCGATGGTTGGGAAGGCTCGTGAACCGCCGCACTTTCCTGGCGGGGATACCGGCCCGGGCGCCGGAAGCGCTGCTCCAGAGAACTTCGCTCTATCCTAGGAACGCGCGGTCGCCCGCATGCGCAACGAAAGGCCGCGACGAGACGGCAAACGCACAAACGAAGCGCACTAACCGAGGGCCGCGCGCCGCCGAGCGAGCACGGCATGACTGAGGGCACCCATGCTCAGCGCCAGCGCCAGTGGCACCAGAAGGCCCGGCAGATCCGCGAGCGCGATGCCCGCCGCCAGGACCGGGACGCCCAGCGTGTTGCCCAGATTGCCCATCTGCGCGAGCCCGCCGTTGGCCAGCGCCCGATCTGCCGCCGCTGCGTTGAGGTCGGGCACAGCGGCGAAGCTCGCCCCCTGGACAAGCCCGAGCGCGGCGGCCGTCACAAGACAGAGCGCCGGTGCGCCGGGCCAGATCAGCAGCGACAGGACCCCGGCCGCCGCCGTCAGAAATCCGAGCCGGATCACACCGACCGGAGAGATCACCCGCAGAAGAGCGACGCCGAGCACCAGGGATGACGCGATGGAAATGAGCGGCATCGCCGTCAGCGTCGCAACGCGCGCCTCTTCCGGGATGTAGGGCGGGATCAGCGTCAGCAGGCTGACGAAGGAGAACGTATAGAACAGCCAGCCCCACGCCGGCGCGCCGATGAACGGCGAGCGGTAAAGGCTCGCACTCCGCGCGAGGATGCTGCCCAGGTTCGGCCACCCACCGCCCGCCCGCGCGTCTCGCGGCAGCATGACGGCGAGCAGCGCGGCACAGACGGCCATCCAAAGCGCATGCGCCAGAAACAGCGCCGACAGCCCGTGCCGCATCGCAAGGGGCAGGCCAAGCGCGGCGATGAGCGCGAACGCCACGCCGAAGAACGTGCCCCACAGCGTCAGCGTGAACCCCCGGTGGCGCGGGGCGGAGACCTGAGAGATCAGCGTGGGCGCCGCCACCACGAGGGCAAGATGCGAAAGCCCCTCGATCACACGCAGGCCCAGAAAGACCGCAAAGGGCGGCGTCAGCGCCTGCAGGGCCGACAGGAGCGCCCCGCCCGCCAGGCCGACGACCATCGCCCGCCGCAGGCCGACCTGCGCCACGACGACCCCGGCCACGACGCCCAGCACGATGCCGACCACACCGACGAGCGACACCGCCCAGCCGAGCGTGGCGCCCACGCCCGGATAGACCGACGGCAACATGTCGTAGACCACCGCCACCTTGCCGTACTGGGCCGCGGCGCCAAGGCCCGCAAGCCACAGCGCCATCACGAGCAACGGTTGCGTTGTGTCCTGTCCCGGTGCCGCAGATGCGGCCGAGGCGGTCAAGTGCCTAGCCCGCGCCCTCGCGCACCAGCACATAGGCCGGCCGATCGCCGTCGCCGTAGACGCGCACCCAGATATAGACCGGCTCGCCGTTCTGCAGCAGCCTTTCGCGGGCATAGGGCTCGAACCCGTCGATGGCGTAGCGGCAATCCTGGGTGATCTGCGCCCGGGCCTCCTGAGAGCCGAACAGGCTATCGGCGCCATCCCCGGGATCGCGCAGCCCGAACCGGTGATAATTGGCGCGGTCCTGCTGAACGATTGCGCAGATATCCGTCAGGGGTTGGCCGCGGGAGCTTTGCGCGTCGCGCGGACTCAACCACGCGGTGTACTCGCCGATAAGGTCCGCGGCGGCGGCCTCGGCGGCGGGCACCAGTGCGAGCGCTAGCGCCGCTGCGCCGGCGCGCAGGGCGGTGCGCGCGCCCCGCACCATCGAGAAGATGTCAGACATGAATCACCCGGTCATAGGCATCGAGAACACTCTCGTGCATCATTTCACTGAGCGTCGGATGAGGGAAGACCGTCTCCATCAAGTCTTCTTCAGTGGTCTCCAGCTTCTGCCCGACGACGTATCCCTGAATGAGCTCCGTCACCTCGGCGCCGATCATATGCGCCCCAAGCAATTCGCCCGTCTGCGCGTCGAACACCGTCTTGATCAGACCCTCGGGCTCGCCCAGGGCGAGCGCCTTGCCGTTGCCGATGAAGGGGAACCGGCCAACCCGGATCTCGCGCCCCGCAGCCTTGGCGCCGGCCTCGGTCAGACCGACCGAGGCGATCTGTGGATGGCAATAGGTGCATCCGGCGATCTGGTGCGGCTGGACGGGATGGGCGGAGTTGCTGCCGGCGATCAGTTCCGCCACCATGACGCCTTCGTGGCTGGCCTTGTGGGCGAGCCAGGGCCCGTTGGTGGCATCCCCGATCACGTAGAGACCGTCGACGCCCGTCCGGCAATAGTCGTCGGTCACGGCAAAGCTGCGGTCGAGCTTCACGCCGAGCGCCTCCAGGCCGAGCCCGGCGGTGTTGGCCACGATCCCGACGGCGGAAATGACGGTGTCGAACTCCGCCGTTTCCACCTGGCCGCCGGCTTCGATATGCGCGGTCACGGCGCTCTTGCCGCGGTCGAGCTTCTTGACGATGGCGTTCTCGCGGATCGTCATCCCCTGCTTGGTGAAGCTCTTCTTGGCAAGGGCCGAGATCTCGGCGTCTTCCACGGGCAGAATACGGTCCTGCACCTCGACCACCGTGGTGTCGGCACCCAGCGTATTGAAGAAGCTGGCAAACTCGATCCCGATCGCCCCCGACCCGATCACCAGGAGCTTCTTCGGCATATGCGGCGGCATCAGCGCGTGCTTGTATGTCCAGACGCGCGCGCCATCGGCTTCCAGGCCTGGCAGTTCCCGCGCATGGGCCCCCGTCGCAACGACGATGCCCTTCGCCGTCAGCTCCTGCACGCCCTTGTCGGTCTTGACGGACACCTTGCCCTTTGCGGGCAGCGTCGCCTCGCCGACGATGGCCGTCACCTTGTTCTTCTTCAGCAGATGCTGAACGCCGGAGTTCAACTGTTTGGCGATCCCCCGGGAGCGTTTAACGACGGCATCGATGTCATAGCCGATCTTCTCGGCCGAAAGCCCGAACTCCGGCGCGCGCTCCATCAGGTGATAGACCTCGGCGGAGCGCAGCAGGCTCTTGGTGGGAATGCAGCCCCAATTGAGGCAGATCCCGCCGAAATGCTCGCGTTCGATGCAGGCCACCTTGAGACCAAGCTGCGCGCCGCGGATCGCGGCGACATAGCCGCCGGGACCCGCGCCGATCACGACCATATCGTAATGGGTATCTGCCATGTTCAGGCCCTCCAGAGTGCTGTTGCCCTATTTCGTTCACCCCTAAACGATCTCTTCGCGGCGCCCAACCGTCTGGGCCCGCGCCCTGTGGACGCGGCCCGGGACGCGCGCAGGCGGACGCCCGGGCAAGGCGCCGCCCGATCCGTGCGTTTCGATTTAAAAACAGGTGGTTGGAGGCAAGGGAGGCGGGCGCGGGCAGCGCTGCCCACGCCGTGCACACGCCGGAGAAGCGCCTAGGCCGCTTGCTTGCTTTGCAGTTCGCGCACAACCGAGCCGTAGCTCCCGGCCTCAAGGAACGCGGCTTCCGCCTGCGTCGTCGCGCGGCCAAGCGCGGCGTTGCGATGCGGGAACCGCCCGAAGCGGCGGATCACCTCGCGGTGAGCGCGGGCGTGCAGCAAGGTCGACGTTCCGGTCTCGGGCATCCGCGTCAGCACCAGCCGGA
This sequence comes from Pseudomonadota bacterium, assembly GCA_038757905.1. Lineage (GTDB taxonomy): Bacteria > Pseudomonadota > Alphaproteobacteria > Rhodobacterales > Rhodobacteraceae > HLUCCA09. The sequence continues at coordinate 24,233 of JBCDGG010000001.1, read as the reverse complement.
CGGACTTCTCCTGATCCTCTAGCACCTCGGAGTGCATCAAAGGAAGGTAGAAGAACTGACGCGCCGGTTCCGGCACACGCATGTCCCACTGAAACCGCAGCGCCCGCAACGTCGCGGATCGCGCCATCCGATCCGTTGCGAAGGCCCGCGGGTCATCGCGGAACATGTTGCGCGGGAACTGGTCGGTCAGCAGGAGATAGGCGAGGCTGCGATCCGGCCCGCACTTCCAATCCCCCAATCCGCCGGCGCGCGCCGCGTCCCACGCCGTGGCGAAACGGGCGGTGATTTCGGCGTCCACACCGTCGTCCGCGGTGTACCAGCCCTTCTCGCCGACCTCGTCGACCCAGTAGCGGATAACATCCTCCGGACGGGCGATGTCCCCCAGGGGTGTTCCCTTCTGATTAGCACTCATCGAATCCTCTGCCTCGCACACGCTTGGAACCTCTGCACGCCCAAGCTGGCGGCTCGCGGAGCGGAGTTAAACTGTGCGTGCCGCATCGTTTTTCGGGCATCGGCGGAACATGGCCGACCGCGCTCGAAATCCTGCGTTAACGGTTTCAGGACAGAAATACGGCGTGAGGCGCAACACCTGCGATTTCGCGGCCCGGGGTGGCTGGACGGCCGGGTGGCCTGCGCTATTCTGTCGCACACAAGCAGCAAGGGATCATCGCCGGATGTACAGAGTAAGGCTCGCACTTTTCGCGCTCGACCATGTGGCGCAATACGGGATCTGGAAGGCCGGCGCGGATATGTGCGGGGGCTCCACCCGACGGCACCGCGCCGACGCGCACCGCAATCTTGCCGCGCAAGCGATCCATGCAATGCTGGGCCGTCCCCCTGCGGAAACCCGGGACGAGGCCGAGCGCCAGCCCCGCGTCGCCTGACCAAAGGCCCACCAGGCCCAATGTCCGCGCCGTGCACATGCCGGCCAGGCGCTCAGACCGCGACCACCAACTCCGCCCGCAAGCCGCCGAGCCGCGCGCTCCGGCCAAGCTCCAGCCGCCCGCCATGGCTGCGGGCGATGTCATGGGCAATGGCCAGCCCCAGACCCACGCCGGAGCCCTTGTCCTGATTGCGGGCCGCGTCGAGGCGCGCGAACGGGCGCATCGCCTCCTCCCGCGAGGCGGGATCGATCCCCGGCCCATCGTCCTCGACCACGAAGTGCAGCGTCCGGGTGCCCCGCTTAACCGACACCTCCGCGTGTTCGGCATAGCGCATCGCATTGCCGATCAGATTGCCGAGCGCCCGCTCCACCGATTGCCGGCGCAGGGGCACAGGATCGGCGGACCCCGCTTCGGACGCGGCCACCTCGACATCGCCGCCCGCGCGTTTCGCCTTCCGGACAGCCCCCTGGACAAGGTCCACCGGATCGGTCGCCTCCGGCTCGCCCTCGGCCTCCGCGCGCGAAAACTGCAGGAAGGCGTCGATCAGGGCCTCCATCTCCTCCACATCGCGCGTCATCTCGGCGACATCCTCGCTCTCCGGCAGCATGGAGAGGCCCAGCCGCATCCGCGTGAGCGGGGTCCGCAAATCATGACTGATCCCGGACAGCATCAGCGTGCGCTGTTCGATCTGACGCTCGATCCGGTTGCGCATGTCCAGAAAGGCCGTTCCCGCGGCGCGCACCTCCTGCGCTCCCCGTGGACGATAGGCAACCACCCTGCCCCGTCCGAACGCCGCGGCGGCCTCGGCCAGTTGGGTCACCGGACGCAGCTGGTTGCGCAGGTAGACGAACGCGACCGCCGTCATCAGCACCCCGAACACCAGCATGATCACCAGAAACTGGTGTGGATTGGACGCGGCAACCAGACGGCGGGAGAAGACGACGCCCATCGGGCCGAACTCCGTCTCCAGCTCGACGGAGACATCGCGGGTGTTGCTGGCAAGATCGACCGCCCGCAGTTCCGGCAGCTCTTCGCGCAAGGTCGAGACGATCGTCAGGCCTGAGACATCGTAGAACAGGCGCACTGCCGTTCCGGGCGGCGACGCAGGCGCGACCGGAAGGGTGACGTCGAGATCCAGATCGCGGCGGAGGTCGATCGTATTGGCCAACGCCCCGGCCCGCGTCCGCGCCTCGCCGACCTCGTTCATGAGAAACTGGAGATCCTTGACGACGCCGCGGGTCATCTGGCGCGTGACGTCTTCAAAATGGCGCTGGATGAACACGACCGACACCACGATCTGCAGCGTCACCACGGGCACGAGCAGAATCAGCGCCGCCCGGCCATAAAGACCGCGCGGCATGGAGCGTTTGAGCCAGTCGAACGACATGGCCTATAGGTAGCGGCGCAGCGCGGGCGGAGGAACGGAGAAATGGCCGATGACACAAATGCCCCGGCCGCCGACAGCGCGGTCGAACCCGGGCTGCGCCTCGTCCGGGCGCCGAACCCCTCGCCCATGACCCATACGGGCACCAACACATGGATCGTCGGCACCGGCGCGGTGGCCGTCATCGATCCCGGGCCCGACGAACCCCGGCACCTGGCGGCCATTCTGGCGGCGCTCGGCCCCGGGGAGCGGGTCGCCGCGATCTTCGTCACCCACGCCCACCGCGATCACGCGGCCCTGGCCCGGGCGCTGGCCGCGCGTACGGGCGCCCAGATCCATGCCGCCGGCAATCTGGCGGGCCGCCGCCGCCCGATGATGGCACGGCTGGCTGCCGACGGGCTCGTGGGCGGCGGCGAGGGGATCGACGCGGCGTTCGAACCCGACATCGTGCTGGAGGACGGTGAGACCGTCCGGGGCAGCGGCTGGGAGATCGGCGCCGTGGCCACGCCGGGCCACACCTCCGACCATTTGGCCTACACGTGGTCCGGCGCCGTCTTCACCGGCGATCTCGTGATGGGCTGGGCGTCGTCGCTGGTGTCTCCGCCCGATGGCGATCTGGTCGCCTTCTTCGCCTCCTGTCGGCGTCTGGCCGCTCTCCCGGCCCGGGTGTTCTACCCCGGCCACGGCGATCCGGTGACGGACCCGGCGGGTCGCCTGGCTTGGCTGTTGGCGCACCGCGAGGGGCGCGCCGGCGCGGTGATCGAGGCGCTGAAGACCGGGCCGGCCACCCCCGCGGCGCTAACCCGCGCGATCTACGCCGATGTCGACGTACGGCTGCTCCCGGCCGCAGAACGCAACGTCCTGGCGCACCTGATCGCCCTCGTCGAGGACGGCCGCGCACACCCCGTCGGGCCCCTGTCCGCAGGCGCAGAGTTCGCCCTGACCTAGGGCGGGATTTTCTCCCCCGACCCTCTGGACGAGGCCATGACCCCTTGCTATACGCGCCGCCAGTTCCGGCGTAGCTCAGCGGTAGAGCAGTTGACTGTTAATCAATTGGTCGTAGGTTCGATCCCTACCGCCGGAGCCAATTAACTTTGATTTCATTGGGAAAATTGGCGCAAAGAGGATTCTACTAACAACCTACTCTTGCTTTTGCGGTGGTTGTTAGGCGCGTTCTGACCCCGCCAAAGCTCACGAAGACGTGACCGCATGTCGCAGCGTGCGTCGGCGCGCTTTTATTCGCATCTACGACGACATTTCTACTCTTTTGTTCCTAGCGCCACAAAGCCGCCCACCCTATCTTTGCACAAGATACGGTAATTTAATACGAGGCGAGCACTACACATGGCTGCGAAATTTAAGCCCAGCGACATTGTTCAATTGAAATCAGGCGGTCCCGCAATGACCGTTTCGAAGGAAACCGGAAATCCCGGTAGCTACGCTTACTATTGTGAATGGTTCAAAGGTGCATCGAAAGAACGGGCGCATTTCGAAGAAGAAACGCTGCAAGCCTACGTTGCGCCGAAGAAAGCATGACAGAAGACGAAGCGGCACGCTGGATGTTGGCAGAGTATGAACGCGACGGGTTTCTTTATCAGGAAGCCGCAGCAAGTCATCTGTTCCACTTTCAAGACGAAGCTTTGGCGTATTTCGACAAGTCTTCGAACCTATGCGTCGGCAAAGGAGTGTTGAAGCTTTTCAATAAGCTTACGCCGGATGCGGTATATGAACGTGCAGGGAAGTTTTGGCGCATTCGTCTTGAAACCGATCAACCCGGACGCCAGCAATAGATGGCTTCGACAGAAAACGCACAATTGAGATGGATTCCATGACCTATACCGTTGGCGACTTACGACGCGATTTGCAGGCTTATGATGACGACTACGAACTTGAAATCGACGGGGGCCTAACTGTCTACCGCGTTAAAACTCGCGGTGACAAATTGGCTGTACTCGAATTCAACGAATTTCAAGCGATGTTGTCGCCAGAGTTCAAAAACAAGTTTCCAGAGGTCAAAGTAGCCTTCTGTTCCGTCGAAAGCGACGGCTCTGTTGTTCAGGAAGTCGGCATTCCAGAGTTGTGAAAAGAGGTCACGTCTTCGGGCGCGACCAATTGATACAGACGAAGTGCGGCGGCGGTAAACCAACGCAGATACCGCCGCCTACGAACGCGTTGGAGGGCAGTACCAATACCCCGCCGCGTTCGATCCTATGGGTACTTGCACAGGCGGGTAATTTCCGCCCGGTCGGTCGTTGGAATTGCCCACAGGGGCACCGCCACGACCGCTACGTCGTCTAGGTCCAGATCGCCCAATCCTTCGGCTGACAAGGCGTCCGTGAGGCTCACAGCCGGGTCGTCTAGGGCGATTGTCAGCACGTCGGGCAGGTCTACGCCCAGCTTGTGCCCAAACAGGTGTTCGAAGCGCACTACAAGCGGCGGGTGGCCGTATGGCGACATACCCAGCCGCGCCTTGGGCATCGCGACGGGCATCTGACCTGTGGGCACTAGCAGGGCAAGCCCGTTTTCTGCCAGCCCGGACAAGTCGGGCCAATCGGTGCCGCCGGGGTCTACGCCAAGTGACGTGGCGTATGGGCCGACAAGCACTTGGTCTTTGCCCAAAGGCGTGCGGCGCATACGTGACGTGTCCGTGAGCCACTGTGCGATAGTCGCTATGTCCGACTGCGCCGGGGTCATGGTCTTACGCCTCAATATCTACGCGGGTGTCGGCTTGTTCCGCGATAGCTGGCGTGTAGAAGCTGCTATGCACATTCGCCGCGAACTTATCGTACTTCGGCACAAGCCCTGCCAATTCAACGCTTTCCTGCAATTCGGCATAGGCTTTGGGGGCGTATTTTTCGACGGCAGACAGGCGCATGTTGCTATGCACTTGTTCGGCCAGTCCGGTCAGAAAGTGCGGTGAATTGTACAGCACCGACGCGACCGCAATAGACTTGTTCGCTTCCGCTTTGATCTTGCTAATGCCGTCAGGCTGTGCGGCGGTTTCCTTGATCCAATCCAGCGTCTTGGCGTCATAAGTCGCGCGGTCGCCAACTGGCGCAAAGGTTTCGTCGGCAGCGCGCTGGCCACTTTCCGAAAGCGCGTTGCTTTGCGCGACGATTTCGTTGCGGGTATTCGTGGCGGCTTGCACCAACTGCGTTGCCAACGTGCGGGCGGCAACATGCTTATCAACCGTCTTTCGCGTTTGATCGAAGTGCAGCAAGCGCAGCTTTTCGTAGGTTTCCTTTGCGCGAAGGTGCATCCCTTGGACATTGGGCTTAACCCGTTCCAGCTTTTCGAAGTCGCCTAGCGCAACCTTTCGACCCGTGTTCGTGCCAAGTGCCGTAAGAAAACCCTGTGCTTTGTCGTTCCTAACCAAAAACATGACCTTAATCCTCTGTGTGCGTTGGTTGTTCGGCGGCTTTCGCTTCACCGATTAGCTTTGATTGCTGCGCCAAAAGCGCCGCTTCCCATTCGTCGTCTGTCCCATGGTCAAAGACGATCATTACAGGTCGGCGCTTTGTCAGCGGGCCGATAACCCGGCCTTCCGGGTCTACCGTGACGACGTGGTTGCGAACGCGGTTCGGACGCTCACGTAGGGCTTCCAACTTGGCCAGCCGCGATTTGAACGCCCCACTCATTAGCCCGCTTCCAGTGCTTCAAGGCGGGCCTCTAGGTCGCTGTCGATTGTCATGCGGCCAATGACGGAAAGCGCGTTGATTAGGCGGCTCATGTCTTCGATTTTGACTTCACCATTGACGGCCTTGCGATAGATGCGTGCGGCTTCGGCCCGCGTGTCCGCAATGGTGTCTAGCCGCACGCGACGACGGCGCTTCGGTGCCTTGACGGGGGTTTCCCCCCAACCGTTTGCTGTTGCTGGCGTATCCACTGTCTGAACCTGACCGAATTGACTATTTTGGCGCGATTAAGGGCACCTAAGACGACCTATAGTCAGTGGGTCAACGTGTATTCGGGGGCCTTGAAGACCCAAGAAAAACCAAGAACCAACATGCTTGTTATGAGCATAGTTACGCGACGCACACCCGAATTGTACATACGTCGTTAGTAGAAATACCAAGAACCCTAAATGCGCAATAAAATCGGGGATAAATGGCGGCTAAGATGTCTGTCGAACCCCAACTACGCCACGACTTGGTTACGCCAAGTTTTAGGCGGCAACATCGCCAATCCGACGCGGTGCAAGGCCACAATGCGTCTGCGAAGGGCGTACATCTGTTTGTATCCCTTCGGGTCTACGGCCTTGTCGTGTTCCAGCCGGTCTAACCATTCGACAAAGGTACGCATTGGGTGCGCAGTTGTTCTGAATAGATTGTCGCGGGTTGTGTAATCCTCAACCGAAAACAGGTCGTTGCGTTCCCGCGTCAACACCTGCGCCACCATATGCGGTAATAGGCCATCAGCCTTGAATTCGCGCTCAACGCTAGACGCCACATACTTTGGGTAGTCCTGCATCGGGTACGCAGCCATACCCACACTGTGCAGGAACTGTTCAAGGTATCTATCGATCAGCGAAGCGCAGGCGTCGGCAAACAACCCCTTGTCCGTTCGGTTGATCCTGCGTCGTTCGGATACGTCAATCAGTTCGTCGCACAGCAAAGCCATGCAGCCGAATTCGCACGCATTTTTCCAACGGGGCTTGTCTGCAATGGCGGCTTCATGGATCACGCGACCAAACAAGCCGTGTCCTTCGTCATATGCCCATTGGTACGCCCGAACATAAATGCTTCCGACAAACTCTATGAAGGCTTCGGCGCTATAGTTTTTCGTTTGCATGTATTGTTCCTTTCACGCTGTCCAATGGGCGATTGGCTGTTGGGGACTAGTCACAACCGTCACAATCACATTCGCTCTTCTGTGATTTGTTACTATTGTGACGGGGGATATAACTAAAGGGGCTGACCTACTCGCTGTGACTTGTGACGTTTGTGATGGGTGCCCCCAATGAAAACTGCGGGCGGTCGTTCCACGCAGGCAAGGTGTAGACACCGCGCGAATGACGGTAGACGCGTTGGGCCTTCGCCATGCGTTGCAACGTTTGGCGTACGTTTTCGCTGTCTATGCCCGTAGCCAATTCCATTTCCTTCGGCGTAGTCGCCCCGTTCTTGATTGCGTCGATAAGGATTTTCTGCGTGTCGCCAGCGAAGACCAACGCGGGGTCGCCCTCAATTTGCCAACGAAAGTCAACGAACTTAACGGCGGTATTGAACTCAGCTATGTCACGGCCACGCGCATAGAGTATCCCCGTTTGTTCCTGCGGGCCGCGCCCAAGCAACATGATCGTATCTGCGACGCCGGTTAACCCAAGCGTCGAACTAACCTTTTCTACCGGGTCGTCAGCCGCAGCCTTGCGGGTGTGCGTAACAACGATGATTGCAATGCGCTTTTCACTGGCAAGTTGGTGCAACGGTTTGAGGGCTTTTACATCGTAGTCGTAGGCCGATTGGTTGCGCCCTGTGGGTATGGGCTTAACCATTGCCAGCGTATCAATCACAACCAACGCAGGATCGTCCGCGTCTTCAATCCAGCTTTCTATTTCGGCAAGCCCGCCTTCGTCCAAGCGCGACCATTCCGTTGCGTAGTCCATGTTTGCTGGCCATTGGCCGTTGCCTGCTACGCGCCGCAAGCGGTCCTGTAGGCGGCGTCCGTTGTCTTCGAGTGCCAACAACAGCACATCGCCAGGCTCGCAGGGTTGCCCCAATACCGTGTCACCCGAAGCTTTCGCGCGCGCAATGTCCAGAGCCAACCAGCTTTTCCCGACCTTTGGTACGCCCGCGAATATCGTCAAACCTTCTGGTAAGACATTTTCAACGACCCAATTGATAGCCGGGAAGTCTTCACCTTGCAGTTGACGCGCAGAGCGTACGCGGGATTTCGCGGCCCTGCGTGCGGCTTTGCGGGCTTTCTCTGCGTGCGTCGCCAAAATCGCTGCGGCATTTGCCTTGCCATGGGCAATTGCTTCGGCGGTATAGCGGTAATCTACAACGCGCCCGTCTAGCGCCCGCGTGACCGTCCTATCTACGTAGTCTTCGCGTTGCGCCTTCTTACGGCCGACGTGCGGAACATACGGGCAATCTGCGCACGGTTCTGTGTGTAGAAAGCAAGGAAGTTGACCAAGGCTTGATCCGCATCCGACTGCGACGTGTACTCAGACTGCCAATTACCGTCCCACAACTTAGCAAACTTGGCCCCGTTCGTAGCGGCCTTGGCGCGTTCGACAATCGCGGCGTCGGCTTCGCGTTCGGGAACATCGGGCACAGTTGGCGCAGTGCCCCGGTTTGGTGCAATCTGTGCGCGTAGTGTGTCAACAAGGCTTTGGCAGTCCGCTATAGCTTGGTTGCGTACAGCATCCCCGGTGAACGTAAAGAACCGGCCCGACGAATAGATTTCTACGCCCAAGTTGCTATTGCGCACGCCGCCTTTTGCGACCTTGCCTTTAGCGATGATGTGCAAGCCGCGACCGGACGGCGAACGTTCGGCGTAAGTGTCGAATGCTTCGTAGATACGTTGCTGGCCTTCGGACGGTGTGCCGCCTTCGGGTACGTCTAGGTCGATACCAACGAACGGGTCGGCTTCGGTGAAGACAAAGCCAATGCTCACACCATGTGGTGAATTGGTGGCGTCTTCGAACTTGGCCCATGTCGTAGGGTCGCTTACGTCCGCTAGTTGCCCCGTGTGGGGATTGATGGGACGCTTGGACGCGTCATGGCATACCCATTGGGGATACGACCGCAATTATTCGGGTATGTTCTGTCTGAGGTTTGCAGTCATTTCGGTACTGCCTGTTAGTAGCGCGTGAATAGAGGCCAGTACGTTACGCCTTGCCTGTATCTAGTGCATTGTTATTGCTTGAATATGGTCACAAGAATTGGCGGAAAATATCTCCACCATTTTTACGCACGGCGCTTTTCCATGAGTTCGCTGACAAGCTGGCGCACGTGTTCGTCGGTTTGACCGGCCAGACGTGCGTTAAGAATTGCGGTGATTTCCTCTTGCGGAAATACGACGAAACGGCGCGATAGCTGAACAGGCTTGACGAATAACCCTCGGTCAACATGGGCGTACAGGGTGCTTAGGCCCATGCCGCCAAGCTGACGGCAGGTGTCTTTGGGGCGAACATAGGTCGGCGCGTCGGGTGTCGGGGCAATGGCATTCATGGCGGTATCCTTTAGGTTTCAGCGATACCCAAGGATTGCCAGATTTTTCAGGGTCGCCATGCCCACAGAACCAGCCATTTGCGGGCAGACGCGCTTAGGTTGGGTTCTTCGCAACCCGTTCGGCGGCACGGTATTGGCTCCGCCACCTTTGGAGCGTGGAGCGGGTCACGGCTTCGTCCCCTTTTCCACCGAAATCCGTTTCGGCCAAGACACGACTTATTGCCTCTTCGGGTGCCACCTTCGCGTCTTCAAGCTGGCAAATGCGTCGCCCGAAAGTGCGCCAACCGTCCGGGTCCGATGCGACGGCACCACGACGGCGCTTCAAACCTAATCGGCGCATGAATTCATCGCGGTCTTGTGCGGCATATGTGATTGCGCCGCCAAGCCATCGCGCCAAGTCCGATGGGACAGGTTCGCCAGCTTCTAGGTATTCATTGATCGTCGCCAGCTTCGTCCATGCTGCGTCGCTCAAATTGAGTTCATCGGCAGATGCGCCATAGGGAATTCGCGCCATCACACGGCACCACGAAGCGGCACAGCATTTTCGGCGGGTTCCTTGCCATAGCAGAACGCGGCCCAGTCTGCCATCATTGCACGACGACGCTCTACCATTTCGCTACGTTGGTAGGCACGCTCAACCGCTGAGCCGACACTGTGGGCAAGGGCCATTCCCGCCATGTCACGATCATAGCCCCGTTCCGCCGTCCAAACCCGGAAAGTCGAACGCAGCCCGTGGGGCACCGCAGGACGCCCGCTATCGGGGTCTAGCCAGCCTTTGCGCCCCGCTTTCACTTCGGCATCTTGCATCCGCCGCATAAGCGCAGACAGCGACATATCGGACAGGGCACCGCCCCGGACGGCGGGGAATACGTAAGGCGAATCGGATATACGCGGCGTTGCCTTCAACAGCGCAACGGCTTCGTCGGACAATGGAATACGATGATCGCGTTCCATCTTCATGCGCGCTCTCGGTATTTTCCAAATGCGGGCTTCAAGGTCGATTTCATCCCATGTTGCGCCGCGAACTTCACCCGACCGCGATGCGCAAAGCACCGCGAATTCTAGGCACCGCGTCGCCATTCCGTCACGCTTGCGCATTTCGGCAAACCACTTTGGAAAGTCGGCTGGGGTAAGTGCGGGCTGTTTCGTGACCTTGGATACTTTGGACGGCTTCGGCAGAAGTTCCTTGAGATTACCCGCCCAACGCGCCGGGTTATCGCCCGTCCGGTAGCCGGACACGGTTGCCCATGAAAGGACGCTTTCGATACGACCACGAAGGCGGGTTGCGGTGTCGGTTTTTGTTTCCCACAGCGTGCGGCCCCCTTCGTCTACGGGCTGATTGAGGACGCGAAGCACGTCTTGGTGCGTGATGTGGGCAACGTCCATGTCACCAAGCGTCGGGACGGCGTAGGCGTCCAAGCTGCTACGCCAGTCTTTGCGGTGCTTTTCGTTGCTGAATTCGCTTTCCTTGCGGGCGTGCGCCTTGGCAATGGCGTCCTTGAATAACATCGTTTCTTTTGCTTCTTCGTACTTTGCGGTCAAGACGCGGCGTTGTTCGGCCCGTTCTTCGATAGGGTCGCGGCCTTCACGTACCATGACGCGTAGCCGTTCAACTTCTTCACGGGCCTTCTTCAACGTGAGTTCGTCAATCGGCCCTAGACCCATGCCACGGGTGTTAGGCACCAACTCGCCCCGCGCGTTCTTGCGCTTGCCGAGCGTGAACTTAAATACCCAAGACTTTGTGCCCCACTTCGATACTTGCAGGTACAATCCCTTGCCGTCCGCGTAGTGACCCGGCTTGGTCAACGCTTCGATCTGTTTCGCGTTCAAGCGCCCCTTGTCGTATGCCATGCTGCCAAATCCCTACTCAATTTCTACTAACGAAATATCGTGGAACCATCGGGGCTTTGCAAGAGTCAGTGGGAAGATTTTTCCCGTTAACCCTTTGACTCTAAATGTTAACACCGAGTGACGCTGGAACCATCGAGAACCCAGCATGGCCGCTACCGCCGGAGCCAAAAATCAAAGAGTTACGTGAATAACTAAGCCCCCAAGGAGGGGCTTACTTGCTTTTTTTTGCCACTTAACTTCGGAGGAAATCATGAAGTTCAAGGAGGTGATGTCGCGGGTGACAGGACTGAGTAGTCCAATTGGTGGGATCTCTTGGAACCCTCCTGAAGCTCAAGTCACGACCGCACGAAAGTTGATTACCTTTCTCGAAGATCGACGGGTTCTCTACAATCCTTCCGAAATGGAGGTGCCGCACCACTGCGTTCACTCCGTTATGGACATTCGACACTTCCTAACTGACCTGCTTCAAACAGCCGAAGCTGGCAGCGAAATCGCACAAAGCATCCGAGCGCTTCGGGCTGCATGTAGGAAGTTCATGGACACGGTTGGACGCGATGATCGGGTCGTCATGCACGGTGCTGAGATGGGACATTTTGCGAGTTGGGAGTTCAATGGCGCTGTCGGGGAACTGCGCGGTGTCTTCGGTGTCCACATCGCACGGATCGCTGTGGCTCACGGTCTGAACGTTGAAGACGGCCTTGCAGCGATCATACCCGCTGCGGATGAGTAGAGGATAGTCTCAAGCACACAGAATCCCGCGTCTGGGATACGCCCGGCGGGGAATGCGAAGGAAACGACTGATTGGCATTGCCATCCAAGAGCCACTGTGAGGTCGTGTACGCCGTTCGGGGAGACACCCTGCATCCATACAGCTCACTGCTTGAACTGGCCCCGCTTTCGACCGGACACTTGGGCATATCCATGGAGGCTCGGGCATCGAGGAGGCAAAGACAACAATGGGTTAGGCGAACTCTTGGGCGATAGTAATCTCTGGCACTTCATTGCTCTCAAACGCCCTTTTCGTAGTAAAGCGCTCAGGCTCGCAAAGGTGGCTGGTGGAGGAACGAGCGCCGTCTACAGCATGGGCTGCGCGACTTGAAGAGGGATGAACACGCGTTCTTGCGGAGTTCATGGTCGCTGGTCGTACCGACGTCCGCGCAAGCTACACCAGCGGAACCGCAAGCCTGCTCGAAGCTAAGACCGTGATCGCGAAAGCCTCGGGCACCTCGGACACAGCGCGGAGTTTCACTTACATCCTTCCACCTTGTGCGCGGGAGTAACTGCGGAAAAACCCTGAACTCCTGAGAAGTTCACGAGATAACCCGGAGACTGGCACGAGAGGCCGATCGTAAGGGGCATTATCGGCGCGTGCGTCCGCAGGACGCCTCGGGCCGCGCCTAAGGCTTAGCTGTTGTCGGTTGTCGGCGACGCGCATCCCGCTGCGAATGACTAGGTGCAGAAAAACCCAACGCGAACTTCGCTTGAATCGCCAACCGGTCCCCGAAAACGTTCTTGATAGCCTCCCGGACAGACACTGCGCAGCGTTTGGACCTGCGTCGCACTATCCATGACCGGCGCATTCGACGTGCCCGGCCCCTCGCCCGGCGTGGTGAAGGACAGCACATAGTACGGTTTGAGGTCCTCAGTTGTACCTGTCTGCACGACGCTCTCGGGAAGTTCGGTTGCCGCGCCTCCCTGTGTACTGGGCACACAGCCGACACTTAGCAAAAGGGCAAACACTGCAGCGGGCATGAGAATTGGACGGGCCATCAAGAGCTTCCTGTATGTGACATCGTGTTTGCATGGTGCCGCGTGCAACGCTTTTCAACAATGGCATTCGACCGAACAGGAGCGCATGATCCGTCGGAAGAAGGATGCCTACCGGGCCAGGACTAGCGTCGCGGATCCAGTCGCAATCGTCGGACATTCGATGCAGGCGCGGAAAGGGGCGATTAAGCTCCGCCCGTTCGGGCCTCAGCAGATCCAATCGAGCAGTCTCCACATAGCCTTCTTGCACCGGGCGGCGTCCGTCAGACCGAGCGTGTCGAGCGTCAGTTCTGCGTGATCAGGCCGGTTGGATTGGAGACTTGGTTCAGACACAGGGGTTTGTTCCATGCCTGTTGACGCTGGCCGCGGTCTCGGCCGCGCTTGACCGGCCGGTGCGGTTGCCGTGCGGATGCTCCCTGGACTGCGGCTCGGGTATCCCTTGCCTGCCGGAGGATGTGGACGCGCGCACCGGTTCTGCGGTGGATGCGCCGTACCCAAAATCGTGACCGCACGGCCGCCTGAGACCTTGACAAGGAACCTGCGCACAAACCACCCTCAAGGCGGTCGAGAAGGGGGTGTGACAGCGTGCACGATCCCCCGGTCTCGACCGCGGAGGAACCTCTGAGGGTCACTCCTCCCATGGCATGACAACCCGCCAGGCATACGGGGCCGACGATGCGCGATGGCCCGGCGTGCGGCGGGAACAACAGGGATCAGGTAAGTTGAGCGATACTGTCATACAGAATTTGACGCCGCTGCAGAGAAACTTCCTCGAGAAGTACGTTCTGAAGACGGGAAAGCTCGTCATTCACAAAGAGAAGAAGAACGCGGAACTGACGAAGCTGTTGGAGATCTATCAGCGCGCGCGCGCGGTCATTGGAAAGAAGATCTCTGGCCTGCATGAAAAAGACACCATGCGGGGGACCTATATTCGCAAGGTCGAACAGACCGACGAGATCATCAAAGGAAAGGGCAAGACCAAGGACAATATCGCCAAGGCCACGCTCGAGTTGCAGAAGATCACGCTCGATCTGAACAAGCACATTGAGCAAGAAGAAAAGAACGCCGCCAAGTTCTCAATCGACGGCCAAGTCCAGTTCTTCGTGAGCAAGGGGCTGGGCAAGATCTACGATATCGCGGAGGAGTTTCGCGGCGAGGTCGACAAAGCCGTCGAGGACATGCGCAAGGTTCTCGATCAGACCGATCTGGAGATCCCGGAACCCAAGCTTGCCTTGAAGATGGAGCGCGCCGTTTCCAGCGCGGTGGGCACGCTCAACCCATTGGTTGCCGCGGCCCGCGCCGGCGACACGACGCTGGAAGAGGCCAAGAGCATCATCGGCGACGCGGTGCAGAACATCGAGCAGACCGCGACGGATCTGCGCAAAGAGCTGACTGACTTCGTGGGCGACCGGAAGAAGATCGAGACGCATATCGAGAACGTCAAACTGGCCGAGGCCATCCGGCTGGATCTCGACAGCATGAGCGGACAGCTCACCATGCTGCAGAACTGGGAGGTTCCGAATGCAGGCGCGTTGGTCAAGCGGGCCCAGGAGCTGCGCCAGGCCGCCGAGCCGGAAAACCCCGATCTCGCCGGTTTGAAGAAGTCCGTCGATGACTTCGCCAACGAGATCCGGGGCGCGCGCATCGACGCGACCGGCGCCTACAACAAGAAAAAGGAAGAGCTCGACAAGCGCCTCGACGCGATGTGGAAAGTGGTCGAGGCATACCGCAAGGAGCACGCCAAGGAGGCCCTGCCCGAACAGGGTGACGAGTTCGCCTTCGTGGCCAACGAGGCCCGCAAAGTGCTCAATGCCGGCAAGAACATGAAGGTGCTGCCGGCCGTCGAAAAGATGGTCGAGGACGCCGAGAACCTGGCCAACGATCTGGGGTCCATGGGCCTGATCAATGGAGAGGTGAAGAAGGCCATTGCGTCGGCCAAGAAGATCGTCGGCAAGCGCCACGGCAAGAAGGACACGGTGCGCGTGAATGCCTGGCAGGCGCTCGACACCGAGGTCACGACCTTCGAGAAGGAATGGCCATCCAAGCGCCCGGCCACCGCGCGCTCGGAGGCGGCCGATCTCGTCGTCCGATGCGGCGAGGAGGAAAAGCGCGAAGCGGCCCAACATGTCTGGATCGACGGCCAGCGCAACCGGATCAACGAAGCCCGCAAGCTACTCGCGGACGTCGAGACCGCGCTCAAGGAGCAGATCAAGGCACAGGGCGAGAAGTTCCAGGGCTATGACGGCGCGTTGAAGAAAGAACTCGACGATGCCGAAAGCTTCCTGACCAAGGAGGCCGTGAGCTGGAGGGAGCCCACCGAGAAGAAGATCGGCAACGCGCAGGTCGCGATCACGGAGATGCTGAAGCGCCTGAAGGGCGGCTCGGTGGAGTCGATGCAGGCGCTCAAGGAACTGACGGAAGAGTACAAGGAGAGTATCGCTGCCAAGGACGAAGAGACGCTGGCCCTGAGCAAGCTTCAGCAGTCGGCCGCCGGATGGAAAGAGGTGTCCAAGGCCCAGTACAAGAACTCGAAATCGGCCAAGTCGCACAAGGACGATTACGAGGGGCTCATGAAACAGGTGTCGTCCTTCCTGTCCGATCTCAAGAAAGACGTCAAAGCCAAGGATCCCTCGAAACGCTCGATGGATAGTGCAAGCGCCGAAAAGCGCTACAGGGGCTATCAGCAGCGGATGGAGACGATCCTGAAAGATCCCCCCAAGATCGACCACAAGTCGCTGGCCAAGATGAATGAGATCTGGAAGGCGGCCCTTGGCCGGCTGGACGAGAACCGTGGCACGCTGGTCCGGACGATCAGCAACGACTTCGTCGGCAAGCTGGAGGACGGCGAAGAGAAGAAGAACTACACCCAGGGCATCAAGGACTTCGATGCGAAGGTGAAAGAGCTTCTCGGGACTTTCGACACAGAGGCCTTCAAGACCCCGGCCCAGGTGCTGGGCAGCGATACCTCGATCGACCGCGATCGGTTGCGCCAGCGAGAGGTTGCGCTGAACATGGTCCGGCTCAACCGTGACCGGATCACCGCAAACCCGCTGATGAAGGCCTGCATCTTGAATCCGTTCAATGTGCCGGGCTTTGCATCCCCTGCCTACAGGGCCCTCAACCAGATCGACTTGGAGGTACAGCGCGGTGTCTGACGTCCTTTCCGCCACCCAGAAGAAGTGGTTGAGCGACATGACAGGTGTCATGGCCCAATCCGAAAACGCCATCAAGGACGCCGCAAACCGCCTTGAAGGGCAGGAAACGATCAGCAAGCAGATGGCCGAAGAGGCCGAGAACCTGCGCAACGCTTTCGGACAGATCAAGGTCCAGATGAAGACCAACAAGGTCGAGGACGCGTTTCGCGACCTCGTCGGCAAACCCAAAGAGCTGACCTTGATGGACCCGAACCACGATCCGATGAAGGACTTCGATACGTGGGCGGACGGCCCCAATCTCAAGAACATCAACGAACAGGATCTGGCGGTCCTGCGAAAGAACTACGAGAATCTCCTTCGCCTTCAGGAACAGCTCAAGGCAGAGAACCCGTACTACGCCGAACCGGCAAAGCCGGAGATGCCTGTCGAGCCCTCCACGCCCGAGCAGCGCAAGAAGTACGCCAAGGAGATGGAGACCTACGAGGCCGACCTGAAGATTGCGCAACGGCGCATGGCGGAAGACCTGTGGAATCCGCTGCAGCGCGAAGGGCTGATGCCCGAGAGCTTCATTCCGGACAAGTATTCCGAGGTCAAACGCACCTTCGACGAAGCCAACGTATACTACGAAGAGCGGCTGCAGGAGTATTCGAAGGAGCTTGGCGACTACGGCAAGTTCATGCAGCACTTCGACGATGCGATGGCGATCGGCACCGGCCTGCTTTCGGTCGCGGGATCGGCTGCGAGCTTCTCTTCGGCCATTGGAACGTTGACGGAGAACAAGGATGTGGTCTCCGGCGCGAAGGAGGCCGCCGAAATCATCGGCTGGGTCAAGATCGGGATGACCTCCTCGGCCGGGATCGTGAAGGGCGCGCTGCAGGAGCAGGATGGGTTCGCGGTCGTCGAGGCCATCAACGGCGCCGTCTCCGAGATCCTCGGCGCGACGCTGGACGAAGAAACGGCGGCCCTGATCAACGGTCTCGTCGCCGGAGCAATCAAGACTTCAAAGGCCGGGGCGCTCTTTGCCAAGGGCGACATCGACGGCGGCCTCGATGCGATCGCAGAGTCGATCTCTAGCAGCATGGGCGGGCTGGGCGACGACCAGGTCACCGAGATCGGCAACATCATCGGCCAGAGCATCAAATCGCTGCCCAAGGCCAAGGACGCGGCCAAACAGTTCAAGGACGATCCGACCGGCGCGCTTGTGACGTTGCTCGGCGGGGCGGCGGAGCTGAGCGCCACGATCTCTGCCCCGAAATCCGAGGAAGTCACCGGGGGCCTGGAGACAGCGACCGAGCATTCCGAAACGCTCGACGAGGTCGTGAAGCTTGCCCAGCAGCAAAAGAAGGTCTCCGGCAAGATCGACAAGGAAAAGCTGGAGGAGAAGAAGGAAGAATACGCGAAGCTGCAGGAGGAGAACTTCCAGGAGTTCATGCGTCAGGAAGACCGGGCTTTCGCCGAAGCGCTGGAATACGGTTTCGCCGATCCCGATAACGAGGATGAGGAGCTCGATCTCGCGGAGCGCCGCCGGGTCGACAGCCTCGAAAGGATCGTCGCCGTCTACAAGCGCGACGAGATGATGTTCAACCTGGCCAAGAAGATCGTCGCCGGCGGCCCAGGGTTTGTGGCCGAACTCGTCCCCGGGATGGGGCTCGTGGCGGCCGTCACGCAGCTTGTCTTCTCCATCGGCGAGGCCATCAAGCACGCGGAGCAGCTGGTGATCTGGCTGGAGAATGTCGGCGATGCGCAGAAAGCGCGCACCGCCCAGATGGATGCGATGATGAACCGGTTGGGCCTGCAGAAAAAGCAGGTGATCATCGCCAACATCAAGGTCGGCATCCAGGCGGTGAAGGTTGCGGGCGAAGCCACGAAGCTGGCCGGGCAAGCCGCGCCCGTCGGCTATGCCGTCGCCGCCGGTGCAGATCTCGCCGAAAGCGTGCTGGAGGTTTCGGCGAAAGTGGTCGAAATCGCCGAGATGGAAAAGGCGTGGAAGGACTACAAGAAGGCGCTGGAGAACCCGCAGAACCGCAAGGCCATTCGACAGACGATGCGGTCGAACCCCACGCTGTCGAAATACGCCATGGCCTGGGGTGCGGTCGAGGACGGCAATGCGATCGCCAAGGAAGCGATGCGGCGCTGCGGCCTCAACGCCCGGACCCTCGCCCAGCCGGAAACCAACGTGAACAAGGTCGTGGAATACCTGGAGATGATCTACGCCGACGACCCGGTGCTGCTTCGCGCCGTGCCGGTCAGCGACAAGTGGCATCCCGGCGATATCGAGTTCGAGTTCCGCAGTTTCCTGAAGTTCTATCGCGCTGCCGTCACAGACGCCAAGCTGGCCGAGTTCGACTATTCCGGCGTGTCCGGCGCGCTTGGCGGCTATGAAACGGCGGCAGAGGCTTTCGCGGCCGAGATCCTGAGGGCGACCAAGGCAAATGCCGCCGCCGTGGTCGAGAATGAGAAACGGCAGACCGAGGCGAGCACGAAGTTCCGCTCGGACAAGGAGGAGTGGGAGAAGGCTGGCAAGACGGGCGAAGAGCCGGACTACGAGAAACCCGATCTCGTCGCGATCATAGAGCCTGATCGGGCGATCTATATCCGTGCCGTCGATTCTGCGACGACCTGCATGCAAGCCTTTGGGCGTCTCAAGCCGTTGAACGCGGACGGCGAAGCCCATGCCAGCTTCCAGACCTATGCCGACGCCATGGAGGCCAAGGCGAGCATCGCCCGCAACGGCTTTGACGGGACCTGGGACAAACAGGAATGGATGCCGGCCAATGCCTCAACCGGGTAACGCCGCAAGGGCGTATCGCCTGGTGAGGGCGCGCTAGGCCGCGGGTGGAACACCGCGAACAAGGCCGCGGCGGGCCGTTTTGGCCTGCCGCTGTGGATCCTATACCCTTAGGGCGCCGACAAGCCGGCATGCACACGTGCTGGCCGCCCGCGCAGGCGACGTGGCTGCAGATTATGGCAATGAGGGATAGGCAATCCTCGACCTGACCGCGGCTTGGCGCGCTCATCCCATCAGACCGTGCGCGTGCACCGCTCGGCAGTTGCCGCTGTTCACCGACATCACCGCCTCGCCGCGCGCCTGCTCGACACGCCACCCGCTTCCGAGAACCCGCCATCCGCTGCGACACTCTGGCTGGGACTCCCGCGATACCTCTCTATCGTTCGCTGCAAGCGCCGGGCGAAGCACGACAAAGCGGCAGCCGAGACGCAGCGCTCTTGGGCCGGTTCAAGCGTCCTGCCAACGTGACAGCCACTCCGTGCTCTCATCCGTCGCGCCGATCACCCGGTATTCCGCGCCGAGCGGGTGTGGCCAGCCGAGCTCCTCGATCCGCCTGAAAATCGCGTCGTAGTTCAGCTCACTCTCCGTGGGCGGGCCCCGATCGGGCACCGACGCGAACTGGATGTGGCCGATGGAAGGCAGAAGCGTCTCCAAGCGCGTCAGGACATCGCCTTCGGTCCGCCCGACATGGTAGCAGTCGAACATGAGCTTCAGGTTTGCCGCGCCGACGGCGTGGATCACGCGCATCGCCTGATCTGTCGTCTGCAGGAAGTACCCCGGCGCGTCGTGCCGGTTCAGGGGCTCGATCAGGATCGTGCGCGGAGTAGCGCCACAGGCGTAGCCCAGGTTCTCCAGGAAAACCCGATGCGCCTCTGCCCCGTCGGCAAAGCCCGCCATGACGTGGATCGCACGGGCATCGACGGCGTCGGCATAGGCGATGGCCTCGTCGATAGCGGCGCGTGCCGCGCTTTCCCGCCCCGGAAGGGCTGCGAGGCCGTTCTCGCCCGCCGCCCCGCGGATCGTGTTGAGCCCGAGCATGGGCAGGCCGGTGCTCTCCAGTGCCGCGCGCACCGACTCTGGGGGCGTGTTATAGGGCCAGTGGCACTCGACCGCGTCAAAACCCGCTTCGGCCGCCGCGTGGATCGCCGCGGGCAAAGGGCGGTCGGCCCACAGAAACCCCAGATTGGCGGAAAACCGCATCATGCCTCCCACTCCACGTTGAACCCGCGTACCACTGCCTGCACCTCGGCGTCGGACAGGGATTTCGCGGGGGTGCCCCGGGTCAACAGCGCGAGGCGGGCCGTCGCCTCCAACTCCTCGATGGCGTTGCAGGCCGCTTCGACATCCCTGCCCGCCACGACCGGCCCGTGATGGGCAAGCATCACCGCCGACCGCTTGCCGGCCAGACTGCGCACCGCCTCCCCCATGGCCGGATCGCCCGGCAGAAACACCGGCAGGAGCTTGACTCGCCCCAGCTGCATGATGGCGTAGGGCGTCAGCGGCGGCAGGAAGTTGTCGGGATCGGCGTCCGGCATCATCGACAGGGCCACCGAGTGGCAGGAATGGAGATGCACAACCGCGCCCGCAGTGCTGCGCGTGTCGTAGAACGCGGTGTGCAGCGGCATCTCCTTGGTGGGCTTGTCGCCGTCGATGAGCGTCCCGCGGGCGTCAAACCGGCTGAGGCGCGCAGGGTCGAGCCGGCCGAAGCTCGTGCCCGTCGGGGAAACAAGAAGCCCGCCATCCTCCGTCCGGGCAGAGATGTTGCCCGTGCTGCCGTGGGTAAGGCCCCGGTCGAACAGGGAGGCCGCCATCCGGCATAGCGTTTCGCGCAGGCGTGCCTCACTCATCCCCGCAGCACCCGGTCGGCTTTTTCGAAGAAGTCCACGGCGCCGAAATTGCCGCTCTTGAGCGCCGCGACGAGGCTTGCCTCCGCGCGCAGGGCCGGGACGCCGGGATCGATCTCGGGGCCGATAGCAAGCTCGCCCAGGGCGAGGCCTTCGACGATGGCGCCCGACGTCTCGCCCCCAGCGGTGATGATCCGGGTCACCCCGGCCTCAACGGCGAGACGGGCCGAGGCGGCAAAGAAGGCCTCGATGGCGGCGGCGGACCGCTCCCGCCCGAACCGTTCTTGCACCGCCGCCACCGACGCGGGCTCGGCGGAGCTGTAAATCAGGGGGAGGCCGTTGGCCTCCATCGCCCAGTCGATGACGTCGCGCGGCTCCAGCCGGCCTTCGATGATGTCCTCCGCTGGCAGCTCGCGCGCGGGGTGGCGCGCCACGTGATAGGCCACCTGTCCCCGTGTCGCAGTGGAACACGAGCCGGAGAACACGAGCGCTTTGCCCGGCTGACCCGTCCAATCCGGCGCACGGGGCGCGGCGCCGAAATTGGCCGGAAGCCCGAGCGCAACCCCGGAGCCGCCGGTGATGAGCTTGAGGCCCTGCGCGGCGCGCCCGATCGCGCGCAGGTCTTCATCGCGGATCGCGTCGACGACGATCAGGGCCTTGTTCGCATCCCGCTCGGCGGCAAGCGCATCGGCGATTGCCGCGGCCCCTTGGAACACGGTCAGCGCCCCCACATGGCCGACGGCATGACGCGTTTGCGGGGCGAGCCACCGGCGGAGATCGGCATCGGTCATCGGTGTCAGCGGGTGGTTCTCCATCCCGCTTTCGTTCAGCAGCCGGTCCCCGACGAAGAGATGCCCCTGATAGACCGACCGGCCGGTCCCCGGGAAGGCCGGGCAGACGATCACGCGGTCGGCCGCCAGCGACTCGGCCAGCGCATCGATCACGGGGCCGATATTGCCTTCGGGCGTGGAATCGAAGGTCGAGCAATACTTGAAGAAGATCTGCGTGCAGCCCTGGGCCAACAGCCATTCGAGCGCTCTGAGGGACTGCGCGACCGCGTCGGCGAGAGCAATCGACCGGGTCTTCAGCGCGATGACCCCGGCCTCGACGGCTTCGGGCGCCGGGCCGTCGGGCACGCCGGTATATTGCACGACGCGCATGCCCTCCTTGGCCAGGGTATTGGCGAGGTCGCTCGATCCGGTGAAGTCGTCGCCGATGCAGCCGAGCTTCATCTAGGCTTCCCCCGGCAGGACAATCCCCGCCTCGCGCGCATAGACTTTGGCGATGGCAGCGTCGTCCTCGGGGCCGAGGCCCATGGCGACGGCGCGCTTGTATTGCTCCAGCGCCACCGAGGTGATCGGCGCGTGAAAGCCTGCATCCTTCGCCGCCTCCAGAACGATGCCCAGGTCTTTCGGCCAGATGTTGATCTGGCTGTGCGGGGTGTAATCGCCGTCGACCACATGGGGCGCGCGGTTTTCCAGCATCCAGGACGTGCCGGCGCATTGCGAGATCACTTCGACGAATTTGTCAGGGCTGACGCCCTGGGTCATGCCGAAGGTGAGCGCCTCGGCCATGGCCGCGATGTGGACCCCGGCGAGGAGCTGGTTCACCGCCTTCATGGCCGAGCCCGCGCCAGCGCTGTCGCCCAGGGTGAAGACCGTCTCGGCGGTTGCGTCGAGGATGCCCTGAGCGGCCTCGAACGCCTCCGGCCGGCCCGCGGCCATGATGCCGAGCGCCCCCCGAGCGGCCTTGACCGACCCGCCGGACACCGGTGCATCGAGGTAGTGCACGCTGGCCGCGTGGCACCGCTCCTCCATCTCGCGCGCGAAATGCGGCGGGACGGTTGCACAGCAGATGACGACCGCCCCGGGCTTGAGGTGCCGGACGACGCCCGCCGCGCCAAAGAGCACCGCTTCCGCCTGCTGCGCGTTCAGCACGACGACCACCACGGCATCAAGGCGCGGCGCGACCTCACCCAGGTCGCCATCAGCGCCCCCGTCGGCGATGAACCGCGCGACGCGGTCTGCGGTGATGTCAAAGCCATGGACGGTGAACCCGGCCTTCAGACACGAGATGGCCATGCCGTAGCCCATGGACCCAAGCCCGATTACGGCAACGCGCTTCGTCATAGGGCGCTCCTGCTGGTTTCTCGCAGGGCATGGGCAGCGTCGCGGCGGGTGCTCTCGACGCGGTAGACCTTGTCCGACGAGGTGATGAAAAGCGTGCGGCCCTCGGGACCGCCAAAGGCGATGTTGGAGGTCTGCTGCGGCAAGGTGATCTTGCCGATCAGCGCGCCCTCGGGGGAAAGGCAGTGTATCCCGTCGAGAGCCGAGGTCCAGACATAGCCCTCGGTGTCGACACGGAACCCGTCGGGCACCCCCGGCGCGACGACGGCGAAGACCCGGCCATTGGTCAGCGTGGTACCGGCGACGTCGAAGACGCGGATGTGATGCGGCCGGTCATAGTCGATGCCCGGAAAACTGGCGCCGCGAATGGCCCCGGAATCGGCGATGTAGAGCCGGCTCTCATCGGGCGAGAAGGCCAGCCCGTTCGGTTTGTCGAAATCCGTGGCGACGGCGTCGAGGCGCCCGTCGGTGCCGACGCGGAACACGTAGCAGCCGCCGATTTCGCTCTCGGCGGCGTAGCCCTCGATATCGGAGTTGATGCCGTAGGGCGGATCGGTGAACCAGACCGTGCCGTCGGAGCGGACGACAACGTCGTTCGGAGAGTTGAGGCGCTTGCCCTCGAACCGGTCCGCGATCACCTCGACCGCGTTCGCGTCGTGCGGATCTTGGCGCCGGATGACCCGGCGGCCGCCATGCTCGCAGGAGACCATCCGGCCGGAGAGGTCCAGTGTGTTGCCGTTGGCGAACTCGCTGTTGGGCAGCGCGACGCTTGCGCCGTCGCCCTCCGTCCAGCGCAGCATGCGTTTGTTGGGGATGTCGTTGAAGTAAAGGCCGCCGTCGAGCCAAACCGGCCCTTCGGTCCAGGTGCAGCCGTCGGCGATCACCTCTGGCGGGCGCGCGGTGTCGACGAAGCCCTCAAAGCGCGGATCGATGGTGATGTATCCCGGGACGCCGCTCATGCCCGCGCTCCTTTTCGAAGGGTTTGGAACAGAAGCATCGCCAGGATGATGACCCCGAAGATGATGTTGCGCCAGGCATCCTCGATCTGCATCACCGAGAGGATCGATGTCAGGAGCGTGATGAAGAGCGCGCCGCCAATGGTGCCGAAGAGCCCGCCGCGGCCCCCAAGGATCGACGTGCCCCCGATGACGACGGCCGCGATCGTCGGCAGCAGGAAGGGATCGCCCATCGACTGATAGGCCTGGTTGGCATAGCCTGCGAGCATCACGCCGCCGAGGGCCGAGCACATCCCGGCAATCGCG